>CAYPZM010000164.1:0-10641 GCA_964414825.1 uncultured Cytophagia bacterium | reverse complement strand
CTCACGGGTCTCGCCGGTGCTAATTTCATGTTTAATTTTTAAAGGATAAAAGGAAGAAACGGTGGATTCCGCCATTTGAGCGCCGCGCGCCAATCCGGCGTAAATGCCGACCATGTCCCACAGCGTCGTTTCCGCGCCGCCGAGAATGAGCGACAAGCCGTAATCCGGCGCCGGTCGAAACAGTGTGGTCATACCCAAACGTTGCAGTTGGTCATAAAACCGATCCACGCCAAACCGTTGCAGCAAACGCACAGCCGGCACGTTGAGCGAGCGCGCCAGAGCCTCATACGCGGGAACGGCGCCTTGATAGGTGCGCGTATAATTTTCCGGCATAAATCCGCCCAATTGCGTCGGGATATCCGGCACGAGCATTTTTGGAAGGATTTCGCCACTTTCAAGCATGGAGGCATACAACAGCGGTTTGAGAATACTGCCACTGCTGCGCGGCGCCCGAGTAATATCCACATGGGGACTGTGATCCGGATCGTCACTCGAAACACAATTGCCGATATACACGAGAACCTCGGACGTCTCGACATCCGCAACCAGCACAGCGGCGTTGTGAATTCCGCTGCGGGAGAGCTGCTGCACTTGCCTTGTGGCCGCCGCATGTACTCGCTCTTGCTGCGATTTGTCCAATGTGCTTTTGAATCGCGCCCCCTGGTTTGGGGCTGTTAAATGGATATACTGCTGCAGGTGCGGCGCTAGCATGGGCAGCGGTTGTGGCGCCGGCAGCAAAGGCTCGCGCTTCGACAGCACCCAGGTGAGCGAGTCGATTCGATCGTGTTGATACAGCGTTTGCAGCACAGTATTGCGTTTCTGCAAAAGCTGTTCACGATTACGGCCGGGATGTACCAACGCAGGACTGTTGGGCAGCACGGCCAGGGTCGCGGATTCGGCCCAGGAAAGCTCATCCGGCGCGCGACCAAAATAGCGCCAGGCCGCGGCTTCGAGCCCGACCACATTGCCGCCAAACGGAGCGTGCGATGCGTACATGGCGAGAATTTTTTCTTTGCTGGCAGCGAGCTCCAAACGAAGTGCCAGGAGCATTTCAATTAACTTCTCGCTGATGGTACGCGGTCGCCTCGGCCGCGACAGCCGCACCACTTGCATGGTGATGGTGCTGGCGCCGCTGATAATTTCACCTTTGATCAGATTGTCCCTTAACGCTCTGACTATCGCAATTGGATCGATGCCGGGATGCTGATAAAATCGTTTGTCCTCATAATAAAGTGCGGCTTGCTTGTATTTGTCCGGTACCTCTCGCAGCGGTGGAAAACGCCACTGCTCGTCCGTGGCGATGCCGGCGCCGAGCAAGTGACCGTTTCGGTCGAGCAATACTGTGGAATACGGCGACTCGAACTGTGTCACCGGCATCATCATAAAAATAAGGAGGAACAAAAGAGCGAAAACCCACCAACGATGCTCCTGGATGTGTTTGAAAAAGATCACGCTACTTCCCCGGCAATTCCACGGTAATCCATTGGCCTTTGAGACGCGCGTTGATGGTGGCGTCGTACATGGCCTCGACCGAAATCGGCGGCTGATAAAACCGGCCCACATAGCTGGCATTGAGACGGGAACGAAAGGTTTTGCTTTCGCCCTGGTTCAAATCGAAATAGGTGTAAATGCGGTCGTCGCGAATGTCCCGGTAATCGTAATGTTGCTGATCGCTGGTTTCCACCAAACGCTCGTTGTGAATCTCCCAACCCGTTGGCACCAAATGCGTCAATGCCAGCTCTTCATAACGGC
This sequence comes from uncultured Cytophagia bacterium, assembly GCA_964414825.1. Lineage (GTDB taxonomy): Bacteria > Zhuqueibacterota > Zhuqueibacteria > Residuimicrobiales > Krinioviventaceae > CAYPZM01. Next base: position 8,889 of record CAYPZM010000164.1, on the reverse strand, counting down.
CAATGGAACCCATATTTTTCACCGTGAGCTCGGCGACAATGTCCGTGCCTTGAGCCAATGTTGAGATGTCCAGAGGATTCACCTCCGTATCTTTGTACAGAACCGAAAGGCTCAATCCGTTCGACGCCGAGGTTTCTGATCCCATTTTGGGCAATCCTCGCGACAAAAGCTGCGGGAAAATTGGCGCCTCATTTTCATTGATTATTTGAATGGTGGCAACCGTATCTTGCCCCACAGCAAATTCATGCTGCAGAACGGGAGACGTTCCGGAAAGCTCGATGCTTTTTTCATCCTGCCACTCTACCTGAACCGTCAACTCGGTCGTCTCCTCGACCACTCCGGCAAATCGCGCCATGGCGATGAGCGCATACGCCGTGGTCTGCGTGCTCAACCATTTGTCCGAGCTCAATTCCTCCGAGAGCTCTCTGGCCAGTTCGAGCGCTCGCGATTGATCGTCGAGCAATACCAACGTTTCGAGAACCATAGCCTTGTCCCGCAATGCCGAACCATAGGTATTGGACAATTCTTGGTACGGCTCGATGTTCAAGTTACCGCGACTCAAGGAGCGCGCGGCTTCGGGTTGCCCGGCCAATTGGTATGCCGCCGCCAAGCGCCATGTTGCCGCGGTGGAAAGGTTTTCGCGTTCTTTGAGCCGGTTCATCGAGGCGAGATCGGCCTCACCGGCTAATGCCAATGTGTACAGTCGATAAGCTTGAATGAGCTCGGAACGATCGCCACCTGTGACCCAAAATTGCGCGCTCTGTTTTTGAAAACTTTTCCACTGGTTCAGCATCGCGTTTGGCACGCTATAGCCGGCACGCTGCGCTTCCACCAGAAAATGCCCGGCATAATTGGTCGACCACGGATCCGATTCCGCAACGCCGGGCCAGTACACAAAACCGCCATCCGCATGCTGAAAGCGGCGGAGCTGCTCGATTCCCGCTTTGACGTTTTTCTCAATTTCATCCTGTCGGTCTGTGGGCAAGTCGAGCAATGTGTTGAGATACAATTGCGGAAACGCCGCCGACGTGACCTGTTCGACACAGCCGTGCGGGTATTGCACGAGAAAATTGAGGCGCTTTTGCAGATTCATGGGCGGAATGCGAGAGACTTCGAGAGATACCGCGTTGGTGCCTGGTTGTCCGGGAAGCTGCAGAGTTTCCTGCCAGGATTGGCCGGCCTTGAGCTCTTTTGCAAGCACATCGGTAACCGGCGACATGGGATTGCGCACCTGGATGTTTATCGAGTGCGAGGCGCGTTCCTCGCCGCTTTTTGCTTCAATAAAAAATGTGGCAATCGGGGCGTTGGCAATAGCCTCAACGGTAAACGTCACCAGTTTGTCGCCGGTTTCGGTGAACGTGACTTGTCTTTCCGTTTCATCGATAAACTGCACCGGCCCGTCGGCGCGCACCGAAACGGTCACCTGTTGAACCGATTCCTCCAATGCAAATACGTTAACGGGCAAGGCAACGCGTTCATTGACTGTCAAAACGCGCGGCAGCGTTCCCAGCACCATGAGCGGTTTGCGCACGGGCACGGATTTATCCGCGGCGCCAAACGCCTGGTTGTGACCGGCCACAACCATCACTCGCACCGAACCTACGTATTGTGGAATATCGATTTGATGCTGATTGGTTTTATTTTTTCCCAATTCGAACGGCCCGAGATAGCGCACCATGGGCGGAAATCGATTCGCCTGTCGCTCGCCTTGTAACTCTATGCCTTCACCGCCACCAATCGCCAAAAAGCGTTCCAGTTTTGCGCCATAGGCCCCGGCTACGGCATCATACAAATCCCAGGTTTTCACTCCCAAAGCTTCGCGACTGTAAAAATGGTCCCATGGATTTGGCGTTGGAAATCCGGTCAAATCCAGCAGGCCTTCATCTACAACCGCCAATGTGTAGGTCATAGGCCGGCCATTTTCTTCGGAGACAGAAATGGCCGTGCTGGTTTCCGGCACAAACACATTTTCAGTCGCAATGACGGGGGAGAGTTTGGTTTGCGGATCGGTCACCAAAATGGGCGTCACGCCATACAGGCGAATGGGCAAATCATTGGCCGTCTGCAAATGCGGCTGCACAAACGTAACGTGCGCGTAAATATTCGGCGCCATGTCCGGCATGACTTTAAAACTGAACTGCGTACGGTCGCTGGTGGGCTCGACCCATTGTGCTGACAGAATACCCGTGCCCGATTCCAGGCTCACCAACGCTCGTCCCGTACTGCTGGAGGGAAACGATATTGTTGCCGTTTCGCCGACGCGATATTCGTCTTTATCCGCACTCAGCGACAACATGGTGGCAGCCTCCGGCGCGGCGTCTCGCTCGCGCCAGCCGGGCCAGTCGAGATAAATCACCTCACCGCTGCTGTGTCGGCCCTGCAGATCGCGCGCGAGCAGCAGATAGCGGCCCCATGCATTATTTTCAATGTTGAGCGTCCAATCGCCGGTGCCGTTTGATAATTGCACAGTGTCGATTTGTGCAGGCTGATAAGCGCGCTGGCCAATATAGTTTGCCAGAGACTCCTCGCCTTTTTCCCACCACCAGCGCCATTCGATTTTGTAGAGTTTTATTTCAACCGTGCCGTTTCCTTCCAGAGCACCCTCTGGCGTCAAACGGGCAATGTCAATTGGATGCGCTTGATTGGTTACCAGCATATCACGTCCCGACTCGTTTCTGGGAACATGAACACCAATGTAGTGTTTGTAGGGATGCAGCGGCAATGAAAGATAATCGATGCTGAACGCGCCACCCGGCTCAAACACGCGCGTGGTGAGACGCGCCTTTAATTGTCCGGCAGGTGTCATATCTTTGGGAATGGCAGCCGAAAACGATGCCTGACCTTGCTCGTTTAGCTGGCCATCAAAAATGAGACGGCTTTCGGTTTGGAATGAGCGAGTTGGATCGTCAAACGTATAATTTGGAAAATCTTCAAATATAGTCGTTGTGGGCTGATATTGCAGCTCAATATCAGCCTTGAGATCGCGCGCCGGTGCGCCGTGCAGCCAGGTCGATGACAGTGTACCCTGCAAGGTACCCGGTTTCAGTTCAGTCACATCGCCAAAATCCAGATTGATTTTAAGCCGATTCGGCATCACGGTTTCAATGTTGACGGTTTTTTCAAACGTGGCGCCGCCTACCCGCAATCGCGCCAGCCAGTTGCCGGTTGGAGCATCGGCTCGAGTGTGCAGCTTGAACACATAAAAGCCATTTGTGGATGTGGTTTGCACCTGCGTATCTATCAGTTGGCCGCGCGGATTGACAAACTCTAACCGCACCGGATGAGTTTTGGGCAGCGGTACTTCCGAGTGCAAAATAAAGGTCAGAAAAATCCCGTCACCGGGTCGCCAAACACCGCGCTCGCCATAAATAACCCCCCCTAATCCGCTTTCTCGTGTGGTACCGCCGACGTCAAAATGGCTGACTGGAAGGGCGCTGCCATCATTGAGTTTTAAATAGCCTTGCTGCACACCGCGTTCGGCAACCAAAAGATACGGCGTGCGCGAGGCAGCAAACTGCGCAAAACCGTTCGCGTTCGGCTGGCCGCTGGTTAGAGTGTTTTGCTGATAGTCCAAAACCGTGAGTTGGACATCGGAAAGCGGTTCGGTGGATTGCAAATCCGTCACCGCTACAAATAGCGAGTCGGTGTCGCCGCGTTTGGCAATGAGCCCAATGTCGGAAATGAGCACATTGTGTTCCACGGTGATGTTGTGATCCCACCATTGCCGATAGTAGGCCGGATGGCAGGGGTTGTCGCGATTGTTGCGATACTCGCGCCAGTCAATGTTAGGATCGTAATCTTGGCGCCACATGTCGGTCTCGTCGTCCCAGAATTCCAACGACAAATCGATCTCTTCATCCGTCGCTTCCGGGCAATCATAAGCCACATGCGGCCGGCGAAAGGTGAGGGCGAGGCGATAAAATCCGCCGGGATAATTTTGCAGCAGCGGCGACAGATCAAGACCGTAGCGCTGCCACTGATTTTCCTGGTCGGGCGTAAAACCAAGGTCGATCACATCTTTCCACACTTCGCTGCCGACGCGGCGCAGTTCGCGATCGCCATCCAAAGCGTTTACTTGCAGAAATTGCGGGATATTTTGCACCTTGATCTGCGTGGCCGTCACAATCACCGCGCGCAAATTGACAGCCTCAATCGGAATGGTTAATCCTTGCGTAGTTGGCACAATGGTGCCCTTGTTGGCGAAACGCACTTGCGGCTTTATTTCCTCAAATTGAACGGTATTTTCTGCCGCTTTGCCCAATCGAAATCCGGCACGGTTGCGAATCCCCGCCGCAATGGTGATGGTGATGTTGCCCGAAAAACGTTGCGGGCTATAAACGCGGACGATGTTTCCCTCAATATTAAAGGTGAGATTGGTGTGATCCGGCACGCGAATCAATCCCTGAAGCGTCTGACTTTGTTGCAGCGGATCGGAGAAACGCAGCTCGATATAGTGCTGTTGGCCATACACGGCTCTTGCGGACATTAGAGTAAAGGTTGATTGTCCGGGAATGGCAATGTCACGTTCGCCACGCTCGTCGAGATCGATGGTGCTGCCGTTCCATTCAAGGTTTACCCGCGAGGAATCCTCATATCGTGTTATGTTTTCAATGGTAAAATGATGTGTGCGCGGATTGACGTGGCTCCACGTAATGGGCAGCGACTCGTTTTCCTGCTGCGCACTCAAAATTTCTTCCGCATCGCGCGGATTTTCCGCATCGGCCAATTCAAGCGTTCCAGTGATAACCTGTTGAGACAACTCTGGCCCCTGCGTTTGCAGGCCGTCAATGCGAATGTCCATGGATTGCGCAAGGGTACTGAACTGAAAGCGAAAGGTGTCCTCTCCCCGCAGGATTTCTGTCAATTTGGCCAATTGGACCGTGGCCGTGTATTTTTTATTGCGCGGTAACCAACCATCCGGACGAAATTCCAGCACATTGCGCTGCGCCCAAACACAGGTGCCGTTTATTTTTGGTGAAAAAGAAAGGGGCGACGGCGTCACTGCTCGATTCAGAGCTGAAGAGTCGGCAATAGTATTCACAAAAACGATGCGGATGGGAGAGGTGCGCGAAATCAAACCGGAGGTATGCGCCGAAATGAGGGGATGATCCTGGGGTGTAAATGCTTCATCTTGTGTAGCACAATCAAAGAACGTTAGAACCACCGCCAAAAGCAAAAATGAAACTTGGGTTTTTAACATGATTCGGCCTCCGACCTGTTCTTCCATGGAAGCAAAGTCCAAGGGGGTTTTCAGCCCCCGTCACTTCAAGATTACTGGTTTTTCAAGTTGAACATTCAGGGGTTGAAGCCCTCGTTCATTTGGCGTCCAGAGATGGAATCCCTGGATGAACCCATCAGAGCCAGATCGTCCGGGATATTCATCCCGGACGGGCAATGACGTCGGACATTCGTCCGACAGAACCGCAGAGAAATTGTTTGTCCAACTCGATTTTTTTCTCAACGGTATCTCGGCAATTTGCGCGGCTTTGCATGAAAATTAGTACTTTTTCTTACGGCTTGGGAAACAACCACAACTCCGCCACCTGCGAGCCGCGTTGACCTTCGCGGCAGGTCCATTTGAGCTCCAGCCGGCCGTCCTGCGTGGCTTGCGGGGGGATGTCAAACTCATACATCGGTTCCTCGCCGGTTCGGATAAAATCGTGAATCTCGAAACAATCCTCGGCCACCAATTTGATGCTGGAGCGAAATCGACCGGTATAAGCCACGCGTAACCGATAAGCAATATTGCGTTGCAGATTGTCATACACAAGTTCGAGCGGCGTGTCGAACAGCGTCGTCACCTGGTTCATCCAGGCCAGCGGCGTGGCGCGACCTTGGAATCCGTGCGCCTTGACTTCATGCACCCACTCTTCGCTGCGCAGGCCAACGCCAAAACTAACGCGCGGGGACATCAGCCCGCCCGGATCTTGCATCCAGGAAAACGGTTGTACCACGTGCTCCCAGCTACCGGGATTGCCAAAGTTGTCGTGAAATCCGCCAGAACCGGGATCGGTACGATTCAGCATTTTGGCAATTGCGGTTAACCGTTCGTCTTCGGACTCGATCTCTAAAATGCGTTCAAACTGATCCAGCATCCACACGGCGTTGTTGAGCGGCATCTCAATCGAGTCGAGAAAATTGCCGCGACCGGATTTGGCGCCGTGTTTCTCGACGGTGAGCTGCGCGCCAATACTCTGAAACAATGCATTTGCGAGCTCAAAACAGCGCTCATGCCATTCGGGGCGCACCGGTTTTTGCCAGGCTTGTCCGAGAATCTCTCGCGCTTGAATTATCGACGCACGGCTGTTCGTGGCTGCGGTCTCCCGCAATATTTCCCGCGCCTGAATTTCCAGCGCCGTTTCATAAATCAACCGCTGTTGCACATAGGCATCGTAATAGGCGCGCAGTAATCCCATTTGAAATCGGTAATTGTTCAACACCGCCTTTGGGGTGTCTTGCTCCATGGCTTGCCACAGTCGTAATGTGTTTTCAACCGTGGCGTTGTCGAGAAGCGGTCCACGCCAATTCTCTTCCAGCGCTAAAAGTCCCAGAGTCATGCTTTCTTCATAATTGGGCCCGACGAACAGCCGGGCATAATCTTGCAGGATTTCAAGCACAGGCGTGTCAGGATTCCAATCCAAATCGCTCCAGATAAACTTGTTCACGTCGTCGTTGGTGCCCTCGGAATAGCTGATGCTGCCCTCGGCAAATTCGTCCAAGGCATTGTGAATGATTTTTTGATCGCGCGGCCGCGGGTTGATGCATTCGCGTCCCAGCGTCATTGCATAGGCCAAATCCCAGTGCGGCACCGGATATTGTGAACTCAAACTATGCGTGATGTCGGGATATCGGCGAATGGGGAGGTTGTGTTTCACCTTCATCCGCATGTGCTCAAGCGGCGTTTTGACCCAGGGGCCGAACACCACACCGTTGACAAAACTGTAGCCGCGGTTGATGTGATCATAAAACGATTCCATCCACTCGCGAGTGGGATGAAATGCTTGTGGTGAGACCCAAATTTTAGCATTCGGATGGCTCTTGCGCAATACAATGGAAATTTGATCCAGCCAATCGAATAAAATGGTGGGAAAAAGATCGCCCGGATCGCCGCCGGGCACAAACACGGCATCGAGTCGCGGCAGCGCCGAAAACACCTCGCGGCGTTCTTGCAGTTCTTTTTCGAGAGAATCCGGGTGCGTATAATCGCTGCCCATGTTCGGATACCACATCCACACATCCATATCGTAGGAATCACAAATGCGGGACTGCTCGACCATCATCTCAAACGCCGGGAGGGTCATGTGTCGGCTGGTGCGGTCGTCATCGGTATGCGGCGGCATAATTTCAATACTGTTGGCACCAAACAGGGCCAGCTCGCGGATGTATAAATCAAACTGCTCGACACTCCAGGCGTCATAGGCATTGGTTTTAGGGCGGTATCCCAACTGATGTCCGCGCAGCGGATATGTTGGAGAGGTTGAGAGCACCAAATCTGTTGGAACATCTACTCGATTGGAATCGAGAGCCATCTTGCGCAACAAACGCCCAACACCGTAAAGCACGCCGCGTGTATCGTGGCCGATCACCAGCGCCGCGGCAGCGGATGCATCCACTAAAAGTTTAAATCCCTCTGTTTGCATATCCGGCAGTTGTCGGATTTGCACGTGCAAAGGTTGCGGAACTTGGGCCAATGCGACCTCCGTGCCAACGACAAATACGCTGGTTGGCTGTTCGGGCCAGCGATCCCGAATCGGCATCGTAATGCCCGTGCGTTTTGCAATTTCCTCCTGCAACACGGTCACCGCCTTTTCAACGCGGTTTTCGTTTTCAAAAACAATGATCTTTGCATCTCTCATGTCCAAATATTGCGCCTGTGCACGAGACAAGATGACAACGTTCACCCAAAGAAAAAGGAGAATTGACAGTCTTTTCATGATATCCTTTCTGAAAAGCGTTTCGAATTGGCTTTTTAAATCTAAGGTTTTTACCAATCAGGAGCAATAGATTCCAGGGAAAAAGTGGGCATAAAAAAAGCCCCGAAAATCGGGGCTTGAATTATTTGACTTTGGAGGGGATCAGCACTTTTTTCAAGCGTGTGTATTGCGGCAAGCCGTTTACAAAATCGGGATAATCCTCACCCTCAATCAGCGGTTGGGCATAACGGCGGAACGCCTCGGTGATGTGATAACCGTCTTCACGAATGAATTCGTCGGGCACTTCTTTTTCCTTGTTGGCGATATTTTTGATTTCCGTAGAGCTGATGCACCAGTGGTACGGATCGTCCGAATCGCGAACAATGATCGGCATGTGGCCGTTTTTACCTTGTGCCGCCAACGCTACCGCTTCTTCGCCACAAGCAATGGCCTGTTCAACATCGGTTTTAGAGGCAATATGACGGCCGGAACGCTGACAATAGTCCAGAATGGCGGTGTGAACTTTGAGCTTCAATTCTACTTTGATAATATCGGATACGGTCATGGCCGCGCCGCCCAATTGTGCGTGGCCAAAACTATCCACCAAACCGGAATCGGCGAGAAATGTGCCATCCGGGCGACTCACGCCTTCGGACACGGCAACAACGCAAAAACCGACTTTGGCAACGGTGTTTTCGACTTGAGCCAAAAAATCTTCCTGGTTAAAAGCGCGCTCGGGAAACAAAATCAGATGCGGGCCATCAAGTTCCGAGGTGGCAGCCAGCCCGGTGGCGCCAACGATCCAGCCGGCATGGCGGCCCATGGATTCGAGCACAAACACTTTGGTCGAGTCGCGGTGCATGGATTCCACATCAAACGAACCTTCGCGGATGGAAACGGCATTGTATTTGGCGACCGAGCCGTAACCCGGCGTGTTGTCGGTAATCGGCAAATCATTATCCACGGTTTTGGGCAC
>CAYPZM010000163.1:0-10657 GCA_964414825.1 uncultured Cytophagia bacterium | reverse complement strand
AGTAGCTGCAAACGCGCCGGGGTTACGAGATTCGGTAATTGATGGAAAAACCGGAACCTTGTACGAGTATGGAAATTTAAATCAGTTAACTGATGCGGTATGCAATCTGTTGCAGGACGAACAAAAAAGACAACATTACGCTCGCGAGGCCCGATTGTGGGCGGAACAATGGAGTTGGGAGCGTTCGGCGCAGTTAGCCTTAGAATTGGTAAAAAAATACGTTCGACATTAGAATAGAGGAGAAACAATGCAAAATCAGAAACTAATTAATCGAATTTTTGCAGCATTAGCATTTCTCATATCCATGGTTATCTATATGCGCACCATCGCGCCTACCACTTCGTTTTGGGATTGCGGTGAATTTATTACCTGTTCCTACATTTTGGGAATTCCGCATCCACCTGGCGCGCCGTTTTATTTGTTGCTCGGTCGTGTTTTTACCATGCTGCCTATTGCCGCAGATATCGGCCTCCGCGTCAATATCATTTCCGCGCTTTCAACGGCCCTCACCATCACCTTTTTGTATTTAATCATTGTGCGACTGATCAAACAATGGCGCGGCGAACCCAAAGACAGGTTTGATATGGTGATTCTCGTTGCCAGCGGTATGATTGGTGCGCTTGCCTTTGCCTTTACAGATACATTGTGGTTTAACGCCGTTGAAGCCGAGGTTTACGCCATCAGTATGCTATTTACAGCCTCCATTGTTTGGCTTATTTTGGTGTGGCTGGAAAAAGCCGATGAGCCTGGCCACGAACGTTATCTGCTGCTCATCGCTTACCTTGTTGGCCTTGCCATTGCCGTTCACTTGCTCATGATTCTCGCCTTGCCGGCTATTTTTATGGTGATCTATTTCAAATATTTACAATCCCAAAACAAGGCAGTGACGTTTAAACAATTCGCCAGTTATATTGGCATTACCTTGTTGGTGGTGCTGGTTGTTCTGGTTATTGGGCTCAGCATCGGCATCTCGTTCGGCGTTAACTTGGGTTTGTCGGGCGCTATTCTACTCGGTATTGCATTATTTACAACGAACAAACCGGATCAAATTAGTTTTCGGAACTTTGTCTTTTTTCTCGCTGCTACGGCTGTGGCCTTTGGCGTTATTTATCCCGGCGTGGTGCAATTTGTTCCGCGCATCGCCGGCGCTTTGCATGCACCCTGGGGGTATCTGTTTTTACTCATTCTTGTATTGGCCGTATTTTTCGGCGTCTATCTCGCTCTTAAAAATAATAAACGTCTCGTTAGCTTGTGTATGATGTGCGTTTTGCTCATCATCACCGGTTATTCCACCTATTCCATGATTTATCTGCGCTCCAATCTTAATCCGGCTGTGGATGAAAATGATCCGGAGACACTTCAGGGTATGGTCAGCTATCTGAACCGCGAGCAATACGGCACCTGGGGTACGCTGCCGCGCCGCTATCAGGGCTTGCCGCCGGATTGGCAGTTCGAGTACCAAAATAAAGGTCAAAATTATGAGACCTATAATTTTGGCAAGCAAATGGAGTTTATGGTCAATTACCAGCTCAATAAAATGTATTGGCGCTATTTTGGCTGGCAGTTTATCGGCAAGGGTACCACCATAGGTTCGGATGGTTATATTGTGGAAATTATTTCTCTAAAAGGTTTATTCGCCTTGCCCTTTCTACTGGGGATGCTTGGCATGTTTCACCACTTTTTTAAGCATTGGAAACACGCCAGTTTTATAATGGCCCTGTTCATATTAACCGGAGTGGCCATTGTCCTCTATTTGAATCAGGAGGACCCGCAACCGCGCGAGCGGGACTATGTTTTTGTGGGGTCATATTTTGCCTTTGCCGTGTGGATTGGCTTGGGAGTGACCTCTGTGCTTGAATGGCTCAAAGAATCCTTTGCCAATAAAACCACGGTGCGGAATGCGCTGGCCGGCGTCTTTATCGTTCTATTTCTGGTTATAGCCCCGGTGAATCTTTTGGCGTTTAATTACGAAACCCACGATCGCACCGGCAATTATGTCGCTTATGACTATTCCTACAACATTTTGCAAACCTGCGAGCCCGATGCGGTTATTTTCACCAATGGCGATAATGACACATTTCCGCTTTGGTTCTTGCAATACGTGTATGACATTCGTCCCGATGTTCGCGTCGTCAATCTTAGTCTGCTGAATACCCCCTGGTACATCAAGCAGCTAAAGCATCAAGAGCCCAGGGTGCCCATCAGTTTGTCCGATGCCCAGATTGAGGATTTGGAAATCATTCCGTGGAAATCCCGACGCATCGAAATTCCGGTGCCTGGTGCCGCGCGGCAAGAAATGATGGCCGAAATGGAAGAATTTGTTTCTCTCGATGAGCAGCCTGTGCTCGGAGATACGTCGATTACGGTGACCGTTGAGCCAACTGTGTTTGGCCAGGCCATTCGCGTGCAAGATTATATGGTGCTCAACATTATCGGCGCCAACAACTGGCAAAAACCGATCTATTTTGCAGTCACGGTTTCCGACCAGAACAAGCTGAATCTGGATTCCTATTTGCGCATGGACGGTCTGGACTTTAAATTGGTGCCGTTTAAAGTCGAACGCGTTGATGCCGAGCGCCTGGAGCGCAATTTGACCGAGGTGTTTCAATATCGAAATTTGAACAATCCGGATGTCTATTTTAACGATAATATCATCGGCCTGCTGCAAAATTATCGCGCTGCATATTTGCGCCTGGCGCATGTTTATCTCACAGACCGAGAACACGATGCCCTGGTGCGCATTTTGAAAAAAATGGAAGAGGTGATGCCATTTGAGGTGATTCCGGCACCCGACGTGCGTTTACCGCTGCAAGTGGGACAGTACTATCAATTTGCCGGGCATCCGGAAGAATTTTTGCGCCTGGCAAGATATGCTTATAACGAAGAACCGGAAAATCCCGAGGTCGTAGGCATATATGTGAGCCTATTGCAACGCCAGGGCGAGTATGAACAGGCCTTGGAAGTTCTGGAAACATGGCAGGCCGAACATCCTGAAGACCCCGAGGCCAATAACAAAATTCAGGAGATCAAACGGCAGATGAATCTCCCGGATACGGTTCTGAATAAACAGTGACGGATGCACGGTGGAACGAAAAAAGAACAGCACAAAACGAATGTCTCGCAAGCATCTTTTCAACGCTGCAAAATTACTGATCAGCGTAACGCTCATTGCCTGGCTACTGCAGCGCATTGGTTTGGATACGATTCTGGAGCAAATTCGCACTGCGGATGTGTCCTGGATCATTGTGGCCGTTATCATGTTCGCTGTAAGTAATGTGTTGGGCGCAGTGCAATGGTATTTGTTGATGCGATCGCAACAGGTGAACGTTTCACTGGGGCATGCGATTTCTTATTACCATGTCGGCCTGTTTTTCAACAATTTTTTAATTGGATATATTGGCGGCGATGCCTTTCGAATTTATGACATTCGCCGCCATTCCGGAGATACCACGGCCGCGGTCTCAACTGTGGTGTTTGATCGCTTTATCGGTTTTTTGATGCTCACTTCTATTGCCATGAGCGTCTCGCTGATCTGGATTCGCCAGCTCGCTTCTTTGGATACGGTTTATTTTATCGCCGCTATTTTATTGGGCTGGTTTTTCATGCTTTTTCTGTTATTTAACCAAAGTGCTGGGAAAATAATTGGCCGAATCTTTAGCCCATTTGTTCCGAGAATGTTGCAAGTAAAAATTCTCGCCATTTATTTGGCGCTGAACCAATTTCGTCACAATCGGCTGCTGTTGATTCAAGTGCTGGCCATTTCGCTGGTGGTGCAGTTGCTGCGGGTTATGGTGCACTATTGGGCCGCACTCTCGGTTGGCGTTTCCGTTAGCATGTTCTATTTTCTCATTTTTGTGCCCATCATCGCGCTGTTTGCCAGCTTGCCCATCTCGTTTGGCGGTATTGGCGTACGCGAACAATCCGGTGTAGCGGTTTTTTCCACCATTGGTGTAATGGCATCCAAAGTTGTGACCTTTGAGTTTCTTGCTTATATTGTGGGCATCGTGGCTACGATTCCAGGGGGATTGATTTTCGCCCTGCGAAAAGAAGAAACTTTGGATGCTATTCGAGTTCAAAACACAGTCCAACATACTTTGCTGCAAAAAGGAGGATCGTATCATGAAAAATATTAAAGCAGTTATAATCCTGTCCGTGTTAGCTTTGTTGATGATTGTGTTTGCTTCGTGTGAATTCAAGCGCGAGGCTATTGGATCGCAGAATAAAATAATCGTCATTGCCGATTCCACGCTCTGGCTCGAAATTGAGGAGCAAGTTCGTGGCGCACTAGAACAAGAATTATATACGCCGCAGCCCGAACCCATTTTTACGGTAACTCACCGTCTGCCGGAATCGCTGAATAAATTGACGCGTTTCCCCAATTTGTTGATCCTCGGCACTCTGCAAGCGGAAGGCCGCATGGGCGATATTATGAATCGCGTGCTTTCAGAAGAGTCGGTCGAACGCGTCAAACAGGACAGTGCTTTTTTGTTCAGCAAAAGGGATGCATGGGCCAAAAATCAAATGTTGGCTGTGGCCGTTGCGCCGGATTTGCAAACCTTAAAGGAGCGCTGGCAGACAAATGGCGATAAAGTTTTTGATGTATTTGACGAATTTACTCGATCCGTGGTTTTTACTTCAATATTTCAACAATTTGAGCAAAAAGATCTTGAACGCAAATTGATGCGCGAACACGGCTGGACCATGCGCATGCAGCACGACTATTTTCTCGCCGTCGATTCCAGTGAAATCAATCTCGTGTGGCTGCGCCGTTTTAATCCGCAACGCTGGATTAGCGTGCACTGGCAACCAACCGATGATCCATCGCTTCTCTCAAAAGAGTGGATGTTGGAGCAGCGACAATGGATTGGCGAAGAAATTTATCAGGGCGATTATGTGTATGAAGATAGCCTGATCCAGGTTCGCGAAAAAATTGTGGATTTTAATGGCCGCTACGCTATCCGACTCGATGGCGTGTGGCAAAATGAAGAATTTGTAATGGGTGGTCCATTCCGCTCTTACGGATTTTATAATGAGGGCGACAGTCGTTTGTATTTTATAGATTTGGCTGTATTTGCCCCGGGCGAACGAAAATATCAATATATCCGTCAATTGGACGCCATAGCGTCAACGTTTCGAACTAGACAACAAACTGGAGCAGAATAATGCCAAAAGTAGCCATAATTATGGGAAGCACGTCCGACGCCGAAGTCATGTCGGCTGCGGAAGCGTATTTGGAATTTTTTGGTATCGAATTTGAAACCAAAGTCATGTCCGCGCATCGCACACCAACACAAACCGCAGAATTTGCCGCGGCTGCCGAAGAACAGGGATTTGACGCCATCATTGCCGGCGCCGGCATGGCTGCGCATTTGCCAGGAGTTATTGCGGCCTACACCATGCTGCCGGTTATTGGCGTTCCGTTGGGCGGCTCGGCACTCAACGGGGTGGATGCCCTTTATTCTATTGTACAAATGCCTGCCGGCGTGCCCGTGGCTACAATGGCTATTGGCAAAGCCGGTGCCCGCAATGCAGCGGTCTTTGTAGCAGAAATGCTGGCTGCCCAGCATCCGGACATCAAAGAAAAACTTGGTCAATTTCGAAACCAAGGCAGTAAACTGTAATAAATAGATTTAACATGTAGGACACTATGAAAGTATTGATTACCGGTTGTCATGGTTTACTCGGTCAGCGTTTGGTGCATAACGCACCGGAAGGTTATCACGTCATTGCCACGGACCTTTCGCCCGACGCGAAATTTATCCCGAAAGATTATTACAAACCTTGTGATTTGACCGATCGCGATGCGGTGTTGCGGTTGGTTGAACAAGAACAGCCAGACAATATCATCAATGCCGCGGCTTACACCAATGTGGATGGGGCGGAGGATGAACGCGATTTGTGCTGGTTGGTCAACGTCATCGCTGTCGAAAATTTTGTGCAAGCCGCACGCCGCGTTCGAGCCGGCATTTATCATGTCTCCACGGATTATATTTTCGATGGCAGCAAAGGCCCGTACAAGGAAACGGACCCGCCCAATCCGTTAGGCTTTTACGGTCATTCGAAATTAGCGGCGGAAAAAGTGCTGCAAGAATCTCCGTGCGCTTTTACCATTGCTCGAACTATGGTGCTTTATGGCGTGTCGCAAAATAATCGTCCCGACTTTGTTGGCTGGTTGATTGACAGGCTGCGCAACGGCGAGCCAGTGCACATTGTTACCGACCAAATGGGCAATACCACGCTAAACGATGAGCTGGCACAGGCGCTTTGGCAACTGGTGCGCACGTCGTACCATGGTATTGTAAATGTGGCCGGACGTGAAATTGTGTCACGCTACGATTTTGCGCTAAACATTGCCGAGGTGTTTGATCTCGATGCGTCACTTATTAAACCTATTACCACAGCCGATCTCAAGCAAAAAGCACCGCGTCCGCTTAACTCCGGGCTAGTGGTGGACAAGGCCATCAATCTGCTGGGCTTGGAATTATCCGATGTGGAGGGTGGTCTGCGCAAATACAGCGCTTTGCTTTACGAAAATGTTTGATCTGACTACGGCTTAACCGGAGAATCGTCTTGAAAACGTTGGTCATCATTCCCACTTTTAATGAGAGCGAAAATATTCAAAATATGCTCAATACCATTCTCAATTTAAAAATTGAGAATTTGGATGTTCTTGTTGTTGATGATAATTCTCCGGATGGAACCGGAAAGCTTGTTCAGGAGATGGCACTGTCGCATCCTTCTATTTTTCTCAAAGAACGCAGTGGCAAACTAGGCCTGGGTACAGCCTATGTTGCCGGATTTAAATATGCGCTAACGCATAATTATGACCGTATTATTGAAATGGATGCGGATTTTTCACACGACCCGAATGATTTGCCCAAGCTGCTTGAAGGCAGTAAAAAATATGACGTTACCATAGGCTCGCGCTATGTTCAAGGCGTCAATGTGGTCAACTGGCCTCTGTCGCGTTTGCTGCTCAGCATGGGCGCCAGTTTATATACGCGGATGATAACCGGATTGCCCGTACACGACTGTACTGCCGGCTTTGTTTGCTATAGGCAAAGAGTTCTGGAAGCATTGGATTTGGATAAAATCCGCTCTGATGGCTATTCATTTCAAATTGAAATGAAGTTTAAAGCGTGGAAAAAGGGCTTTAAACTGGGCGAGGTGCCGATTATCTTTATTGACAGACGTTTTGGGGAAAGCAAAATGTCGAAACAAATTGTACACGAAGCGTACTGGATGGTGTGGAAACTTAAACTTTCGAGCCTGCTGGGCAAGCTGGAATAAAATCCCACATGACCTGAATGGCCTGGCACAATTCCAATCTCGTGTGGATTTGTGCCTTTTGTTTTTTGCAACTATCTCAATCCCTATAATTAGGGTCGCTAAGCTTGTAGATTCAGGTTTAGGTGCAACATTAACTATCGTTTAAAGCTGTTTACTTGTGCAGGAACGATCCATGGTTCTGTTATTTCTGGAAAAGGAAAATTTATGGCAAAACGTAAAAGCATCATTGTGAAGCAAGTGCCTCTGGTATTCCAAAGTCAAAACAAACAGATCATGGGAGTTTTACATGACAGTGCCTCGGATAAACTGTTGATTATGTGTCATGGATTCAAAGGCAGCAAAATCGAAAACAAACGCCTGTTTGTGGATGCGGCTCGTGAATTTTCCCAGCATAACATGTCCGTACTGCGATTTGATTTTTACGGTTCCGGAGACAGCGACGGCGATTTTGAAGAAACCCGCGTGTCCATCAACATTGCCAATCTTACGGATGTTCTTGCGTGGGCTCGCGAGAACGGCTATGTTCACATTGCGGTGTTGGGCATTAGCATGGGAGCGGCTACGGCAATTTTGACCATCAAAGACCAACCGGTTGAAGCGTTGATCACCTGGTCATCTGTTCCGGATATGAAAAAAGTGTTCGAGCAGCACGTTCAAAATCCTGAACACGCCGTTGAACAACAAACTGTGTTTGAACACGATGGCTGGCGCATTCATCGAGATTTTTTCCTCGATGCCGTCCAGTATGATATTCAAAAGGCGCTGTCGCAATTGACTGTGCCGAAACTTGTCGTGCAAGGCACTGAGGACGAAGAGGTGTTTGTACAGGGATTTCATCAGTTCCGCGACATTGTCACACCCCCGGCCGATTTTATGGAAATTCCGGGAGCGGGTCATACCTATCAAACGCCGCAGCATCGCCACAAGGTCATTCGGCAAACGGCAATTTGGCTGGATCGACATTTCTAGCCAAGCAACCCATGCGATCTAGTGCAAAAGCCGCCTCACTAAAATCAGCCAATTGACACCGCACTATTCAAATAAATTCAAGCAATCATCAGAGGAGCAGATATGGGAAACAATTCAAATATATACGATTCCAGAGAAAAAGAGAACCCCTTTCAGTTTAATGGCAATCCGAGACAATTTAAACAACCCGAGCTGGTAAAAGCGTATCATAACCAAGATTTTTTGAACAGCGGCGATGCGCGGGCCATCCGAATTTTAGCCGAATACCTTGAAGTGGAAAGCCGATTAAAGCACTTTTCCATCAAAGATACGGTCGTGTTTTATGGCTCGGCTCGACTTGTTTCCAAAGCCCAGGCAGAGGAGGTGCTTTACTCGGTTGAGAAAAAAATTGCTGCAACCGAAAATCCGGATGCCGAGTTGTTGCGGGAAAAAAAAGTGGCCGAACGAACCTTGCACGCCTCGCGCTATTACGAAGATGCGCGATCGCTGGCCTATCAATTGGCGCGGTGGTCCATGGATATCGAGGAAGACAAGCGCTTTATCGTCTGTTCCGGCGGGGGCCCTGGCATTATGGAAGCAGCAAACCGCGGCGCTGCCGAAGCTGGCAGCCCGACGATTGGCATGAATATCAGCCTGCCGTTTGAGCAATTTCCCAACTCGTATATCAGCGAAAATTTGTCATTCGAGTTTCATTACTTTTTTATGCGAAAATTTTGGTTCGTTTATCTGGCCAAAGCCTTGGTCGTTTTTCCCGGAGGATTCGGAACCTTTGACGAGCTGTTCGAGCTGTTAACATTACGACAAACTCAAAAAGTGAAAAAGCCGTTGTGCGTTGTTATTTACGGCCGAGAATTTTGGGAGGATGTGATCAAATTTGACAAATTGGTAGAATGGGGCGTAATTGCGCCCGAAGATCTGACACTGTTTCATGTTGTGGATGAAGTGGAAGAGGCATTCATTACGCTGCGCAACCATTTTGAACGCGAGTTTGTTGGCAAACCTACGTATTGGCACTGGTAACATTTTCAGCGCTCGTCCGGGATTCCATTCCTGAGCGCCTCAGAGTGCTCAATATTTTTTCACAAGAGTTAGAACTTTTTTCCATTTTTCACGTCTGTATGTGAGAACTTTTTTTATGTTGGCTGCATATTGATTTCCCCGTAGCTGCATAATACCTTCTTTTAACTTGACCTGATCTTGTCTATCTTGAGGAATGAATGAAAATTACCGTCCAAGGCTTACGCAAGGAGTACAAGAATGGCTTTGCTGCGTTAAAGAATATCGATCTTGAAATTCACAGCGGCCTGTTTGGCCTGTTGGGGCCGAATGGTGCAGGAAAGACCACCCTCATGCGTATTTTAGTAACCCTGATGAAGCCAACCCGAGGTGCTGTTACAGTGGATGATTATGATCTGCTGAAAAATCGCCGACAAATCCGCTCCATGCTTGGTTACTTGCCGCAGGATTTTAGCGTGTTTTCAAAACTTAAAACCTGGGAATTTTTGGATTATGCCGCAGCTCTGGCGGGCCTTACCCAAACCCATGAGCGCAAAAATGCTGTGGATGAAATGCTCGAAAAGGTTGGTTTGTATGACGCGCGCGAGCGCAATGCAAACAAATTGTCCGGCGGTATGAAGCGTCGGCTCGGCATTGCGCAGGCGCTTATTGGTAACCCCAAAATCGTTATTGTTGACGAGCCGACAACCGGTCTCGATCCCGAAGAGCGCATCCGTTTTCGCAATTTGCTCTCGGACATGACGCGAGAGGATATCATCATTATTCTCTCCACACACATTGTTGGCGATATTTCGAGTACGTGTAACGAAATGGCCCTTTTGAATCAAGGCGAGTTGATTTTTAGCAGTGCACCGGAAGAGCTTATCAAAGAGGCTCGTGGCCATGTTTGGCGAATTGACGCCTTGGACAGCGATTTGGATGTCATTAAGGAACGGTTTCCCGTTATCGCTACTATTCCTTCGGAAAATGGCTGGGAAGTTGAAGTCGTTGCTCAAGACCTCCAGGAATTTCACGGAAAGATCATCGAGCCCAATTTAGAACACGCGTACGTGTATCGCATGGAATTTGGCCTGTAGAAATGTGCCATTACAATTGAGTTGAAAGGTATAGCCTATGTTGTCTGTTCAAAAAATCTGGACAGTTGCGCGCTACGAAATCAAAACCCTGCTGCGAAGCTGGTTCTTTCGCATCTTTGCAACGCTGGTGATTCTGTTTCTCACCTTTTTTAATGTGTTGTTTTTTGCGCAAGCCTTTGAGCCCATGGAATGGATAATGCGAGGGCTGCCTTCCTTTATCCCGTATTTTAATATCGTGCTGCTTAATGTTGCCCAAGCCGTTATTGCCTTGTTTTTGGCGTCGGATTTTTTAAAGCGCGACCGCA
>CAYPZM010000162.1:0-10660 GCA_964414825.1 uncultured Cytophagia bacterium | reverse complement strand
ACATATTGGCGGTTCGATCATCACCGAAAAACAGGATGGATATCTCATTGATTTGGGCCCCAATAGCGCGCTGGAGACCTCTGAAACATTGCGGCAGCTCGTGCGCGATCTGGGAATAGAAGAGCAAAAAGTCTACGGCAACGAAGCGTCGAATAATCGTTACATTGTTCGCAACGGTGAACTGCATCCTTTGGCCATGTCCCCGGTTAAATTTATGACTTCAAAACTATTTTCCACAAAAGCGAAAATCAGGTTGATGAAAGAGCCATTCATCAAACCGGTCTCAGTGGATGACATTTCGCTGGCCGATTACGTGCGCTACCGTTTGGGTGATGAATTCCTTGATTATGCCATCAATCCGTTTGTCGCCGGGGTGTACGCCGGTGATCCCGAAGAGTTGAGCGCGCCGGCCGGATTTCCCAAGCTGTTTGCGCTGGAGCAAAAGTACGGCAGTTTTATCAAAGGGGCCATCAAAGGAGCGCGTGAGCGTAAAAAACGGCAGGAAGTCGCCAAAGATCGCGCTCGTTTGTTCAGCTTTGTTGAGGGCATGCAAACATTCACGGACACTCTGGCGCAAAAACTGGACAATTCGATTCACACCCAATCGCCAGTTAAATCAATTCATTTGGAAAACGGCAGTTACAAAATCAGTATTGATAAAAATGGCCAAACTGCAGAACAGACATTTGATACGGTAATTCTCTCGACGCCAGCGGATTCTTTGGCGCAACTGCTCAGCACGTTGGCACCCGATGTTGTCGATACGCTCCGCGACATAAAATATCCGCCTGTGTCGGTCATTTTTATGGGATTCAAACAAGATCAAATCCGACGCGAGCTGGATGGGTTTGGCTTTTTGGTACCGAAACTGGAAAACCGCAACATACTCGGCAGCATTTGGAGCTCGACGATTTTTCCAAATCGCGCGCCGCAAGGACACGTGGCATTCACGACATTTGTCGGCGGCACGCGCCAGCCGGAAAAAACCATTCATGATGATACAGCACTGAGCGAATTGGTGTTGAATGATCTCAACGACCTGATTGGAATTAATGGCGAGCCGGTGTTTACGCGCATCAAAACCTGGCCGCGCGCCATTCCGCAATACCGATTGGGCTATGGCAAGGTAAAGCAGATGTTTACCGATTTGGAAGAAAAATATCCTGGTTTATTTTTCGCCAGCAACGTCCGGCGCGGCATCAGTGTTGGCGATAGCGTGCTGGGCGCGCGTGAGACGGTAGATAAAATTTTAAAAGAAAAAGAGAATTCATAAAGAAAGGGCGATTATGTTCACACCGTATTATCGACCTCGCCGACTTCGAAAAACCGAAAATATTCGGCGGATGGTTCGCGAAACCTATGTTACGAAAAACGATCTGATTTACCCGCTGTTTGTATGTGAGGGCAAGGATGTGAAAAAGCCTATCACCTCCATGCCAGGCAATTTCCAAATGTCCATTGACTACTTGGTCAAGGAAGCCAAAGAAGTGGATCGCCTGGGCATTCCGGCGATCATTTTGTTTGGCATTCCGGCCGAAAAAGACGCGGTGGGCAGCGACGCCACGAGTTCTGAAGGTATTATTCAGCGTGCGGTGCGGGCGATCAAGGATCAGATCCCGGATTTGTATGTCATCACGGACGTCTGTTTTTGTGAATACACGAATCACGGCCATTGCGGCCCCATCAAAAATAATGATGTCGATAATGATGCGACGCTGGAGCTTTTAGGCAAACAGGTCATCACCCATGCCGAAGCCGGTGCCGATATGGTGGCGCCCTCGGGAATGATGGATGGTATGATCGGGGCTATCCGTTTGGCGCTCGATGACAACAATTTTCGCGAATTGCCCATCATGAGTTACGCCGCCAAATACGCATCGGGATTTTACGGCCCCTTTCGCGACGCCGCCGATTCCGCGCCGCAATTTGGCGACCGCCGCACCTATCAAATGGATCCGCCGAACGTGCGCGAGGCGCTCAAAGAGGTCGAGCTGGATGTTGAAGAAGGTGCGGACATTATCATGGTAAAACCGGCGCTCGCCTATCTCGATATTATTCAAGCCGTGCGGCAAACCACAAATTTGCCGGTGGCCGCCTATAATGTCAGCGGTGAATTTTCCATGGTCAAAGCCGCCGCGCAGCTCGGCTGGATTGATGAGAAAAAAGTCGCCATGGAACTGTTGACCTCGATCAAACGCGCCGGAGCAGATATTATTTTGACCTATTTCGCCAAAGATGTCGTGCGTTGGTTGGAAGAATAATAAAAATTAGCCACTGATTCACACGGATGAAACACAGGCATGTCAAAATTATACCACGAGGACATAACCGGAGCGATTATTGGCTCCGCTTTTGAAGCCTATAATACTCTCGGTTATGGTTTTCTCGAAAAAGTATACCAAAAAGCCTTACAAATTGAATATTGCGCCGAGGCCATTCTGCAGAAATTGAGCATTCCATCAAAGTTAAATACAAAAGTGCGATTGTTGGCACCTGTTCAGCCGATTTATTTGTAGATCAAAAAGTCTTGGTTGACCTCAAAGTTGCAAAAGAATATATTCCTCAAGATGAACCGCAGTTGTTAAATGAATTGAAAGCAACGGGGATAAAAGTGGGCTTGCTTATAAACTTTGGTAGGGAAAAGGTCGAGTTTAAACGATTTGTCTACTAATCCGTGTTTCATCTGTGAGAATCAGTGGCTATGAAAATTTGACATCGAACCATAAAGGTATTTTCTATGAACAGCGAAACATATTTTAAGCGAGCCCAACACCTCATGCCCGGCGGGGTGAACTCGCCGGTTCGGGCGTTCAAATCGGTGAACCGTACTCCTTTGTTTATCGAGTCCGCCAAAGGCAGCAAAATTTATGATGTGGACGGCAAGGAATATATCGACTTTGTCGGCTCCTGGGGACCGATGATTTTGGGACATGCACATGATAAAGTAATACAGGCCGTTACCGAAACCGCGGCCCGCGGCACCAGTTTTGGCGCGCCCACTGTAATGGAAAACGAACTGGCGGAAAAAATCATCGATATGGTGCCTTCCGTCGAAATGGTTCGTATGGTCAATTCGGGAACAGAGGCCACCATGAGCGCCATTCGCGTAGCGCGCGGACTTACCGTTCGCGATAAAATCATAAAATTTGCCGGCTGTTACCACGGACATGGCGACAGCTTTTTGATCAAAGCCGGCTCTGGTGCCTTAACACTGGGCGAACCCGACAGCCCAGGTGTACCGGCGAGTATCGCACAAAACACACTTGCTGCCGAATTTAACGATCTCGACTCGGTGGAAACGCTGTTTAAAAATATGGGAGATGATATCGCTTGCGTCATCGTCGAGCCGATTGCTGGCAACATGGGCGTCATCCCTCCCAACGATGGCTTTTTGCAGGGTTTACGAAATCTGTGCGATCAACACGGCAGCCTGCTAATTTTTGATGAAGTGATGACCGGTTTTCGCGTGGCTCCGGGTGGTGCTCAAGAGATTTACGGCGTGATGCCGGATATTACAACCATGGGCAAAGTCATTGGCGGCGGACTCCCGGCCGCGGCGTATGGCGGTCGACGCCAGATCATGAGTCGCGTCGCACCGGCCGGCCCCATCTATCAAGCGGGAACGCTTTCGGGAAATCCGTTGGCCGTAGCCGCGGGATTAACAACGTTGCAGCTATTGTCCGAACCGGGATTTTATCAACAACTGAATGAAAAGGCGAACAATTTTTTCATGAACACGCGCCAATTTATTCAAGACACTAATTTACCCCTCTCCCTCAACTGGGTGAACTCGATGGGGTGCCTCTATTTCAAGTCCGGTGGCGTTGAAAATTTCACCCAGGCGACCGAATCAAATACCGCTCAGTTCACCTCCTTTTTTGGTGCCATGTTGGATGCCGGGTTTTATATCGCCCCTTCACAATTTGAGGCCATGTTTATTTCTTCGGCACACACTAAAGAGGATCTGGACAAAACGACATCGAGCATTTCTACCATTCTCAGCAATCTGGTCGGATAAGACGTTTTAATAGCATTTTGTGTGTCCGCTTTTACGTTGCCTCCTGAATATTTTTTGAAATTGCTTCAGAAAAAGGTTGTAATTCAAAACAAATCGGTTATCATGTACTAGTACGCCAATTTGATTCTTTCCTGGCAACCCACTATACTTTTTCATAAAATCAGGAGGTACGCATGAAGAGAGGTAGTACGACGCTGAAACGCTATGGTGTGTGGATGCTGGTGCTAGCAGTATCGCTGAGTGTTTTTCTCGTTTGTAGCGATACACCCCAAACGCCCACAACGCAAGTAGCCAAATGGGATGGCTCCACTTTGAGCATGGCACATCCCAAAGTTAAAGCCGTGGCACAGGTACAGGACAAGTATACGGAACGACTGCTGGATGCCGAAGACATTGTCGGTACCGCCACCGGTTTGGATAAAGACGGCAATTTGGTAATTAGAGTGTATGCGGCCGAACCCGGCATCGCCAATGTTCCAAAAGCTCTGGATGGCGTTCCAGTTGAGGTGGTTGTGACCGGGAAATTTAAAATCTATTCCGATCCGCAAGCACGATTTGCGCGCCCGGTACCTATCGGCGTTTCCACCGGCCACCCGGACATTACGGCCGGCACCATTGGCTGTCGGGTTAAAGATGCTGGCGGCAACGTATACGCCTTGAGCAACAATCACGTCTATGCAAATGTTAATAAAGCTCAAATCGGTGATAATGTATTGCAGCCCGGTCCTTACGATGGCGGAAGCGATCCGGCAGATGCCATCGGTACGCTTTACGATTACGAACCGATCGCACTGAACGGCCCCGATAATTACATTGATGCGGCTATTGCCATTACGGATGTCAATACCGTGGGCACAGCAACGCCTTCTGATGCATATGGCACCCCAAGCTCGGCCATTAAAAGCGCTTCGGTTGGTCAAAAAGTACAAAAGTACGGGCGCACCACCGTATGGACGCACGGTGAGGTTTCTGAAATCAACGTCACCGTGGACGTATGTTACGAAACCCGAGGACCATTCTCATGTAAATCTTATGCCCGATTTGTGGATCAGATTGGCATTACCCCGGGCACATTCAGCGACGGCGGCGATTCCGGTTCTCTGATTGTAACCGACGATAGCAACAAAAATCCGATCGGCTTGTTGTTCGCCGGCAGTTCGGAACGCACCTTGGCCAATCCAATCAGCTATGTGTTGAACCGTTTTAATGTCACCATCGATGATGGCAGCGGCGGCGGCACGACCAACTACCCGCCAACAGCCGATTTCACCTTTACAACCACGGAGCTGACTGCTGATTTTACAGATCAAAGCACGGACTCTGACGGCAGCGTTGTCTCTTGGGCTTGGAATTTTGGTGACGGCGGAACGTCTACGGCACAAAATCCATCCCATACCTATGCTGCGGATGGCACCTATACGGTCACTTTGACGGTTACGGATGATGCCGGCGCCACGGATTCGGCTTCTCAAAGTGTAACCGTGTCAAGCGGCAGCAGCGGCGGCGATATTACTCTGGCGACAAACGGTTACAAAGTCAAAGGACGTCAAACGGTTGACCTCTCCTGGAGTGGAGCAACGGGCACTCAAGTCAATGTTTTCCGTGACGGTGCTTTGATTGCGACAACCGACAACGATGGCGCTTACACAGACAATATCGGCGCTGTCGGCGGCGGCAGTTACGTTTATCAGGTGTGTGAAACAGATGGTTCGGTTTGCTCCAACCAATCTACCGTTACCTTTTAAGTTTGCATGGCACAGCATCGGCATGATGCTGTGCCGCTTTTAATTTAAAACCTTCCCCCCAATAGACTGCAGCGATTATTATGATTCTGCAAGCTTTACAATTTTTTCCACCGTTCATAGTCAATAAATCTCTCCAGATCGTTCAAAACAATTTCGCGGAGGTTTCTTATGAGAACCACAACTATTTTAGCAACGGCGCTTTTGATCATGTTGTTTACCGCATTGACCATGGCGCAGTGTCCGCAGTTGGTATGGTCGGATGAATTTGATGGCACCGCGTTAGATCTAAACAAATGGAGTTACCAAACCGGCGACGGCTGCGCAGAAGGTATTTGCGGCTGGGGTAACAACGAGCTGCAATATTACCAGCAAGAAAACGTCGTGGTCAGCAATGGCACGATGAAAATAACTGCGAAAGAGCAACGCGTGCGCCAATACAAATACACATCCGGTCGCATTCGTACGTATGGCAAAGCGGATTTCACCTATGGCCGCTTTGAAGCGCTCATCAAGATGCCGTACGGGCAGGGCATCTGGCCGGCGTTCTGGATGTTGTCTACCGATGAGCCGTATGGCGGCTGGCCGTCAAGCGGCGAGATTGACATTGCCGAATTATTGGGCCAGGAGCCGGATAAGGTTTACGGCACCATCCATTATGGCGATCCATGGCCCGACAATCAACACACCGGCGCCAGCTATAGATTGAATAGTGGCACCTTTGCTGATGGCTTTCATGAACTGGCCATCGAGTGGGAGCCGGGGATCATTCGGTGGTATGTTGATGATGTTTTGTACAGCACGAAAACATCGTCGGATACAGATCCCTATCAATGGCCGTTTGATCACAATTTTCATTTTCTCTTAAATGTCGCTGTGGGCGGCAACTGGCCCGGCAATCCCGACGAAACCACGGTCTTTCCGCAAACTATGGAAGTGGATTACGTGCGCGTCTACGACGGCTATTTTCCCTACATTAGCGGCGACCGTGTGGTGCCCTACATGTCCACTGGTCAAGTGTACCAAATCGGCAATCCGTTCAGCGGCAGCACTTTTAGCTGGAGCGTTCCGGCCGGCGCCACAATTGTCTCAGGCCAGGGAACATCCTCCATTACTGTGGATTGGAGCGATACTGGCGGCGCTGTGGTGTGCGATGTCAGCTCCGACTGCGGTAACGAGCAGTATGTTATCAATGTTTATGTCGAACCCAACTATATTTATGAATTGACCTTTGAAAACTTTGACGATCCAGCCAACGTGACGCTAAGCTCAGCCACGGGCACCTTGCAGGAAGTCAGCAATCCCGATCCGTCCGGCGTCAATACGTCCGCACTGTCGGGAGAATATGCGCGTAACTCGAATGAACAATACGATGTCCTGGCCTATACGGCGAGCGTCATTAATGATGCATCGGTTTACAAAACCGCTGAAAAAAAGTTTTACATCGACATTTACACATCGGCTCCGGTGGGTTCGGAGATATTGCTGCAGCTCGAGGACAGTTCATTGGCGGATGCGACCAATTATCCCACAGGCCGGCATAGCCGTTATACGGTTTCTACCACGGTGCAAAACCAGTGGGAGCGCCTCGTTTTTAGTTATCTGGACGCTCCGGATGGCAGCACGCCGGACACGTCAATCGACAATATTATTCTATTGTTTGCACCAAACACCTACACCGGTGACACCTACTATTTTGACAATTTCGACGGCTACCAGGCCGACACCGGGACGGGCGGGACGGCTCCGGCAGCGCCCAGCAATCTAGCGGCAACAGCCGTATCCAGCAGTCAAATCGATTTGACCTGGACGGACAATTCGGCGGATGAAGATGGCTTTAAACTTGAGCGTTCCACCGACGGCAGCAGTTTTACAGAAATCGCCACGGTCGGATCAAACACTACAAACTTTAGCGATACCGGATTGGTCGCATCCACAACGTACCATTATCGCGTGTTTGCCTATAATGCTTATGGTTCATCCAGCGTCAGCAATACGGCCAGCGCCACAACCCAAAGCAGTGGCGGTGGCGATCCGACGAGTTTGCATGTCGAAAATATTGTGCTCGGCACACAAGATGCCGGCAAGGGACAAAAATATGGCACAGCAACCGTAACGATTTATGATGATGTGGGCAACACGGTGTCCGATGCCACGGTTGCCGGAACGTTTAGCGGTGACTTTAACGAATCGGCCTCCGGCGTCACGGGCACCGATGGTACAGTCACGTTGGTTACCACAGCGTCCAAGCGCGGCGGCGTCGCCTTTAGTTTTTGCGTGGATAATGTAACGCATGCGACACTGCCGTACAATTCCGCCGATAACGTGGTCACCTGCAGTAACCTGGCCAAACAGAACGCCGAACGAGAAACACCTACTGAATTTGCGCTCCATCAGAATTTTCCGAATCCATTCAACCCAGTAACGACGATTGAATACTCGCTTGCCAAAGCTTCCTTTGTGCAAATTATTATTTATGATATTCGAGGCAACGAGGTCAATCGAGTGGTGGATGAAATGCAAGCAGCCGGATATCATCGGATCGAGTTTCAGGGATCGAATCTGGCCACGGGATTGTATTTTTATAAAATCCAAGCAGGTTCTTTTACGGACATGAAAAAAATGATTTTGGCAAGATAATCCCAAACCTGAACTGATCTTGAGCCCGGAATATTTAATTTCGGGCTCTTTTTGTTTCGGCACATTTGCGGAATTTTGACATCCCTACCACTGTTTTTATATCCTTTTCCACTAATTTGAATGGACATATGCATTTACTCTATTATTTCCCGCTCGTCACAACAGCCATCTCTATTATCTTTTTAACTATCTTGTTTCGCCACTGGAATCGCAATCGGCAAGCGCTGCATATTTTTTGGTGGATGCTTGGCGTGGCATTTTACGGACTGGGCACCTTTGTAGAAAGCTTGACGACCCTGTTTGGCTGGAATGTGATCTTTTTCAAAAGCTGGTACATTTTTGGAGCCTTACTGGGCGGCGCACCGCTGGCACAAGGCACCGTCTATTTGTTGATGAAACGACGCACCGCGGATATTTTGGCCACGCTTTTAATTGTCACCGTTTTAATCGTCGCAACACTTGTTATTTTGTCCCCTATCAACTATGCCAAAGCCGAAGCGCACCGACTCAGCGGAGATGTGTTGTTATGGCAATGGGTACGCTATTTTACGCCACTCATTAATTTATATGCCTTTATTTTTCTGGTTGGCGGCGCCATAGGGTCGGCTATCGTCTATTTTGGCAAAGGAACGGAGCATCGATTCCGATTTTGGGGCAATCTGTTTATTGCTATAGGTGCACTCCTGCCCGGATTCGGCGGTAGCATGGCCAAAGCCAATATGGTAGAAGCGCTCTATGTCACCGAGTTGATCGGATTGATTTTTATTTGGATCGGATATACGATTATTGTTAAACGGCGACGAAAAACGGTACATTAAACAGGTGAGATTAGGGCCACGGATTTTCACGGACAAAAAACGGATATGGATCGAGGCGATTGCACTATTATGTTACGCATGACCAAGAAAACTCGATTTTTTTACGGAATCCGTGTTTCATCACCAAATCTAACATTTTATTTTTGCGACCTTGAAAATAAAACAAAACTCTCTTACCTTGTTAGCCAGAAATAGTAAGAATGTATTACGGAGTAAAGTCATGGAAAGCATCGGATTTATCGGGCTGGGCATTATGGGCCAGCCTATGTGCCTAAATTTGTTGAACGCCGGATTTGAGGTGACCGCCTGGAACCGGACGCGCGAAAAAATTCAGGCTGTCGAAAAAGCGGGCGCAAAGCCGGCCGACTCGCCCAAAGCGGTCGCAGAGCAATCGGACATCATCATCACCATCGTATCCGACACTCCGGATGTGGAGATGGTGATTCTTGGCGAAAATGGCGTTTTACACGGTGCACGCCCCGGCAGCGTGGTCATAGACATGAGTACCATTTCTCCGACTGCCACTCGGGAAATGGTCGAGCAGTTAAAAGCCAAAAAAGTTGACATGCTGGACGCCCCGGTAAGCGGCGGCGACAGCGGCGCCAAAGCGGGAACGTTGGCCATTATGGTAGGCGGAGACGAATCCGTGTTTCAGCGCTGCCGTCCGGTGTTAGAGGCTTTGGGCAAAACCATCACCCATGTGGGCGGAAATGGCATGGGACAGACCGTAAAATTGTGCAATCAAATTTTGGTATCGGTTACCAACATGGCGGTATGCGAAGCGGTTACCCTCGCCAAGTCTGCGGGAGTCGATCCTAAAATTATGATCGATGCCACTCAAAACGGCGCCGCCGGTTCGTGGCAATTGTCCAACTTGGGACCGAAAATGGCGGAGCGTGATTTTGCGCCGGGATTTATGATCGATCTACAACAAAAGGATTTACGCCTGGCACTGGAAACGGCTCGCAATCAAAAGATTGGCACACCGGCGCTGGCGTTAGTGCATCAATTGTTTGTTGGCAACCAGGCCCATGGCGAAGGTAATGAGGGCACCCAGGCGCTGGTGAAATCGATTGAGCGGCTGTCTGGCAAGTAAGTTTTGGAGACTATCGAATTGCGCAGGCGCAAAAAGGCGCAGAGGAAACAACATTTTTTCAAAAATACTGCTGTTGAACATAAATAATCGTTCAAACTCAAATTCACTCGAATGATACAGGAATGTCCACCTCATTCGTATGTTTACGTCTTTTTGTTTTTTATCCCACAACATGAATATTCCTCTGCGCAACTTTCGCGTGCAACGCGCTGCTGCGTTGCAGTGATTCCATTATTTTTCTCGATTATACACATAGACCAGCGGCTTGTCATCGGGAATCGACGGACTGACGCGGGTCAGCGTTAGCGTATCGTTATCACGTTCCCAGGTTTCCAGCGTAATGCCT
>CAYPZM010000161.1:0-10783 GCA_964414825.1 uncultured Cytophagia bacterium | reverse complement strand
CGTCTCCGGTCTGTGCACCCAGTCGATCGGCGTTTATGACCGGGATGTATCAAAATTACATCGGTGCGCAGCAGCATCGTACCTTTGAAGCCAAACCGCTGCCCGAACCGGTACGGGTGATCACCCATTATTTTCGCGAGGCCGGCTATTTCGTCAGCAATGGCGCCGGGTTGAGTCCGGAAGCCCCGGGCAAAACCGACTGGAATTTTTTACCCGGTGAAGAACCGTTTGATGGCACGGACTGGAGTCAACGCGCTGAGGGCCAGCCGTTTTTCCACCAAATCAATTTTCGGCTGACGCATCGGACATTTGAGCGCGATCCGGAACATCCCATCAATCCCGATTTAGTGGAGGTTCCTCCCTACTATCCGGATCATCCGTTAACGCGTCGCGATTGGGCCGATTATCTGGAATCGCTGCAAGTGCTGGACGGCCGCATTGGTCAAGTACTACAACGCTTAAAAGATGAAGGATTGGATCAAAACACCATTGTTATTTATTTTGGCGATCACGGCCGACCGCACGTACGCGGAAAACAATGGTTGTATGAAGGTGGCATTCGCGTGCCGTTAATTGTCAGGTTTCCAAATCGCAAAAACGCCGGAACCGTGCGCGATACTTTGGTCAGTTTGATTGACCTGGCGCCCACGAGTTTGAAACTGGCCGGAATCGATCCGCCGGAGCATTTGCAAGGCCGCGATTTCCTCGGCTTTTGGAGCCGTAAACGTAAAGAAATTTTTGCCGCGCGCGACCGCTGTGACGGCACCAAAGACCGCATCCGCTGCGTGCGCAGCAAACGCTTCAAGTTGATTCACAACTATTATCCAGATCGGCCATATACGCAATTTAATGGTTATAAAAAATATCAATATCCCATTCTTACCTTGATGAAAATTCAGCACGAACGCGGTGAATTGTCACCCGCTGTGGAGAAATTCTGGGCAGACACCCGACCGGAATACGAGCTGTACGATTTACAGGCCGATCCTCATGAAATCAATAATCTGACCGACGATCCGGAATTTCAAGACATCAAACAAAAACTGCAACAAAAGCTGGAATCCTGGGAAGCGGAATACGACCGCGGCACCTATCCGGAGGACCCGGAACGCGTCAAATTTCAGCAAGAGTTCATGCAGCAGAATTACAGAGAGCGCATGATGTCGCGTGGATTGGATCCGGATATTTCAGACGAGGAGTTGCTGGAATGGTGGGAGAATCAACTCTTTCAAGTAGAACTAACGATCTAATTGTCTTAATGCTGCTGCATCGATGAGAATTCGATGCAGCACATGCCCCTCTTTTGTCACATTCCTGATACATGAGTTCCATATTATAACAGTTTGCTATTTGATCAAATTCGAAAGAAATACACGTCCTCCAGAATTCTTACTCTTACATAGTTAAGTCGCTGTTTTTAATAACCTGCTTGCTTGCCAGAAACGAACTGATAATAATCTATTCTGCCTCATCTCTAAAAGAAAGGCATCAAGTTTGCTCAAAAGGAGGGAAATGTAGCTTGGGCACCCTGGAACTCGCACCGGATTTTTCATTGAATCGAAACAATCATAGGACCATTTACGCAATGACGACCCGCTTAAACCGGGGGTTTTTGCGTCGTTTTCTTTTGTTGTACGTGTTCTTTGTATCGCCGGTTGCTGCGCAGACCTCGGGCACAGTTTTTCATTCGCCACTGGCCAGGGAATTGGCTGGCAGGGGATTTGAAAACCTAATCGCGCGCACCAGCAAACAGGCAACCGTGGTGGCGTTTGAGGATTCCCGCTATCGGTATTCCATTCGCGGCATGCAAGAGGCTATATTGCGCACGATTTATCGATTGCCAACCAGCAGCGAAAAAGTTGTATTTGTTGTAAAAAAATACGGCGAGCCTCTGGTGGCATTCGAAAGCACGGAGATGGCAACCGGAAATACGCCAGACAAGCTGAAATTGCCGCTGCTCTCGCAAAGCTCTGTGGCGAATGACATCTCCCGCGTGATGCCCTGGCCGATAACCAATCCGTCGCGCTTTAAAACGGATTTGATTATGCACCCGGATTTAAAGGCCAGCTTTGGCGAGTACGACAATCCTGTTGCCGTGCAATTTAATATAATGCCTGAAATTCGCACACTGTTAACCAAAGGGCTGCTGTTTTCCGGATCGATTCTGGTTCCGCTTGTGAACGAATTGGGAACGACTGGCGATTATGTGCGCCTAGGGCCAACGCATCTCAACTATCTCGGCAGATTGCCGCACCAACTGTTTTGGTATGTGAATGCCGGCTATTTTTGGGGCGATCGCTATGGCCTGCACGGCGGTTTGACGAAATTTTTCTATAGCGGCACCTTGCAGCTCGAAACACGTGCCGGCTACACGGGCTATACAACGATGGAAAAAGGTGTGTTTGTTTACGATCCGTTGCAGGATTTAACCTATTCCATAAGCGGCACCCTGTTTATGCGGCGCTTGCAGCTCTTTTTTAAAGCGGGATACCATCGATTTCTAAAAGCGGATCAGGGATTTCGCTTTGATCTGTTTCGTTATTTTTACGAGTTTCGCTTTGGCTTGTGGGCAACCGCCGCAAACAACGAGTACAATGGCGGTTTTCGCGTTTCTATTCCGTTGCCGCCGCGACAATATGCGGTTCGCAAAACCTTTCGAATACGACCGGCAAGCTATTTTGAACTCGGATATCAAGGGCGTCGAAATACCCAGTCTGGCCAGGTATTGCACGCTAACGAATTGTTTGACGAGATGCACATCCGCTATCATCCGGCCTATTTGGAATCGAATTTGGGACGATTAAAGAGCAAACGTAAACAATGAATGTAAAAAGATGGACAATTGTTCTGCTTTGTGTTTTGGGCATCGAAAGCCAGGTTAACGCACAAGCGCTGGGCGGTTTTCCCGGATTGGTACGCGTCCCCACTGCGGATTTTAAGCGCGATGGCTCGTTTTACACCGGCGCCGGACTTTTGCCCAAACAGACCTTGACCTACAGCAATTATCAGCGCGATGCGCTCGTGATGTTCAGCTCCCTTACCTTTTTGCCATTCATGGAAATTGATTTGCGCCTCACCAAACAGTTAAACATGCCGGAAGGTGCCAACCACACCATGGATCGCTCCCCCAGCTTGCGCATTAAACTGTTGCGCGAACGTCGATGGCTACCGGCTACGGTTTTTGGGTTTCACGATTTTATTACCACCACGGATGACGGCAAGGCACGGCATTTTGGCTCCACCTACCTGGTGTTCACCAAACGCTTCTATTTGCCCTGGATGCGCCTGAGCCCGACACTGGGCTATAGCTTTCCCGTATTTCAAAGCGAACATTATGAATTTGTTGCCTGGTTTGCCGGATTCAAAATACAACCGTATGGTTTGCGCTGGCTCGCCCTGGTTATGGACTATGACAGCGCCGAATTCAATTACGGCTTCGATCTGTATCCGTTGCCATGGATCCAGGTAAAATGCGCTCTATTAAATAGTCGCTATTTTACCTTTAATACAAGTATGCACTTTAACCTTTTTAGAGTATTTAAATAGAAATTGGCACCCCGCAGCGTGAAATGTCACAAAAGTTTTTGCAGCTTGAAGATAGAGAGTTCTTTCACTTGGAGGAGGTCACAATGTCTCTCAAACACAAAGCAAGATCAATCGTTCTGCTTAGTATAGCAGCGTTGTTGCTCACCATCGTCATTTTTAACTTTGCCTGTCAGCGCCGTTTGCCTACGCGGCCGCCGGATCGG
The DNA here is from genome assembly GCA_964414825.1 of uncultured Cytophagia bacterium. Lineage (GTDB taxonomy): Bacteria > Zhuqueibacterota > Zhuqueibacteria > Residuimicrobiales > Krinioviventaceae > CAYPZM01. The sequence goes on along the minus strand of CAYPZM010000161.1, from coordinate 7,034 downwards.
GACTTGAACCAAGTTGGCCAAGTGCGTGGCATAATTGGCGACAATGACGCCATCATGAAATCGGATGTTTACAGAGATCCCGTAACCAAAGAGTCCATTATCGTTTCCCAGTTTGTAGACCTGGATGGCATCAATTTAGGTACAGCCGAGCTGGCCGCCGACAATGATGTGGCCTCGTATCTGAGCTCGGTCATTTTTAATATTCCCGGACAAACATATCTTGATATGGATGGACATTTTTCCGTTGAAGTGGTCATCACCGAGTCGCGCATTCAACAGGATATGTATGAAGTAAAAATGACCTGTGTTGAAACTCGTGATATTGTTACGTTTTATATGGACAAAACCACGTCGCTTGCAAAAGGATCGGAAACCAAGGCCGATGGTGTGGATATTATTCTGCTCATAAATTCTATTGCTGGCCATTCGGTCATGCTTTGCATTGGTACGGACGAAGTCATTCAAGAGTCGTTGCAGTGCAAGGAACAGGCGGCGGATTATTGCGATCGCAGGGGCGTGAAAAGTGCCTATTTGCAGGGAACGTTCTCGTTACGAAATGGCTGCGAGCGTGGATGCCGCGTCATATGCAGAACCCACGATCAGGGCTTTATCGGATATTAAATGCTTTTTGTGTTGAGGCGCAAGGTGGCGCCTCAACACAACCTTTTACATTCTCTCATTTGACTTTATTCTCACCGTTTCTTATTTTCCAAAACCGCTTTTATCTGAAATCTACCATTTAAAAAGGAGTAGTCCGTGAAACCTGCTCGAGTTTTATGGGTGTGCTTGCTGTTGATAGCAACCTCCTCCCTGTCCGTTTCAAACGATCTTGTGTACGAAACTCAACTCGCCATTCCCACTTTTACGGTTAATCAGCCTGATCCCAATCCGCGCTTTTATGCCGGACGCGTGTACCAGGGCGCACAAGGCCGTATTTATCCTTACCCGATGTCGGATGTGCTCACAAACCAAAAAGTCGATAGCACCTATACGGCTATTGTATTGGAAAATGAGCTCATCAAAATCACGGTGCTGCCGCAAATTGGCGGGCGCATTTTTGAGGCCGTAGACAAAACCAATGATTACGATTTTTTCTACAAACAAAGCGTTATTAAACCATCCCTTATTGGCATGCTGGGCGCCTGGATGTCCGGCGGCGTAGAATGGAATTTCCCGCATCACCATCGCGCCAACACCTTTATGCCCATGGATTATACGATCAAACACAACGCCGACGGCAGCTCCACGCTATGGTTGACCGAAATTGAACGTCGGCACCGAATGAAAATGCTCATAGGCCTTACCATTTGGCCGGATCGTTCGATATTGCAAGCCGAACTCAAGTTTTTCAACCGCACGCCGTTTGTGCATTCGTTTCTCTATTTCGCCAATCCGTCCGTTCATGTCGATTCTACCTATCAAGTCATTTTCCCCCCGGAAGCGCAATACGTCACTCAGCACGCCAAACGCGAGTTTGCACAATGGCCCGTTGCCGATGCGCGCTATGGCGGCTATGATTACAACAATGTCGACATCAGTTGGTGGAAAAACCTGCCCAAATCGGTATCGTTTTTCTGTTGGGATCACACAGCAGATTATTTTGCCGGTTACAATCACGGTAAAAATGCCGGTGTCGCTTACGTCGCCGACGTGCATGTGGCGCCCGGGAAAAAATTCTTTACGTTTGGCTGTGGCGATCGAGGAAAAATGTGGGATAAAATGCTGACCGATACCGACGGCCCCTATTTGGAGTTGATGGCCGGCGCGTATTCCGATAATCAGCCGGATTACAGTTGGATTCAGCCTTACGAGGTCAAGACCATCACCCAAACCTGGTTTCCCATTAAAGAATTAGGCGGCATGAGTTTTGCCAATGTCAATGGGGCTCTAAATTTGGAGCTGAATGAAAATGCTGCAAATCTCAACATTTTAGCGACATCTCTGGTCAGAAATGCGCAAATCTTGCTCTTTTCCGGCAAAAAGCAAATCTATTCCAGTCAAACCGATTTGAGTCCAAATGCCGCATGGCGGGAAACCATTTCGTTGCCTGCGGAGACAAAACAAGTTTCCGTCGTCGTCCGGACAAACGACCAAGAGTTGATGCGATATCAGCCGCCACAAAACTCTCCAACACCCATGCCACAACCGGTATCGCCGCCCATTGCCCCGGAAAAGTATGACAACAATGAGCAGCTCTACCTCACCGGCTTGCGGCTGGATCAATTTTACAATCCGCAAATCGATCCCTATCCCTATTATTTTGAGGCGTTAAAGCGTGACTCCATGGACGCGCGGGTCAACACGCAGCTTGGCATTCTCTACAGCAAGCGGGGCATGTGGCCAAATGCGGAAAAACATTTGCAGCGCGCCGTGGATCGCTTGACCTACAATTACACCCGCGCCAAAGATGGCGAGGCGCATTATTATTTGGGTGTAGCACAACGCGAGTCGGGCAGGCTCGATAAAGCCTACGATGTTTTTTATCGCGCTGCCTGGGATTTTGGCTGGCGCGCCGCTTCGTATTATGCATTGGCCGAGCTGGACTGTCAAAATGGCGAGTTCGACAACGCCCTGTCTCATGTGAATGAGGCATTAATCGTGAACGCCCAAAACACCAAGGCGCTCAATCTAAAAGCAATTATTTTGCGACAGTTGGGGCGTTTTGAAAAGGCTTTGGCGATTATTGAAAACGTGAACCAGATTGATCCTCTGGATTATTGGGGGCGACATGAACGCCAGGCGCTCAAAACTGCCTTGGGGCAATCGGTCGATGAGTCGGCCATTACTCAAATCGATTTTATGCACGAAGATGTGGAACTCTATCTCGAAGTGGCCACCGATTATGCCGGAGCCGGTTTTTATGCGGATGCCATCTCGGTATTGGAACGCATCGAGAAACAGACAAATTACCCTCTGGTCTTTTATTATTTGGGCTATTATTATCAGCAACAGGGCGAATATGAACGTGCCAAACATTATTTTGAGACTGCGGCAGCGCAACCGTTTGACTATGTGTTTCCATTCCGTTTGGAAAGTATAAAGGTGCTAACGATGGCCATAAATCAAAATCCGGACGATTCGCGCGCACCCTATTATCTCGGTAATTTGCTGTACGATTGGCAGCCCGAACGCGCCATAAATCTTTGGCATCAGACGGTTGAACAAAATGATGATTTTGCCCCGGCGTTTCGCAATCTCGGTGTAGGTTATGCCCAGCACAAAAATGATCCGGCACAATCCATAGAGTTTTACGAGCGCGCCATCGAGCTCAATCCCGATGATCCGCGGCTGTATTATGAATTGGATGTAATGTATGAGAACCAAAATGTCGCTCCTCAAACGCGCCTGGCGCTGCTGCAAGAGCACAGAAAAACCGTATTCAAGCGTGATGATGCATTGTCCCGACTGGTAGAAACGCAGGTGCTCACAGGCAAGTACGATGCGGCACTAGACATTCTCACCGCAAACCATTTTAACACCTGGGAAGGCGGAGGTTCGATTCACGACGTGTTTGTCAATGCACATTTGATGCGTGGGTTGGATTATCTGGCCTCAAAAAAGTATAAAAAAGCGCTGGCGGATTTTGAGACGGCACTCGACTATCCCGACAACCTCGAAGTCGGTCGTCCTATTGTGGATCCGGACGCCTGCCGCACATTTGTACTGCTCGGGCAAACGCACCAGGCACTGGGTAATGAAGAAACGGCAATCCGCTATTTTGAAAAAGCGGCAGCATTGCCAACAAGTGGCGATATGAATTACTATCAAGCCAAAGCCCTGGAGTTTTTGGGCCAGGTTGAAAAAGCCAAAGCGTTATATCGCGAGCTGATCAAAACCGGCCAACAGCGGCTTGAGGGCGGCGAGCTCGACTTTTTTGCCAAATTTGGCGAGCGCCAGGCGCAAAATCGCCGACTCGGTGCGGCATATTATCTCATCGCTCTGGGAAATTTGGGATTGGGGGAGCTCGAAAAAGCCGGAGCCTCCTTTTTGCAAGCGCAATCTTACGACATTAACAACGTTTGGGTGAATTATTATTTGAAAACCATCTAAAGGATAACCATGGAATTTTCAAGACGCGATCTTTTTAAATCGAGTTTGGCAACTGCCGGATTATTAGCTCTGGGCGGTTGTGCGCCATACCAAAGCACTCTACCTTCCCGCTCGTTTTTGTATTGTTTGAATACCTCAACCATCAGCGGCCAAAAACTCGGCATACTCGAGCAACTGCAAGTTACCGCCGATGCCGGTTATGACGGCATCGAAATTTGGGTGCGAGATATCCAGCATTTTTTAAAGGAAGGTGGTCAACTCGCCGACATTAAGCAAAAAGCCCAGGAAATAAATCTCAAAATCGAAAGTGCCATTAGTTTTCCGCGTTGGATTGTGGACGACGAATCCGTTCGTTTAGCCGCCCTCGAACAAATGCGCGTCGAAATGGAGATGCTGGCAGAAATTGGTTGTCCGCGTATTGCGGCGCCACCATTGGGCGCCACGCAGGAGCCCGGCTTAAACCTGAACGACGCCGCATCCCGTTTTTATGATATTTGTATGTTAGGGGCAGAATTTGGCGTGTCTCCGCAACTGGAGTTGTGGGGCTTTTCCGCCAATCTGTCACGTATCGGCGAGGTGTTATACGTGCTTTCCGAAAGCGGTTACCCGAATGCCAAGACCATTTTGGATGCCTATCATATCTACAAAGGCGGTTCCCCTTTCATGGGTTTGAATAGTGTATCAAAATCCGCAACGGACATGTTTCATATGAACGATTATCCGGCTGATCCGCCGCGCGAGACCATCAAAGATGCGGACCGCATAATGCCCGGAGACGGCGTGGCGCCGTTTGATGTAATTCTACCCGCCTTGCACAGCAAAGAAAAACCGATGATTCTTTCACTGGAATTATTCAACCGTGATTATTGGCAACAAGACGCGCTGCAGGTTGCCAAAACTGGCTTGGACAACATGAAAGCCGTTGTAAACCGTGTTTTTGAATCCAAAAGCGGTCGAGCTCTTTTGCGACGCACATAGGTCCGATTCGTCTTGCTTCGCTGGGACGAACGTCCCAAACTACGGCCCGTCCGGCATAAAAATGCCGGACGATCATTTCAATTATGTGCATCGGTGGACTGATTATTTCTGATAGACTCAATTTTATCAAATTGAGTCACTTTAATTGTAATTTTCTGCTAAATTTCAGAACAAAACGGGTTGTATTGCGTTTTTATGTTCATAATTAGAGCTATTTTTCCTCACCTCCGTATGAGATAATGCTTCCATGCCAACCATAAACATTTTGTTGCTCGAGCGCGATAGTGCTGAACTCGAAAGGATCAGTCTCTTTCTTGCTCAACAAGGTTACACCATAACCACGGCGCAAACATTAAAACGCGCTAAGGAGCTGCTTGAGAGTACCAAGTTTGATATCGTTCTGACCGCGCAAAACCTAAAACAAGGCAGGGGCACCGATCTGATTCAGCATCTTATTTTAGAGGGAAAAACCGCCAAGGTTCTGGTTATGACGTCCGAGCCCAACGTTGAAGAGACCGTGCAATTGATGAAAATGGGAGCCTTTCACGTTTGGGCCAAGCCGGTACCCGAACCGCACCTTCTCAAGGTCCTAAAAGAGCTGGCTATAGATATTCGGCTACATCGGCAAATTCAAGTGCCCAAGCCATCAGTAAGTAACCAACCCGTTGCGATTGCGGTGAGCAGAAAGTTTCGTAAAATCATCGAATTTGCGCAACAGGTAGCCGTGTCCAAAAGCACGGTATTGTTGACCGGCGAAACCGGTACGGGCAAGGAGATTGTCGCCTCGGTTATTCATGCCTCGAGTCCGCGCGCCGACAAGCCGTTTGTGAAAATCAACTGCGGCGCCATCCCCGAAACCCTACTGGAAGCAGAGCTGTTTGGTTATGAGCGCGGTGCCTTTTCCGGAGCTGTGACGCAGAAAAAAGGCCGCATCGAACATGCCGACGGAGGCACTCTGTTTCTCGATGAAATCGGCGATTTGAGTCCTGCACTGCAAGTCAAACTTTTACACGTGTTGCAGCATAGCGAGTTTGACCGCCTTGGCGGCGTCGCGCCCATCAAAGTGGATGTTCGATTTATTGCAGCCACCAATCTGAATCTGGAGGAAAAGATTCTCGAAAAGCAATTTCGGGAAGATCTGTTTTATCGGCTAAGTGTTATCAACTTGCACATACCCGCATTACGCGAACACCGTGAAGACATTCCATTTTTGGCGCAATTTTTCATTCAAAAATACAATGCGCGCAACAACAAAAATGCAGAAAGTTTAGAGCCGTACGTAATAAAAAAAATGCTCTCGCATCCGTGGAAAGGAAATGTTCGGGAATTGGAAAATATGATTGAGCGCGCGGTAACCTTGTCGAACGAGACCGTGCTTCGGCGCCACCTGTTTCCCACGTTGCAACAAACCGACTTTGATGGTGAAAAGGAGATTATCCTGGAAACGGGAAAAACTCTGGAGGAGATGGAGAAACTCATTATCGAAAAAACATTAAGTTACTTTCATTATGACAAACAAAAAACTGCGCGGGTCTTGAACATTGGTTCGGCAACGCTCTATCGAAAATTGAAAAAATATACCTTGATGTAATACCGGTTAGCCGGTTCGCTTAAAAATGTGCAAGCCGGCTTGCGTGCGCAAAGGTACGGTACAGCTTTCGCCTATTTTTAAGCGCACCACAAGTTGCTCAATCTCCGGATCGAGCTCGCCGCGCTTAAATTCACCCAAATCCCCTCCTTTCGGAGCTGAAAACCCATCAATCGAATATCGTTTTGCCAGATCTTCAAACAGCTCGCCCTGCTGCAATTTTTCAATTAAGAGCTTTAATGTATTCTCAGAGCGCACAACAATTTGGCCAAGCCGGATTTTTTCAGTTTCCACACGTACTATAGCAGGTGCGGCTGCTTGCTGTTTTAACGCCTGGTCGCGCTTTTTCTTATAGCGTAAAATCCACAATGGTTCATCTTGATCTTGTTGTGGCGCATCTATCTTGACCGTAAAGCTC
>CAYPZM010000160.1:0-10872 GCA_964414825.1 uncultured Cytophagia bacterium | reverse complement strand
TCTTATCCATTCTTACCTTAAGTGCACGTCTTTAGTTTTGGGGGATACTCTGCTATTTTTAGGAAATGGATTCGTTTTAAAGAGCTATGAATGGGTTATACACGTCTATTCCGTATAAGAGATTTTCGTTCAACCGTTCTTCCACATGTCGAGAAAAAAGCTTGGAAATCTCCCGCAAAATAATCATTATGCGCAATTGGCAAGGGGATATTGAGAGCACGGTTTTGATATTCTCTTGAAAATCTCATTTGCAGAAAAGAAAGCACGAATAAAACAATCTACGACTTGCAATTCTATTATGACCAGCCTTTCACATTTTATAGAAGAATTAAACTTTCGCGCCGATCCGATTTGGGCCATTGAAACGTATGGCTATGGACCGTTTCGCGGCTTGCATATGCACAATGGGTTGGAGTTCAGTTCTGTGTTTGGTGGCAAAGGCTCCATAAACTTGAATGGGAGCAATTATCCTCTGCAGGTCGGTGATGTCTTTTTTTTGATACAAGCCTGGCGCACTGGCATATGAATGCACCGGATAGCCGCCTCAATATGTACATCATTATGTTTCCCACTATGTTGGTGCAGTCCCTGACCTTTCGAATCACCAATGTCCGCTTGCTCGAACCGTTTCTGGCAGTGCGCAAAGGCTTTTTTCCCGTATTGCCGGCGCGTAGCGATTTGGTCGCGGTGAAGTGCGACATAGTCGATTTGTTCAAAAATCGGCCGCAGCACTGGGATTTACAAATTTTACCGAAAATGGCACACTTGCTTGTGGAGATTGCCGGCGCCTTCCTGCCGCAAAATCAACGACATAAACCGGCGTTCTCTTCTCAAATGAACGCCATTGCACAAGCGCTTTATTATTCAAACCAGCACTTTTCCGAATCCTTTAAAATTGAGACGTTGGCCACTCTGTGTAATCTTTCTACATCGCGGTTTTCTCACCTGTTCTCTGAAATTGTCGGTTTATCACCGTTGCAATATCGCGATGAGCTGCGGATAGCTTCGGCCATTGAACGCATGATTTCCACCAATGATACATTGAGCCATATCGCGCACGAGACCGGATTTGCGGATGCCATTCAATTCAGCAGAATCATTAAAAAGGTAACCGGCCAACTGCCTACGGAGTATCGCAAAAGCCTGGGTTTGTAGCAGAATTCACTAAAAAATTAGCAACATTGTATATTTAGTTCATATAAATAGCTCACTATATTGGCTAATCTTTGCAACGTCCGTTGAGAAACAGGGCTCCTAGAAGCAAACATCGATCCTTATCTCACTTAGAATAAAAACCGATATCGCACCAGTCGTGCACTATTTGAAACAGTTTTCTTACACAAGAACTTTTGACGTTTTACGTTAGAGGTCACCATGAAAAATTTATTTCGAATACACGGATGTGTGATCTGCTTTTTCAGTTTAGTGCTGCTTTATTCTTCCGCAAACGCACGCAACCCATTGATTACTCATATTTACGCAGCCGATCCCTTGGCGCACATCTGGCCGGATGACCCAAACACGCTCTGGCTCTATACCTCGCAAGATGCGCCGGGTACCAATCATCACGCCACCATGTTCGATTACCATGTGTTTTCCACCACCGATCTGGTGCACTGGACGGATCACGGTCGCGTGTTCTCTGTTGATGATGCGGACTGGGATTATTACATCTCACACAACAACACCTGGGCGCCCAGCCGGCAAAATCTGGCCGGCGGCGGGTTCAACAACTATTATTCGTTTACCCCGGCGTCGAATATCAGGTCATCTATCCCGCCGATAGCTCGGTTGCATATGCCGGAGCGCCCGTGCCGTCGAATAATGGGCAACTGCACGATCAATCCGGCGACCTGGTGTGGTGGTTCGATTTTTCCGAGCTACAAGATGTGGGTGAATATTACACTTATGTTCCCGAGAACGACAGCCGTTCATTCACGTTTGAGATTTGCCCGCATGTTTACAATAGCGCTCAAACACGCTTTGCGCATGTTTTATTATCCGCGCTGCGGCATTGGCAAGAAAGAACCGTATGCACAGCCGACATGGACGGATGCGCATCCTTGCCTTATGTTGGATGAAAAATACATTGATCCACTAACCGGGCAAGAGCGCGATGTTTCCGGCGGCTGGCACGATGGGGATTATAACAAGTATGTGGATTATGCCAACGGCTGCGTGCACGGCTTGTTGTTTGCTTATCGGCACAATCCCGATGTGTTTGGTGATGACAACGACATCCCCGAAAGCGGCAACGGCATTCCGGACATTATTGACGAGCTAAAATGGGAACTCGATTGTCTGAAAAAATGTGGAATCCCGATGGCACGGTTCTGCAGCGCGTGCACATTTCCGGCGCCAAATCGCCACCCAGTGCGGATAATGTGCTGCGCAATTTCAATCCGCCCATTCCCAAAACCAGCGGCGTTGTGGCCGGTGAGTTTGCGCACGTGTATGTCGTGTTCAAAAAGTTTCCCGAGTTGGCCGATTATGCGGACGACCTGCTGGAAAAAGCCAATATCTGCTGGAACTGGATGAAAAAAAATAGTGCCAATTTTGAATATGATGAAATGTCCCTGCAAATTAAAATTGCACAATCGTTTGCGTTTTTAAATGATACAAAATCGACTTTACATGTCAAGATAATTTTTTTACAAATTCACCCGGCAGTCCGAATTCTGGGTGGGTATAAAAAATCAATACTATAAAGGCACGAAAACTGGCGGCCGAAAACCCATCTGACACGCTTTGGCAATTTTTTATTGGATGATTCAGACTCTAATGGCCTCCTTAAAGCTCAAGCCGGTTGTCTTTTTGCTGGAAAAGTTTAACTTTAATTGCAAAAATTGCGAGGTACCATGTTTAAAATTGTCTCCAATTTTGATGAATTGATCAAAGCCTTTACCGTGCGCGCGGTTGTCTTTATTGGTGAGCAAAACTGTCCATATGATTTGGAAATCGACGAGTTTGAACACTCCAGTATTCACATATTGGGAGAAAAAGACAACGAGCCCATTGCTGCGGCGCGACTGCGTTTTCCCGGGCCGTATGCCAAATTGGAGCGCATTGCCGTGCGAAAAGAATGGCGCGGTTTGGGCATTGGGCACCAGCTTGTAGAATTTATGGTTCAGCAAACGCAAGCACGCGGATTTACCACATTAAAAATGCACGCGCAATCCTATCTTGTCGATTTTTATGCCAAACACGGTTTTGTGCGCAAAGGCGATCTGTTTCTCGAAGCCGGCATCGATCACTATTTGATGGTTCGGGACGACTGATCTCTCTTCACCGGGCCGAAACTTGCCCGGCAGTCTCGCGTACACCTCTGCATGTTGAAAAAAACCAGGAGGTCATCGTGAAACTGTTCTCTTTATATTTTGTTGCAGCGTTTCTGCTTCCCACTTTTTTGTTTGCAAAAACCATTGATAAAAAAATCAGTAAATCATTTGATGTTGAGCCGGGCATGCGTCTGCTCCTTAAACATGGCGACGGCAACGTCAGCATCACGCCATGGGAGAAAAATGAGCTTGATATTCAAGTTGTTTACCGCGCCACCTTTTCCGGATTTGGCAGAATGGAGCCGGACGATTTTACGGTCGAGTTCGAACAACGTCGTGATCAAATAACCGTTACCGGTCACGAACCCAACGTGATCGGTTTTGGCAATCATCGTATCAAAGAATATTCATACACCATTAAAGCGCCGGTTTATCTCGAACTTGAGATTAAAGGTATAGACGGCAATGTGGATATTGAAGATTGGCAAGAAAAATTGACTCTGTCCACAATTGATGGCAATATTTCAGTGAATGGTGTGCTTGCCGATAACGTGATCGCCGAAAGCGTTGACGGTAATTTGGAACTCTTGGGCATTGAAGCCGAGCTGCGCGCCGAAACCATTGACGGTAGAATTATGATCGAAAACTCTGCCATGCCGAGCTGTCGCGCAAAAAGTGTGGACGGTTCGATATCCATTTCCGACAGTCGCGGTGAATTCAAGCTGAATACCGTAGACGGCAACATCGATTTGAATAGTGTGGAAGCCATGAGCCTCGATGCCCAATCCGATGACGGTTCATTTCGGGCGGATTTATTGGAAACTAAAGACATGGATGCATCTGTAAGAACCGGTGACGGCAGTGTGCGCATGCGCCTGGAACGTGGATTATCTCTAAAGCTCGACATTCGCACCGGCGACGGCAGCATCCGCGCCGATCTTTCGGGTTTGGAAGACGTGGAAAAAGATGACGAGATGCTGCGCGGTTCCCTCAATGGCGGCCAGGGCCAACTCGTCATTCGCACTGGTGATGGCAATGTGACTCTTTCCGAACGTTAGTCCTCATACTCTGCAAAATCCCATATCCCGATGGAACAATATGCCTCGGGATATGGTTATTCTAACCGCAAGAATTATTAGGCATTGACCTATATTTTTCTTACATTTGGAAAATCGTTCCTCTGAACGAGGCAAATTTCTAATCTCACATGGAGCTTTTTTATTATGACAGCCTTACTTCGACTAGTGGTCGTATCAATTCTGCTTGTTGTAGCTTGCGGTGATCAAGGCCCGAAACAACCGTATGCCGAAGGAACTCCGGAATATGAATTTTTCCAAAAGCTTTCCGACTCGTTGAATGTGCCGGTGCTCAATCCGGAAAAGGCCAAAGCGCTTATCACCTCTTCCGAGTTTACTGTTTGGTCTTTCGATATCATGCCCAACCTTTATCGTATGTTTAATCGATTTAGCGATGATTTGGATCGCATACCCAAAGCGCAACTCGAAACCCAGATCATTCAGGGTGCGCAACGCGAAGCAGAGCGAAAGCTTTTATTGGCCGCGGCGAACGATCAAGCAATTACTGTTAAAGATAGCACCATTCAAGCGCAGCTCGATCAAATCTACCAAAGCCGAGGTGGCAAGGAAAATTTTGAAAAATTTGTCGAGCAGCAAGGATTCACCATGGAAATGGTTCAAGAAGATGTGCGCTCGCAACTGGTCATCCAAGAATATATGGAAGATGTGCTTGAAACTCAAATTGAAGTGAGCGATCAGGAAATCCAGGACGCCTACGAAAGCGACAAATCGTTTACCGTGCGTCATATATTGTTTCGAACTCAAGGCATGAGCGAAGAGGAAAAAGCCCAAGTCCGTGAAAAAGCCAGGGAAGTGCTGGAACAAGCCCGCGCCGGTGCGGATTTTGCCGAGCTTGCCCAAGAGCATTCGGAAGATCCCGGTTCCAAAGAAAAAGGCGGCTTGTATGAAAACATCGAGCTCGGCCGTTTTGTACCCGAATTTGAAGAAGCCACTTTGAATACTCCGATCGGTGAAATTACCGATTTGGTTGAAACCGATTATGGCTATCACATTATCAAAGTAATAGACCGCCAAAAAGAGACAGAACCTCTGGATACGGTGCGCGACGAGCTGGTTGAAAAAATCAAACAGTCCAAACGCCGCGAAACCTATAATAGCTTGTTGGAAAATCTTAAAGACGAGTACAATTATCAAGAGAATTTAGAAGAATTGGTGTAACAAATAGGGCCGAGCTTGGGCTCGGCCTTTTGCTTATGCAAGCTCAAGGTGAAAAAGTTCGAAAAGCTGTTCGCTGGATTTCGGAAAATCGACGAGACAATCCGGATACCAAAATAAATCCACTCGTCCATTCGGCAATTTCTCGTTTTGACCTGAATCCCAAAGAAGCAGAAGAATTGATGCAATTTTATCGCAATGCCGATAAAATTTCGGAATAGGATCCGTCACTCACACGATACAATGGATATCCTCCTCCTTTATCCTCCGGTTAGTAAACCCGCACAACCTCCCGCTGGAATCGCGCAGCTCAAGCAAGCCGTAAAAGCGTCCGGTTTTTCGTGCGCCACGATTGATGCCAATGTGGAAGGCATGCACTATCTGCTTCAGGGCGACATATTTGCGACCACGCCACGTTTACGCAGCGCTTTGAAAAATCGTGACCGCAATCTAAACTGGATTCGGGATATTTCCGTTTATGCAAAATTTGATCGTTACAAAGCAGTGGTTCTGGAGCTCAACCGGCTGTTAATGGCTTTTTCCACAAGATATAATGCTTCCGTTAGTTTTACCGATTTTCAGCATAACAACTTGCTACCCGTGCGACAAGACGATTTGTACGCCGCCGCCGAACAGCCGCAAAACAATCCGTTTTTCGATTATTTTGAACAAATATTACGCTTGGAAATTGAACAAGCGCGGCCAGCCTTTATTGGCATCTCGCTCATCTATCTAAGTCAGGCGTTGACCACGTTTGCGCTCATCGGCTGGATTCGTCAGAATTTTCCCGGAATCAAACTGGTACTCGGTGGCGGACTGGTCACCTCGTGGCTGCGCCAACCGCAAAACACCAATTTGTTTCACGGATGGGTAGACCATGTGGTTGCCGGGCGAGGCGAGCAGGCCTTGCTTGAATTGCTGGGAGCACAAGCGCCGGAGCGAGCCTATTTTGCACCGGATTATTCCGATTTCAAAACCAATGCCTATTTTTCTCCGTCACCCATTGTGCCGTATACCACCTCATACGGCTGCTATTGGCGAAAATGCACCTTTTGTCCCGAGTGTGCCGAGGGCAACGTTTACGATTCGGTGCCGCACGATCAAGTTTTTAAGGATGTGCAATCCATTTTTCCAAAGCAGCCGTTTCTTCTGCATTTTTTGGATAATGCCCTGAGTCCGGCGCTGCTGAAAAAAATTGCCCACAAATGTTTGCCACCCTGGTACGGTTATGTGCGTTTTACGCCCGAATTGGAAGACAGGGATTTTTGCCGCGCGCTCAAACAATCCGGTTGTGTGATGCTCAAACTCGGCCTGGAGTCCGGCGACCAGCGGGTGCTGGATGGCATGCAAAAAGGTATCGAGCTGTCTCGCGCCAGCGTCATTCTCAAAAATTTACGGGATGCGGGGATTGCTTCGTATGTCTATCTGCTGTTCGGGACGCCTTGGGAAACCGAAACCCAGGCGCGTGCCACAATGAAATTTGTTCTCGACCATTCGGATTGTATCAATTTTATCAATCCGGCTATTTTTAATCTGCCGATTTTCAGCGAGGAAGCCGACAATCATCGCACACGGCAATTTTATGCCGGCGATCTGTCGCTGTATCACAATTTTGATCATCCACACGGCTGGCAGCGCAGCAAGGTTCGGCAATTTTTGCAAAAAGAATTTAAAGCGCATCCGGTCATCAAAAAAATCATTCAGGCCAATCCGCCATTTTTTACATCGAATCACGCGCCGTTTTTTGCGCCACAATTCCAAATTCGTGAGAAACGCTATGATCGTGCACTTGGCATTTGACAAGCAACAGATAACGGTTCAATCGTTAATCGATCACGCCTTTGCTGATGGAAAATCGATTTGCGTTTTTCCCGAAGAGCCGTACAGCAGGCCCCAAACCACAAAAAAAGGAGTTTTTGTTTGACCCGAGATGACATCACATTGCTCTCCCCTGCCGGTTCCTGGGAGAGTTTGCACGCTGCGTTTCAAGCCGGTGCCGATGCGATTTATTTCGGCGTCGAAGAGCTAAACATGCGCGCCCGCTCGTCCAAACGGTTCACCGTGGAAGATTTGCCCAAAATTGCTGACCTGTGCCGCGAACATGGCATCGAGAGCAATTTGGCCTTGAATACAATTGTCTACGAAGATGATCTGGCTCAGATGCGAGACATCTGCGATACCGCACAACAGAGTAACATTTCGGCTGTCATCGCCACGGATATCGCCACCATCAGCTACGCACGCTCGATCGGCCTTCCGGTGCACATCTCCACCCAGGCTAATGTGTCCAATAGTGAAGCGGTCAAATTTTACGCGCAATTTGCTGATGTAATGGTGCTGGCGCGCGAGCTGCGCCTTGAGCAAATTGCGGAAATCGCGCAACACATCAAGCAGCGGTTCATTACCGGCCCGTCCGGCGAGCTGGTGAAAATCGAGCTGTTTGTGCACGGCGCTTTGTGCGTGTCCATTTCCGGTAAATGCTATATGAGTTTGGCCACGCAAAATCACTCTGCGAATCGTGGCGATTGCCTGCAAACCTGTCGCCGGCGCTTTCGCGTGATTGATGAATCCTCGGATCAGGAGCTGGTCATCGATAATCAGTTTGTCATGTCGCCAAAAGATTTATGCATGATTGGCCACATGGACAAATTGATCGAAGCCGGCGCCACAGTATTCAAAATTGAAGGCCGAGGCCGCGCCGCCGATTATGTTCATCACACCACAAAATCCTATCGCCTAGCCATCGACAGCTATTTTGATGGCACGTTGAACGAAGAAAAAATCAATGATTGGAAACAAGTGCTGGAAGGCGTATTCAACCGCGGCTTTTGGGACGGCGGCTATTATTTGGGCAATCCGTTGGGCGAATGGGCAGGCGCCTATGGTTCGGTGGCGAAACATCAAAAAACCTATGTCGGATATGTGGTCAACTATTTCAACAAAGCAAACGTCGCGCAATTTACCATAGAAACGGGCGAACTGCACGTGGGCGACACCATTGCCGTCATCGGTCCTACAACCGGGTATGAGGAACGCTTGCTCACCAACATGCACACGAACGAACAGCCTGCCCAATCGGCGCAAAAAGGCGATGAGGTGACCATTCCCTTTGACGTCAAGCTGCGCCGCAACGACAAGCTGTACGTGATTCGTGAACGTTCGGATTGGCAATCCTGATTAAATAGAATTAGAACACGGATTAAGCGGATTTTCACAGATATATTATTTTCAGATGAAATTCGATTTAATTTCCTAATGCACCCGTGTTGATCTATTAAATCCGTTCATCCGGGTCCCATCGAATTTTTTCATTAAATTGGATTGCCTTTTATTAAAATCTTTGTTAATTACATCGAGTAATTTACGGAGGTTTTATGAAGTCTATAATCCCCTCACTGTTGATGTGCGGCGTGATAATCATGAGCGCTTGCGATCGTTCAGCCGATTCGGACGGACCGGAGAGAACTACCATTGTCTCCATTCCCGATCCACAAGGGCTTCGAGAAAACGGTTACGAACTTGCCGAAACCGGATTGTCGGATCAACTTTTTACCGGAGATTTTGTCAAACAAGCAGATTTTACCCGTATGCAAATCAATTCCCCGGAAGATGCAAAAAACGATCTGGTGGACCTCACCAAACAATACAAATTTGATTTTTCCACCTATCGCTATGATTATATCGGCATTCAACTGCCGGACCCCAGTTGGGGCTCACGTTTACTGGAATCCGAATACAATGCTGATCATCGAGAGCTGCGATTCGGCATGTATCATAACAAAAAGGCCGGACCTGTTCCGGCTGTCGTCGTTGTGCAAACATATTTGTTCCAATATCCCAAACCATAAATCGAACGAACCGCTAAAGGAGCGAGTGTGGGAAAAGTTATTTTGGCGATTGATCAGGGTACGACCGGCACAACCGTGCTGGCATTTAATGAAAGCGGTAAAATCGTTGCACGGGCCTATGCGGAATTCAAGCAATTTTACCCCAAGCCCGGCTGGGTTGGACACGATGCCGAGGAAATTTGGCAGAGCACAACGCAGGTCATCCGCGAGGCCATGCAAAGCGGCAATCTGTCCAGCAAGGATATTGCAGCGATTGGTATTACCAACCAGCGCGAAACGACGGTGGTGTGGGATCGACACACGGGTGAGCCGATTGACCACGCCATTGTCTGGCAATGCCGGCGTACCACACCGATTTGTAATGAACTCAAAGCCGATGGCCTGGAAGACAAATTTATGGAAAAAACCGGCCTGGTGATCGACGCCTATTTTTCCGGCACTAAAATCAAATGGCTGTTGGATAACGTTAAAGGTGCTCGCAAACGTGCCGAGAAAGGCGAACTCTGTTTCGGCACCATCGACACCTGGCTGCTGTGGAAGCTGACCGGAGGCGAACAATTTGTCACCGATTACACCAATGCCTCGCGTACGCTCATCTACAATATTTTTGAAAAACAATGGGATGACGAATTACTAGACATTTTAGAGATTCCGCGCTCCATGCTGCCAGAGGTGAAACCATCGAGTCATGTGTACGGTACGACAAAAGTCTCTGAACTTTTTGACACTGAAATCCCCATTGCCGGCATGGCCGGTGACCAGCAGGCGGCGCTGTTTGGGCAAAATTGCTGGGAGCCCGGCATGGTAAAAAATACGTACGGCACCGGCTGTTTTGTGGTGATGAATACCGGCCAGGAGGCTATCCATTCGAAAAACCGGCTGCTCACCACTCTGGCTTGCAATGCTCAAGGTCAGGTCTGTTATGCGCTGGAGGGATCGATCTTTATGGCCGGCGCGGTCGTCCACTGGCTGCGCGATGAATTACAGATGATCAAAAGCGCTGCCGACACTGAGGAAATCGCCCGGTCTGTTGAGGATAACCACGGCGTCTATCTGGTGCCGGCATTTGTCGGACTCGGTGCGCCGTATTGGGATATGGATGCGCGCGGCACCATCGTCGGGCTAACACGTGGTGTCAATCGTTCACACATTGTTCGTGCCGCGCTGGAAGCTATCGCCTATCAGAGTCACGACGTGATGCAGGCCATGGTCAAGGATTCCGGCATTCCGGTCAAAGAGCTTATGGTGGATGGCGGTGCGGTGCAGAATAATTTTTTGATGCAATTTCAGTCGGATATTTTGAATATTGAAATTGACCGCCCGGAAATTAGCGAAACCACGGCTTTGGGCGCCGCATTTCTTGCCGGGCTGGCCGTGGGTTACTGGAAGGAAACGAAAACGCTGCAAAAAATCCGCAAAACCAATCGCACGTTCAAACCCGAAATGAATCAAACAATGCGCGACGAGCTGTTCCAGGGCTGGAGCGCCGCCGTG
>CAYPZM010000159.1:0-10899 GCA_964414825.1 uncultured Cytophagia bacterium | reverse complement strand
TTGGCAATCGCCGAACTGGTTTGCTTTTTTTCCGGCCAATACGTCCGAGCCGTCGATCTTGGGGGAGCTGCTGTCCGCCGGACTCGGTGTGCAAGGCATGCTCTGGGCCACAAGTCCTGCCTGTACCGAGCTGGAAACGCAGGTTCTGGATTGGCTGGTCGATATGATGGGCTTGCCAGACGCGTTCAAATCCACGAGCACGGGCGGCGGTGTGATTCAGGATACGGCATCGAGCGCCACGCTGTCCGCGGTGCTGGCGGGACGTGAACGCGCTACGCAGTTTCAATCGAATGCGGATGGCTGCAATGGCAAACTGGTGGCCTATGCGTCCACACAGGCGCATTCGTCCATTGACAAGGCGATTAAAATTGCCGGCATCGGAATCAACAATTTGCGCAAGATTCCGGTGGATGACACCTTTGCCATGCTGCCGAACGCCTTGGCGGCGCAGATTGAAAAGGATATCGCCGCTGGATTGATTCCCTGTTTTGTGAATACCAATGTAGGCAGCACCTCCTCCAACGCTATTGACCCGGTTGAAGCGATCGGCAATATCTGCCAACAACACAATATTTGGCTGCATGTGGATGCGGCAATGAGCGGCTCGGCAGCGATTTGTCCCGAGTTTCGTTCTATCGTCAACAATGGATTAGAGTACGCCGATTCCTACTGCTTTAATCCGCACAAATGGCTGCTCACCAACTTTGATTGTGATGTCTTTTTTGTGCGCGATCGCAACGAGCTCATCGACACGTTTACGCTGATGCCGGAATATTTGCGCAACAAAGCCACCGAATCCGGTGCGGTGATCGATTACCGCGACTGGCACATTCAGCTCGGCCGCCGCTTTCGGTCGCTCAAACTGTGGTTTGTGATTCGGCATTATGGCGTGCAAGGCTTACAATTCCATATTCGCGAGCATGTTCGCCTGGCGCAGCAGTTTGCCAATTGGATTCGGGAAAGTGATAATTTTGAATTGTTTGTCGAACCGCCGTTGAATCTGGTCTGTTTTCGTCACAATGACGGCGATGCCATCACCCAAAAAATAATGGACACCGTTAACTCTGAAGGTACGATTTATTTAACGCACACCAAATTAAACGATCAGCTCGTGCTGCGCATGTCCATTGGCCAGACCAAAACCGAAGAGCGGCATGTAAGGCAGGCGTGGCAGTTGATTCGAGATGCGGTAACGTAATGGTAAACCGCTTGGGGGGACACATGTCCCAGTCCTTTGCCCCGTCCGGCATAAATATGCCGGACGATCTTATTTCCGTCGGATGCAAGATCGCACCGGATATCCATTCGGTGCGGGAAATGGAACCAGGACATTCGTCCGGTAAATAACGAGACAGTCTGGCCGAATGCGCCATTCCATGGCCCGTTCGCGATGAATAATTTGAACAATCGGTATTTTTTGACTTTCAGGAGAAAAATTCATGAAACGCTTTACACTTTTTCTTATTCTCGCCATTTCTCTTTCAACGTGCACCGAAACGCCGGATATCCCGGCCAACCCCGTCGTCCCTTCTCTCCAACAAATCGAGTATCAACAGATGGAAATCATCGGCTTTATCCATTACACGGTGAATGCGTTTACGGACAAGGAGTGGGGCGATGGTTCCGAGAGCCCGGAGATTTTTAATCCGACCGAGTTGAATGTGCAGCAATGGGCGAATGCCGCAAAGGCCGGCGGCATGCAGCAACTCATTCTTACGGCCAAACATCACGATGGGTTTTGTTTGTGGCCCTCCAAGTTTACCGAGCATTCCATCAAAAACAGTCCGTATAAAAACGGCCAAGGCAATTTGGTTCGCGAGTTATCCGAAGCGTGTCGCGCGGCCGGGCTGAAATTTGGAGTCTATTTGTCGCCGTGGGATCGCAATCACGCCGAATACGGGAGGCCGGAATACCTCACCTACTATCGCAATCAACTGCGCGAGTTGTTAACGCAATACGGCCCGATTTCGGAAATGTGGTTTGACGGTGCCAATGGCGGCGACGGCTGGTATGGCGGCGCCAACGAAACCCGGCGCATCGACCACAAAACCTATTACGAATGGCCCCAAACCTGGGCGTTGGTCAAAGAGCTGCAGCCGAACATTTTGATCTTTTCGGACGCCGGGCCCGACATCCGCTGGATTGGCAACGAAAAGGGCATTGCCGGCGAAACCTGCTGGTCCATGTTTGACCGAAATAAAGTGGACGTGGGTGATGCGGATCGCGACTATTTGAACACCGGCGATCCCAACGGCCCGCATTGGGTGGTCGGCGAATGCGACGTGTCGATTCGTCCCGGCTGGTTTTATCACAACGATGAAGACGATCAGGTAAAAACGCCGCAGCAGCTCGTGGATTTGTATTACAAATCCGTAGGCCGCAACGGCACCTTGCTGCTCAACCTGCCGCCGGATCAACGTGGCTTGATTCATGAAAACGATGTCCAATCCTTGAAAGCGTTTCGAGCCATTTTAAAAGAGACCTTTAAAACCAACCTCGTTACCGGCGCTCATGCGCAGGCCAGCAGCGTATGGTCGCAGGGGGCCAAATTTTCCGGCAACAACTGTGTGGATGATGACCCGGATTCATACTGGGCTGCCAGGGAAGGTGTTATCGAATCCGCGATAACAATCCATCTGGACGGAACAAAAACGTTTGACCGCATCATGTTGCAAGAGCCCATTCGGTTGGGCCAGCGTATTGCAAAATTTGCGGTCGATGCCGAAATCGACGGCGTTTGGAAAGAAATCGCCTCGGCAACGACCATCGGTTATAAACGCCTGTTACGAATTGAACCGATTACAGCCTCCAAAATCCGCTTAAACATTTTGGAGGCAAATAATACGCCGGCAATTTCAAATATGGGTTTGTACAAAGCAAGCGCTTTGGAATAATTCACTGTTATCTCTCCGGGAGATTTCTATGCAAAAACAACTGAAAAACGCCATCAACGTTGTTGTCGTTATCGCAGCACTTGTCTTCCTGCTTAACTGCGAGCCAGTGGTCACGACTTTTGACGATGTCGAAAACGGCAACCTGTACACGGCGAAATCCATACAACCCGCGCCCACTTCTGTTGAATCGATTCACGTGATGACCTGGAATATCCGATTTGGTGCCGGTACGTTGCCGTGGTTTGGGGATTCCAAAGGTTCCCGCGTCATGCTGACAGAGGATGAGGTGTTTCATAATTTATATGGTATTGCAGCCACCCTCGAACGGACGCAGCCGGACATTTTGCTGATCCAGGAAATCGATATTCAATCCAAACGAACGGCGTACATTGACCAGGTTCAATGGCTGCTCGATCACACCTATTTTAACTATGGAGCCTATGCCTCGGCGTGGAAAGCCCAGGTGGTTCCCAGCGACGGCCTCGGTCGCATGGATATGGGCAACGCTATTTTATCGCGCTGGCCCATCACCCAAGCCGAGCGCATCAAATTGCCGCTCCGAGGTGATCAAGATGCATTGACGAAACATTTTTATTTGCGTCGTAATATTCTCAAAACCCAAATTGCCCTGCCGGGTTTGGACGAGTTTTACGCGGTCAATATTCACGCCTCCGCGTTTTCGACCGATGACACGAAAAAGCAGCAGCTCGATATCTTTAAAAAGGAATTGGATAAACTGGTTGCTGCCAATATGCCGTTCGTCGCGGGTGGTGATTTGAATTCCCTGCCGGTGAATGCCACAACACTCGATTATTGCCTGATTGACAAACGAGATGATGAATCCTTTCACGGGCCGAATGATGATCCACAGCACAAAGAAGGCAGTTGGTTTGAGAATGAAATTACCTGGCTGCAGGATTTGTACGACGCGTATTATCCCGCCGTGCCGCTGCAGGACTATGGGGCAAACGAGGCGTTTTATTTTACCCACACCACCGACTGGAACGCGCCCTACGACCGCAAGCTGGATTACCTATGGTCGAAAACTCCCTGGGTCGCCGGTTCCGATTCCACGCATCATGATGCCCGGCCCTGGTCGGATCACGCGCCTGTCAGCGCCATATGGGAGGTGCCGCAATGAAAAAGTGTATTCTTTCTTTGTGTATCGTCTTTGTTTTCTTGGCATATGTACCGCTATCAGGGTCAGATACCATTGGACTGAATGGGCAAACCTGGTCAATGGGTACCGCCGAGCTATTACCCCAACGTCGCGTCGAAATCGGCATCTTTCAACCGCTGCGTTATGGCGCTTCCGACCAGCTCGAAATCTCCCTCCATCCGCTGCTGTTTTTTGTCATGCCTAATGTTGACATCAAATGGGCGCACGGTGAGTATGGCGGATTTAAAATCGCATCGGCGCACGGCATTACCTATCCATCCATGCTGGTGAATTGGGTCGCCAAAGAAGGCATCGGCGGACTCATCTCGCCGGAATTCGACATCCCGCATATTCTATCGTTTCAAAATGCGCTGTTAGCGTCACGCGGTGTTTTTAACGGACATCTCTTTACGGGCAAGCTGGCGCTCAATGTTGCTGTGAGATCGGACGAACTGGATTCCCGCACCACAATCGATCTGCCGGTTGTGTACCCCCGCATGAGTATTTATTACAATGATTTTGGCTTTCGAGTGGGCGCCGATGTGAAAGGCCCGCTTTTTCGGCGCTTTAGTTATGCGGTTGATGCCGAGCTCTTTTACTACCCCACAGCGGAGCCTGTGGTCAATTCTGCTTTCGAGCATAAGGGACTGTTGTATTGGAACAAGAGCAGCAACGTTCAATTCTGTGTCGGGTATTTGTTGACCTATGGCGAATATCCCTTCGGCACGCAATGGCATCTGCTGCCACTGGTGGATGTGCAGTGGGGTTGGAGTCGAAGAGATAAAAATTAAACTTCAGAAATTACTTTCTCCGAGTTTCTCTGCGACTCGACGTTAAAGCTCTCTATAACGTCTCCAGCAAATACTCCGCGGCGCGCGTCACATAATTGTCCTCGTGTTCGGTCAATGCCGGAAGTTTCGGCAGAGCAACCCTCGCCGGATATCCCAATTCGGTAAGGGCATTCAAGGCACGCAACACGACTTTGGAGTTGTCATGGTCCAGCAATTTAACCAGTGTATCGAGCCCTGCCTGCTCATCTCCAAGTCGCACGGTGGCCTCGGCCGCCACGACTGCCACATCACCTTCGGGGTCGTTTAGTAACGGCTTTAAATCATTAGCTGCATCTTGATTTTCGGGCAACAGGATCAGGTACCCGGTGGCGGCCCAATAGCGCACAATGGGATCCGCATCGATCAGGCGCTCCTTAAGCTGTGGAAGAAATGACTCGTCACGTTGGGTGGCCATATCCGCGGTTTCCAGAATGCGCGGCAGATTGTACAGCTCTGAGCGCACATACTCGTACACAGTGCCGGTTTGCGAAATGTCGACAAGTTTGCCTTCGGGTAAAAATCCGGAGTCGTGAACGTTTAACATCCAGTCCTTCAGGGCATTGCGCAGTCGTTCGGCCTCATCCGCATAATCCGGATTGTCAATCAAATTGTTCACTTCCCACGGATCGTTTGCCGCATCATACAGCTCCTCCGTGGGTTTTTCTTCCCAAAATCGGCTCTGCACCTCGTTTGTGCGGCCGGCCATGTACTCTTCCTCCCAGGAACGCGTGAGAGGCGCGCGCCACAAATATTGCAAATACTGGCCATATTTGCGATGCGGATTAAATTGTCGTGTGTAGCGAAATCGCTTGTCACGGATCGAGCGCGTGAAATCATAGCGCTCGTCCATGCGGCCGCGGTAGGATTGCGCATACTCGCGCGGCTTGTCCTTGTAATTGCCGAGAAACGCATGTCCCTGCATATAGTCTGGCGATTGAATGCCCACAAGGCTGAGAAGCGTTTTGGGGAAATCCACAAACGTCACCAATTGATCCGTGCGCGTGCCTGGTTTGCCCGGCGCCAAATGCTGGTATTTTTTCGGAAACCGAATCATCAAAGGCACATGCAATCCGGACTCGTACATGAACCGTTTCGAACGCGCCAACACGCCGCCGTGGTCGGAGTAATAAAACACGATAGTATCTTCGGCCAGCCCGTTATCCTCCAGCTCTTGCAACACCTGACCGACTTGCGTGTCCAAATCTTCAATTTTGTCATAATATTGCGCCCAATTGTGCCGCACCTCGGGCGTATCCGGATGATACGGCGGGATCGGCACTTGCGCAGGATCGTGCCGCAGTTCATCGCTGGGTATTCTGGTGTGCATCGAGCTTTCGTGACTCACGCCAAAATTAAAAATTGCAAAAAATGGCTGGCCTTCGGCGCGATTTTTATAATGCGCCTGGCGGCTCGATTCGTCCCAGCCCTCTTTGTCCTCGGTTTGATAGTTGTAATCGGTTTTGGAATTATTGGTGCAGAAATAGCCGGCTTTGCGCAAATACACCGGATATTTTTGGATAAACTCCGGAATGGGATAACGGCTGCGCATGTGCTGCGTGCCCATGCTGCAGGCATACACACCGGTGATAATCGTGTTGCGCGCCGGAGCGCATACCGGTGTGGTGGCAAAGGCGTTGTCGTACACCACACTCTCCTTTGCGAGACGGTCAAAGTTGGGCGTGGTGGCAAACGTGTCGCCGTACGCTCCAAAAAACGGGCTGTTATCCTCGCTGGTGATCCACAACACATTGGGGCGCTCCGAAGAATGTGAACATCGCGTTAACGATCCCAACGTTACAGCGGCGGCTCCTGTTGTTACGGTTTTCATAAAGCTTCGACGTGATAAAGACATAACGTACTCCCTCTAAAAAAATGAGACATACACGTGCTGTTCATTACTAATTTATGCTCTGTCAACTCAGCAAAGAGTAGCTGATCAAAAATTTTCCATCCTCCTGCCACTTGAGCCAGCCTTCGGCCATAGAGTTAAGATACTGGTCGAGCAACTCGACCTGAATCCATTCCTGGGTCACACGGACAGGCTTTAAAAAAGAATAGTGCTGATTGACAGGTGATGCGTGGCTTGACGGTTTGATTCGGATCGGATTGTTTTGATGATCGATCGGTTCAACCGTATTCATGTTCAATAAAAATTCAGGCCAAAACTGGAGTTCGACCTGAAACCGATCCACAAATTTGGTCATGCCATTTGATTCATTCACCACAATTTCAACACGGTTTTTTTGAACAGAGACAATCCGCAAGAATAAAATACCATAATCCATTTTAAGATGGGCCGGCACAAACCATGGCGGAGCATAGGCTATTTCAAATCCCTGGTCAGTTTGGCGAAACACCAAGCTGTCCGATGGCAAATGATCATGAATGGATGTATCACCACTATTCAGAATGTTATAAAAATAGAAATGGCGATTGCCGTAAGATTCAAGTTGGCACATGCCCAGGCCCGTGAATGTCTCGGCATCCACTGATGAATGGGCGATAGCGGTTTTGACTAGAGGCACGGTAGGCATTAATGGCGTTCGCGAGGAGACATCAGTCTGATTTTGGCGAGATTTTAAGCGGAGAACGCCCATTATTATGAGCCCAGCCAATACCAGAGCCAGGATTTTATTGACAAGGATCACCTTGTTTTGCGCCATAAAGCTTAGCGTAAAAATGGCAAAGATCAAGGCCAGGATTCCAGCCATAACTCCGTAGCCCAGTACAATGGCAGCAGCAGCAAGGCCTTGTCCTTCTCCAGCACCAAGTGCTTTGGCAAGAAAAACGCCAACAATAAAAACGATCACTGCTGAGAAAAGATAAAATAATAAACTCGACGGCAAAAGATAACGTTTCATCCAGGCTCCCATTGTTAATTTCTAAAAAAGCACTTGGCTTAATCTCGGATGCATGCTTTGGTCGGATATGCCTGCCGCAAAAAAGACGAATTTACATGATATAAACCATCTTTTTGGTCGCCTGCTGCTCATCCAGCGTGAGTTGATAAAAATAGATACCGCTGGCCATCGGTGCTCCCTGGGAGTCGGTGGCGTCCCACTCAAATTCATAAAAACCGGCATCAAATTCGCCCGATACTAATTTTTTTATGGTTTGGCCCCGGGCATTAAAAACATTCAACGCCACCAGGCTCGGTTTCTTCAACGTAAACGCAATGGTGGTTGACGGATTAAACGGATTGGGATAATTTTGTCGCAATTCAAACTGTTTGGGAAATGCGCCAGTCGGCTCCTCAACAGCGGCACCCACGGCATTCAATCGAATTTTGTATAGCGCTTTGCCGGAGGTTATATAAAGCGTTTGGTAATCCGCATCCCCCCAATTCAAATTAGTGGTTTGGCCGGGTACGGAAATTTTGTCCAGCAGCGTGCCATCCGGTGCAAAAATCCATACGCCGCCGGGGCCCGTGGAGTAAAGATTGCCCTGAGTATCGACCTTCATGCCATCCGCGGAACCACTGCCGCTCATCGTATAGAATAATTTTCGGTTCTCTAGTGTCAAATCCTCTGTTACACCCCACACATAAATTCTGCGGGCCTGGGAATCATTCACATAGAGTTTGCTTTCATCCGGGGAAAAGCAGATGCCATTGGGGCGATTTAAACTTTTGTCCAGCAAAATCACCTCGCCCTCCGGCGTAAGACGGTAAATGCCGTAAAAGCCAAGCTCTTCTTGTCCACTCGAAATGCCATACGGTGGATCGGTAAAAAAGATCGAACCGTCCGATTTTACAGCCAAATCGTTGGGACTGTTGAGTCGTTTTCCGTCATAATGGGTGGCCAGAGCGGTTTCTGTACCATTCTCTTCCAGCCGAGCCACACGACGTTTTCCATGCTGGCACAACAGCACGTTCCCTGGCAAATCCAGCGACAAGCCGTTCGAATTTCCAGAGGGCTTGTGAAACGTTTCAGTCGTACCGGTTGCCGGGTCCCATTTGTAGACCGTGTTGCCGGGAATATCGCTAAAAATTAAAAATTCGTTCGGATGCCAAACCGGGCCTTCGACAAATTGAAATCCATCGGCAATTTTATCCAGCGTCGCATCTTCGGGCACCGGAGATTGCGCATAAAGTGCAAAAGTGAGGCAGAAAAGCAGCAAAAAAATTGTTCGTAACATCATACCGGGTTGTTCTCCATAAAAACAAAACATATATTGACTTTTGCTGGCAAATGTATACATTTTTTCGCAAGCAATCAAACCCTTTTCAGGCCGAGCCTGACGATCCGAAATATTGGAATTGGATCAATTTGTTTTCGCCAAACATTTCGCCGCGAATGTATAAAGGAATCAAACCGTTACTTATGAAAACCGCGCTGTACATCCGAGTACATCGATATCAAAAAGCTAAAAAATCTGGAGGTTATATGAGGTTTGCGAAACTATTCGCACTTTTTTTGCTCAGTAGCGTTGCTCTGGGGGCGCACAATTCAAACACCCTGACCGAATTTACCAACATGGCCATAAACCGCGCGCCATTTATAAAACCGCGCCTGGAAGCCTATGTTGCGCACCTGGAAGCAGACTCGTTTCCGGAACCGGTGACCCGAGAGTTTTCCGAATTAATTAATCATTATACCCCGGCTAATCAGCTCGCTGAAATTCACAAAGCCGTATGCAGCACGTTTAAACATGCCAGATATTTGGCTCCGGTAGCGCCTGCGTTGAGCAAAGCCGAGCACCAAAACGGAATCGAACAACGAATCAACGAAATGAACCATAATTGCTGGAATGTGGATGTAGCGCTTTCTGAAACCAGCAGTCAAATATTGGCGGTGTGGCAGGATGAACGTAATGGCGTGGAAAACCCGGATATTTGGGGCCAGTTTTTTGACCTCGATCTGAATCCCATAGGCAATAATTTTTGCGTGCATTCCGGCAACAGCGACATTGCGCAGGCCTTTCCGGCAGTGGCCGCGTTGTCCAACGGAGGTTTTGTTGTGGTGTGGGAAGATTATCGCAACGGAGACGCATCGATTTATGGCCGCCTGTTATCAAGCGACCGCACGCCGGTAACAGACGACTTCCCCATTGCACAAACCGGAATCCACCTTAATCCTGACGTGGCCGCGGCCAATGACGCGTTTACGATTACGTGGCTGAGCTTGGAATCCGGCGATTATAATGTGTACGCTTGCAAGTACAGCAACTCCGGCACTGCTCTGTTTACGGCGTTTGCCATTAATGATGATGCGAATGCATTTCAGTGGTTTCCGGTCATTGCCTCGGCGCCAAGCGGCGAATCCCTCGTCGTATGGGAAGACAAACGCGATAACAATTCCAATATGTATGCGCAACGCTTGCGGGCCGATGGTTCCAAACGTGCCGGAAATTTTCGGGTTGATGATTCGCAAATCACCTCAAAACAATGGCGTCCGGCCGTAGCCGCAGCCAGCAGCGGATTTGTGGTGGCGTGGGAAGATTACCGCGATACGCCCGTGGCCATTTATGCGCAATGGCTCGATGCTTCTTTGCTTTTGGATGGAAATAATGTAAGAATTGATGATGCGGAAACCGAAAGCTTGAAAGAAGCTCCCGATGTATGGTTGCATGCGCATGGTGGCAGCACCTTTGCATGGCAGGACAGCCGGACCGGCGATTATGGCATTTTTGCGCGCTCCTTTGATGGGGACAAACAACTCCAGGATTTGGCGCATATTTCGGGCGGTATGGGCGATCATCAAGCCCGCGAAACCAAACTTGCCGCATCCAACGACATTTTGACTTTCTTTTGGATGGACAAACAAACCGCCCAAGAGTGGCAAAATGTCTACGCTCGGCAAATGGATAGAAATGAGCTGCCGGTTGAATTAGTGTCGTTTCACGTCTCGGTTGTGTCCAACCGGGTAGAATGCCGATGGAGCACGGCCAGCGAGATCAACAATTTAGGATTTTTTGTACAGCGTCGATCAACAAGCTCGAACTTTGAAGAGATTGGCTTTGTGCCCGGTTTTGGCACTACGCAGCAAGCGCAAAGCTATCGCTTTGTGGATTCGGA
>CAYPZM010000158.1:0-10905 GCA_964414825.1 uncultured Cytophagia bacterium | reverse complement strand
TTATATGATCGATGGCGTCTCCGTGCAAAATGGATTGAACCGCGGACAACTGGTCAGCGTAGATCCGGACGCGGTGCAGGAAGTTGAGGTGATAACCGGAACGTTTAGCGCCAAATATGGTGAGGCTATGAGCGGTGTGGTCAACATGGTGACCAAAGAGGGTGGCGAAAAGTTACATGGCAAGTTTGAGGGTTATGTGGGGAATTATTACACGCAACACGGTGATATTTACCTGGGCCTCAAACCGAGCGAGGTAGATCGCAACCAGGATTACAAGTTTATGCTGGATGGCCCCATCATCCGCAACAAGTTGAGCTTTTTCGTCAGCGGGCGCGTTCAGGACAATGATAATTATCTGAATGGCGTACGCCGTTTTAATGTTTGGGATGAGCCCGATTACAGTCAGTTTCAAGACAGCACCTTGTTCGATCCCGTAACCGGCGAGTACGAACGCAACATGAATACAGGTGACAGCACTTACGTTCCCATGGATTGGCACGAAAGCATTAACTTTAACGGCAAGTTGACCTTCAAATCCAAAAATTTGAAAATGTCGCTAATGTACCTTCACAACCAAAGCGAACAGCAGTGGTACAGCCACTCCGCCAAATACAAACCGGATGGTCGCTCACGTGGACATAGCAAGAGCAATTTATTTACCTATCAATTGAACCACGTCCTAAATCAGCGCTTGTTCTACGAACTCAAGCTCAATTACTCCACGAATTATTGGGGCAATTATGTGTTCGAAGATCCGCAGGACCAACGTTATTTGCATGATCGGTATGCTGCCAATCAGTCTTATACCGGCTTTGTTACCGGTGGTCAGGACAAGGGACATTCGGAAACCACTACCGAAAAGATGCTCGGTCGGTTGGATATGACGTGGCAGGTAAACCACAATCACAGTATTGAAGCGGGATTTGAAGGCGTAATGTATAAATACGATAATGCTTACCATCAGATCCTCAACCTTTACCGTAATACGCAAGCTTCCAATTGGCTATATGCTCCGCAAATTATGCCGGACTCTTCTGTTTATGCCGACATTTATTTCAAAGAGCCCATTCAGGCGTCCGCCTACCTTTCGGACAAAATGGAGTTTGACGACATGGTCGTTGATTTGGGCGTACGGGCCGAATATTTTGATCCGCAAACCGCGTATCCCTCCAATTATCGCAATCCAAATAATTTGCTGCAAAAAGAGGATACGCCGGACTGGACTTCCACCTATCCGGATGCCGATGCCAAATTCCAGTTGGCGCCGCGGTTGGGATTGTCGTATCAGTTGGGCCAGCAAGCCTTGCTGCGTTTCAGCTACGGCCATTTTTACCAGTATCCACCGCACAACACCATGTACCAAAACAATTCTTATGTCATTTCTCCAACCAATTACTCGAGCACGTTGGGAAATCCGCAAGTTGAACCGGAAATGACGGTCAATTACGAAATCGGTCTATGGCAAATGCTTAACGATTATATGGATTTGGAAGTGGCATTGTGGTATAAGGACATTTATAATCTCTCCACGGTCAATATCCAAACCACATACAACACCATCCGCTACGGCCTTTATGGCAACAAGGACTATGGCAATGCGCGCGGTTTGGAATTAAAATACAAAGCGCATGTTTCGAGCTTTTTTGCCGAGGTCAATTATACGCTGCAATACACACGCGGTAATGCCGATAATCCGCGATTTACCTTTAACCGTGCCGGCAACAGCCAGGATCCGATCCCCACACTCATCCCTATGAGCTGGGATCAGCGCCACACCATGAACATGTCTCTGGGTTACAACCAGCAGCGTTGGGGTGTAACGCTTATGGGATGGCTCGGTTCGGGCTCGGCTTATACCTGGAGCCCTATCGATCAAAACCCGCTTAACCGCGTGTATCTGTTCCCGAACAACAGCAAAAAACCGTTTCACCATACATTTGATTTAAAAGCCAATTATGAATTTGGCGAATTTAGAGGAGCACGTCTGCGCCTTACCATGTACATCTATAACCTGTTCGATCATCTGAATGAAAATGGTGTCAACGCCAACACGGGTCGCACCAACCAGGCGATCATCCGCCCGCAAGATCGATTGGGCTATTGGAGCGATTTCAGCACGTATGAAGAGAGCATCTATAGCCCGTCGAACTGGTCTGCTCCGCGGCTGGTCAAACTGGGTATCGGAGTATTTTTCTAAGTTCCGGTAATTCACCTTTTTGATGATTGAAAATGGAAAGGATCAATAGAATGAAGAATTTTTGTCTACTTTTACTTTGTTTTGGGATGATCGCCCTATTGCCCCTGGACCTGTTGGCTCAGGGCCGGGTGTACGATGGTCCGGAAGACGGCGCAGGCGATCCTTATCTCGAACGCGAAGGCTTTATGACCGGTAATCGCGTGCAACTCTTGTTTAAAAACAATACCGAGCTCGGTGACTATCCCCGAAAAGATGCGGTACGATGGCCGCGCGGTATTGGCGGCAATGTGATGCACGACGGTTTGGGTCTGCTCATCACGGCACCGGTGTTTATTACGCAGGATTCCATTCCGGTGACCGATACACTGCAAATACACTCGCTGGGTTTGTCAGGCCTCATCGATACGTTGTTTTACTGCCAAACCAACTATCGCGAGGAAATGGATCGTGATCCCTCCGGCCAGATCGAGTGGGGCTTGCATCCGGCACCAGGCTACATGAACAACTTGAGCGAAGTCCCGGCTATGAGTAATGATCCCAATTCCTGGCCACCCATGGGGTGGCTGTATACCGGCCGTTTAAAACACTGGGAAGGCGAATGGGACGGACGCTTTGGCCGAGGCCAAATTCGTGCCGATCTCGAAGCCTACATTGTTGCCAATGACGCTCAGGATTTGGAATATTTGGGAGATGACGACCAAGTCAAATATTATCCACGTCCCGGCGTAAAAATTGGCGATATCGATCCCAGCGTCACCGTTCAAAAAGGTCAACCTTGGGGCGGACTCGGTGTGCGTGTGAGACAGCGCTTGTTTCAGTGGAACAATCCCATGGCGCAGGACTGTATTTTTTCCGAATATACTATTGCCAATGTCTCCGATTACGATCTGCCTTATATGGCATTTGGCGCCTGGCTCGACAATGACATCGGCGGTGAAAACAGCGGCGAGGACGGCAGTTTTTACCTTGAAGGCAACATGTCCTACCAGTGGGATACGGATGGCGTTGGAGAAGACGGCTATGCCACCGGAACCGCCGGTTACGCCTATCTCGAAAGCCCGGGCATTTACAATGACATGAAAGATAACGACCGCGATGGTTTGATTGATGAACGCCGTGATAATCCTGCAGGAGAACTTGTCGGGCCGTATGATGGCATTTCAAATCTGACCAACTTTCTCAATTTTTATGGAATGACAGAAGAGGACCTCAAAGAGCATTGGTCCGGTGATGAAGACCAGGACTGGAATGACGGTATTGATGCAAATGGTGACGGCATCTACCAACCGGACGAGATTGCCGGAGATGATGTGGGTTTGGACGGGGTGGCTCCGGGTGAAGAGAATTATGAAGGCCCGGATTTGGACGGCACCGAAGGTAACCATCGCCCGGATTTGGGTGAAGGGTATGCCGAGCCCAACTTTGGCTGGACCGACGTATCCGAAACAGACATGCTGGGTTTAACCACGCTGTTGTACACCGAAGCTGTGCCGCATACCGAGCCTTACACGGGCTGGTTCCGCAACGACAAGTCCATGTGGGAACGCATGACGCTTCTCGATTCGTTGGAATCCGGCGCTACGGACATTAACAATTTGTTCGAGCTTTTTTCCACAGCCATATTTCCGCTTTACCAAGGCAATACCGAGTTTATCTCCATTGCACAATTGCACTCGTATGACGACCTCGCCGGATTGAATTCCGCAAGTCATTCGGCACCGGCTCTGTTCAATTTGAAAAAGACCGTGCAGGTCATTTATGAAAAAGATTACCGCTTTGCACAACCGCCAAAAATGCCTACCATTCGCGCTATTCCCGGCGATGGTTTTGTGCAGCTTACCTGGGACAGCCGTGCCGACCGCATGACGCGTGAACCGTTCCTGGGCGGCAAAAACGATTTTGAGGGTTACAAGGTATTCCGCTCCACCGACCCGGATATGAAAGACCCGCAAGTGATTACCGATGGTTATGGCACAAAAACGCTGCTCAAACCGATTTTTCAATGTGACTTGAAAGACGGCCGCCGCGGTTTTACCGATTTTGGATTATTAAACGGCGCGGCGTATTATTTGGGTGAAGATACCGGTTTGGCTTATTCATTCAAGGATGAGACCGTACAAAATGGCCGCACGTATTATTATGCGGTGGTTGCGTTCGACTATGGTATCCATCCCGATGATTTGACCGGTACCTCCATTGTGGCTCAGGATGCGAGTTACGGCATCGCGCCTTCGGAAAACAATGTCGTTATCCGTAAAAATGAGTTTGAGGAAATCGAATTCATCGGACCCAATGTCGCGATTATCACTCCAGGGACCTATGCCGCTGGACAGGAAATTTCTTCCTCATTTGAGCTCGATGACAGTGGTTCTGCTGGCGCTGGTGAAATCATTCCAGAGGTTGTGGATGTCGATGCTTTGGAAGAAGGACATACCTACAAAGTCAAATTTCTCATCAACAAAATTGACTCGTCCTACCGTTACCATGCGGGCTATGGTTTCGAGTACACCACCAATGGCATGCAAGTGTACGATGTGACCGCTGGCGACCAGTTGGTGTTTGAGGATGTACTCATCGCTGGCGATCGCGATCTGTTGACGCCCAAGAACATGAACTCGGCACTGGTGAGCTACGACAACAACACGGTCGATTCGGAAGATGATTTTTATCACATTTCCACCGAAGATTATGTCACTACAGAAATTTTTGATGGCATACAACTCAAGGTCAAAATGGACCTGCGTTTGGCCGAATACGATGTACTCAACTCCGGTTGGATGCCCGGCAGCTCGCCGATGAACATCACTTTTATTGAAGATGAAATGCGCTTTTTCAAGTGGGACTATAATATCATTTTTAGCGATCAACCGGTTTACAGCACGCGCATTGAGAAAACTCGAGCTATTTTCCGAGATGAAAATGGCGAACGCATTGATCGCGACCAGGTTATTGTGGATCATGATTTTAATTTCAAAATTGAGCTTTTGAATTTTGCTGACTCGTTGGGGAATCCTCATTACCTCGATATGGCTATTCAGGATATGAATGGCAATGGCACGGTGGAATTGCTGGAAGACCGCATCCTCGTCGGCTCGCTCAACTTGCGCGACCGCTGGGATGGCCCCTTGTTCATTCTCGACTTTTTCAATTGCGAGAACGAAAGCGAATTGCCGAAAAACAATGACGTTTACGCCATTCGCCATGTTAAACCGTGGTCCAGTTCGGACGAGATTACCTTTACCGTCAAAGGCGATAAATCAATCAATGCGGATGCCGCCAAATCGACGATGGAAGATATTCGCGTTGTACCCAATCCGTATGTCGCCTCCAACTTGATGGAGCCGTCGGTTGTTAACAAATGGCTTAATCAACGCCGGCGCCTGCTGTTTACCAATCTGCCGGAACAATGCACCATAAAAATATTTACCGTTAGCGGCGTGCTTATCCGCGAGCTAAACGCACCGGACGATGCCTTGACTTCCTTTAGCGGTTATGGCCAAGGCAACAACGGGCAACTGCACTGGGATATGCTCA
Organism: uncultured Cytophagia bacterium; assembly: GCA_964414825.1. GTDB lineage: Bacteria > Zhuqueibacterota > Zhuqueibacteria > Residuimicrobiales > Krinioviventaceae > CAYPZM01. Next base: position 5,174 of record CAYPZM010000158.1, on the reverse strand, counting down.
CCAAAGAGGGATTGGAAATTGCCGCCGGTATGTATTTTTATCATGTCCAGGATGACATGACCGGTGAAGAGGTAGCAGGCAAGTTTGCAGTCATCAAGTAGGAAAAGGACAATTTTTTTGAAAGGATAAAGCAATGAGAAAGCGACATATACTCATTTTCATCATGACGTTCCTGGTTCTTTGTAACCTGCCTGGTGTCGCCAAAGAGCCGTACCGCATGGGTACAACGACAGCCGGTTTTTTGGAAATCGGTGTTGGCGGCGCCGGCATTGCCATGGGTGATGCCTATGTGGCGTCGGCACGCGACATGTCCGCCATTTACTGGAATCCGGCGGGATTGGCACTTTTGGAAAACAACGAAGCCTTGTTTATGTACCAACCCTGGGTCGTGGATGTGAATACGCTGTTTGCCGGGGCCGGCATCACCATGCCGACTATCGGCACCATTGCCGTGGGTGTGTTTGGTATCAATTATGGTGATATTGATGTGACTACGATGGACTACCAATCCGGTACGGGCGAGCAATACACAGCGTACGATTATAATTTCAGCCTCACCTATTCCCGCAGTTTGGTGAACTGGTTTGCCTTTGGTGCGACCGCCAAATATGTGACCTCCAAAATTTGGCACTCTGCAGCCAATGCCTTTGCCGTCGATTTGGGCGTGCTGGTGCAAACCCCGTTTTTCTCGCCCACCGGCGAACATGACGAGGGCATGCGCATCGGTATGAGCATTGCCAATTATGGCGCACGCATGCAATATGATGGTTTTGATTTGCTCTTCCCAACCGACATGGACCCCAATGCGGACGGCAACTATCAAAACCTGCAGGCCAAGTACAAAATGTCCGACTGGGAGCTGCCCCTCATCTTCCGCGTCGGCTTGGCTGTGCATCCGATTGTGCTGTCGAACCAGCGCCTTACTGTCGAAGTGGACGCCCTGCATCCCAATAATATGAGCGAATCGCTCAATGTCGGCGCCGAGTACAAATTTATTGTACCCGGCTTTGGCAACTTTTCCCTGCGCGGCGGCTACAAGGGCTTGTTTATGGTCGATTCCAATTACGGCCCCACCTTTGGCGGCGGCATGAAATTTTATCTCGCCCCGTCCAAAGCGGTGAACATCGACTATGCGTACCGAACACTCGGCGTTTTGGGCGATGTTCATTGTACCAGCTTTGGTGTATCGTTTTAACTCGTTAACCACCGGAATATTCTATAAAGGAGGCACCATGAAATTCAAAGTTTTATTGCTGCTGGGCGCCTTGACCGCGGTCACGGGATTTATCGCCTGCGATCTCGGTAGTCATACCGAACCCGAAATTAATGTGGATAATTCATCAATATTAGGTCAGGGTATTTTTGTAAACGAATCTTCGCTGTACCAAAATGGCCTGGATTCGCTGCAGATCAATCAAGGAGATACCGTTGAACTGGTACTGACGACGGCGCTTTTAAAGCAACCCAACTATGTTTTCAAATCCGGCGATGAATCCATTCTCAAAATTGTCAACGACAATGAACGTCCCAACGTGGCATGGGCTATTGCAACAGGTGATAGTGGTGCTACCACCACTTTGACGATTAGCGACCTCGGCAATCAAGCCACCCGAACGATGCGGGTTCGTATTGAATCGCATTGGGCAGATCCGAATCTTTTTGGGCTCGTCGGTAACCTTGACGGTCACTATTATTACATTTCGCAAAATTTGCTAACCTGGGCGCAGGCAAAAGAATTCTGTGAAAAAGCCGGCGGTTACCTCGCGGCGATAAACAGCGCAGAAGAGAATGATCTGCTCGATAATGCTCGTGGCAGCATCGAAAAAGTGTGGATTGGCTTGAAATTTAATGACGTGAATGATAAATGGGTACTTGATGAGTGGGTGAACGGCGAGCCGCTCGAGTATGAAAACTTTCGCAGCAAACCCGGGGATCCCGGTATATTTTTCGAAATCTATTTTCACCTTGATTCTGATGGCAAATGGGAAAACTGGCATGAGCAGCCTCTAAATTACTTTTTAGAGATGGAATAGCCGCTCATTTTATTGTTTTGATTTTTTTAAAGTGCTGCGTATGTTTACGCAGCGCTTTTTTTATTTGTGCTCACGGTTAAAGGCATATTCAGCAAATGCTAAAGTCAGAGATTGCGGAAATATCATTTTATACAAATGAAAAAAGAACGGACTTTAATATCCAACGTTTTAGTTCGCGACCTCCAAAGCCACGATTTTGGGAACTTTATTAAACGTGTAATCATACGATTTACAAACATATTTTGCAAAAGGAGCAAACCAATCAATAAAATGAAGCAGCTACGGATACAAAACCAGATTACTATAAAATCAATTTTCGCGCTACTTTTTTTCTTTGTATTCTTTCTCAGCCTACAATGCAGCAAAGAAAAAGCTCCGCAACCGGAAGAACAAATTCTGGTCGAAATTGGTGACAAAGCCAGTATCAGCTTGAACGAATTTATTCGTCGGGCCGAGTACACGCCGCGCCCGGATTATTGTCGCATGAACACCTACCTGCACAAAAAAATCATCCTCAATTCACTCATTGCAGAAAAATTGTTTGCACTTGAGGCCGGGGAGGACAATCCGATTGTGCAGGATGAGATGTTTCAGGAATACATAAAAGGCCGAAAAGAGCAGGCCATGCGCCAGTGGATGCATTTTGTTGAAGCGACGCAAAAAGTGGTGCTGGATTCGAGCACAGTCAAACAGGTTTATCAGCTCGCCGGTCGTGAATATGAAATCGCCTATTTTTCCACACGGGACACCTCGATTGTACATGCCTTGCGACAAAACCCAACTCCGGAAGCTTTCGCTACAGCCTATTCCCGCCTCACTGGTGAAACCGTACCGCCGGATCGGGTGGTCACGTTTTCGAGCCCGGAACACCAGATGGTGCATCGCGCCCTATTTTCGGATACCTTGCACATTGGCCAGGTTCTGCCGCCTGTGGAGGTGGAAGAGGGCGATTATTTGGTGATGCAGGTCCTGGGTTGGTCCGAAAATGTTGCCATGACCGACACGCAGCAGCAACAACGCTTGAACGAGGTTACCGAGAAACTGACCCAGGTCAAATCCGGCGACATTTGGACCGATTACGTAAGCAAAATTATGCACGACAAAAGTTTGGATTTTAATCCGCCCGTATTTAGGCGCATGAGCGAGATATTTTTCAATGTATATTTTCGAAGCGATCTGGAGCGCCGCGAACAGCTCATGAACAAAATTTGGAGCGATGAAGAGCGCGACATTAACGAAACCTTTGCCAATATGCCGGACGAGGAATTTTTACAACAACCGTTTTTCACTGTGGACGGTGAAGTTTGGACGGTCGATGATTTCCGCCGCCAGCTCGTGTCGCATCCGTTGGTATTTCGCAAGCGCCGCATGCCTTCGGAGGCGTTTGCCGCGCAGTTTCGCCTGGCCATTGCCGACCTGGTGCGCGACCACTTTGTTACCCAGGAAGCCTACGAACGCGGTTACGATGCGGTGAACATTGTACAGCGTAACACGGCTATGTGGCGCGACAGCTATGTGGCGCTGTATCATAAAAATCAGCTTCTTAAAGCCGCCGGGGAAACACGTAACTTTAGTGAAAACTATCACGATATCTTGGATGACACTCTTGATCCTTATGTTCGAGAACTGCAGAAAAAGTATTACAAACAGATCGAGCTCGATTTTGAAGCGTTTGAAGAGGTTGGCCTGACCTCCATCGATCTGTTCGTCAAACAACCCGAGATGCCCTTTAAATATGTGGTACCGTTTTTCCCGATTATCACCTCGGAGCATTTGATTGATTATGTGACGAAAATGAAGCCGTAAGAACGCAATCGGCAATCCGCAGTCGGCAGACGGGAAGTGGAAAATGGAGGCGGGAAACAGGACAATCTGTTCGAGCAGGATCGACCGAAACACAAGCCTCCTTACGATCGTTCGGCATATCCATGCCGGACGCTGAATGAATTCGGACATTCGTCCGACTGCGTTACGCAAGCCCATTTAGCTATAAACGTCCAACAAGAAAGTTAAACCATGCCCTCAAAACACTCTCTATCCCGACGGCGCTTTTTCAAGCACAGCGCCGCTGGCAGCGCTTCGCTGGTTTCACTTTCAGCACTAAATCGCCCTGCCGATTCCGTGCAAAAATCGCCCGTCAATTCGGTGCCGCTCGTGCGTCTCGATCAGGCTCTGGACCTCTCCCCCGCTTCCTGGATATGGTATCCCTGCGAACGCGTCCTGCAAAACACGGTGGTGTTGTTTCGCCGTTCATTTCAACTCACTAAAAACATGAAATCGGCGACTGGCTGGATTTTGGGCGACAGCCGTTACAAACTGTATGTGAATGATCAGTACATCCAATTTGGTCCGGCACCTTCGGACCCGCGCTGGTCCGAGGCCGACCCAATGGATTTGACCGCAATGGTGCAGACCGGCACGAATGTCATTGGCGCTCAGGTTCTTTATTTCGGCCAGGGCGACGGCACCTGGCCAACCGGCAAACCCGGTTTTCTCTTTAAACTGGACATTGAATATGCCGATGGCACGCAGCAAACCATTGTTTCCGACGATGCCTGGAAAGCCTTTCTCGCCACAAGCTGGCCGCCCGGGCGCTACAAACGCTGGTATTTGCGTGCCTTTCAGGAGGAATTTGACGCGCAACTGTTTCCGCATGGCTGGTCCTTGCCCGATTATCAACCGAACTCTGATTGGCTGCCGGCCCTCAAGTGGCGTGGTAGAGCAGACAAACCGGCGCTTGCCACCCGAGCACCGGATTACCTGTACGATTCGGGCGGCGATACCGAACCCATGCAGTTGCGCAAACGCTCGATTCCGTTGATGCGTGAACGTTATCTCCAGGCCACTCGTTTGGTGGAAGGACACATATTAACATGGCACCGGCCGGTGCACGAATTTTTTGATATCAAAACGCCAAATTCTTACACACCCGCAGGCACGCTCGCGGTTATATCGAGTAACACGGCCTGGCAGTTTAATCTTGATGGCAAACAAACCGCCGTTTTGACGTTTGAATTTCAGGAACAAATTGTCGGATGGCCGCTCTTTGAGATTGAGGCACCCGCCGGAACCACAATCGAATTGATGGTCCAGGAAGCGCACGAGCCCTTTGGCAGCACTGAACGCGCCCCGGCGTTGATG
>CAYPZM010000157.1:0-10914 GCA_964414825.1 uncultured Cytophagia bacterium | reverse complement strand
ATAGCGAAACGTATGTTCAAGGACTGCTAAACGACTTTGAATTTAAGCTATTGAAACAGCAAAAGCTGCTCATCAAAAGCGGCACGCCGGATGTCGATGATTTGTTGTTTGTGGTTTATGTCGCCCAAAAAATGCCCTAAACTCCTCATGCCATCTATGGAATAATCTTGCCCTGTTGAATTGTCGCTGTAATTAGAGAGATTAAAAACGACAATTCATGAATGACAGGTGATTTTATGTTCAAAGATCGAAAAGATGTCGGCCAAAAATTGGCCAATAAACTGATGAAATACAAGGGAGAAGATGCGGTGGTGCTGGCCATTCCGCGCGGCGGTGTTGAGGTGGGTAAAGAAGTGGCGCAGGCCTTGGAAGCCGAGTTTTCCATTGTGGTATCTCGTAAACTGCCGTATCCGGACAATCCCGAATCCGGATTTGGCGCCATTGCCGAAGACGGCAGCACGTATTTAGTCGAACAAGTCGTGTTCGGCTTGCCCGAAGGCCAGGTTGAAAAAATTATGCTCGACCAGGAACGCGTCATTCAGGATCGCATTGCCACGCTGCGACACAACCAGGCGTTGCCCACGTTGAACAACCGCATAGTTATTTTGGTGGATGATGGCATTGCGGTAGGCTCGACCATGAAAGCGTCAATTGAACTGGTCAAAAAACGCAATCCGAGCAAAGTTATTGTTGCCGCACCGGTCGCAAGTGCCCATGTCACTCAAGACCTCGAAGAAATGGTAGATTCTGTGGTCATTTTGGAAAAGCCGCTAAATTTTCACGCTGTGGCCCAGGTGTATGAAAACTGGTACGATGTTTCGGATGCCGAAGCCATCAGTTTGTTGCAAAGCGCTTAACAAAAGATTCAAACCTGACAATGGTTCTGCTGGATTATTGAACTCTGCAATCTATCCGTCCTAATTTCTTGCCAAAATTTGTTCAAAATAATATTTTGATTCATTGAACTAATTTATTATATACGTGTATTCAAACCATCCGATTTTTACTTTAAATGTGAGGAGCGTTGTCATGACACGAATCAGTTTCGTTCTCTTATTCTGTTTTGTTGCTCACTTCCCAGTTACAGCAGATGATCTGTTCCAAAATGATAGTAAATTATGGCAAGCAGTACAAGACGACGTGTATCGGCAAGAAGTGTCGCAACAGGTGCCGACCGAGCATCCCGTAACCTCGGCAACATTTTATAAAAATCAATTATTTGTGGTTATGCAAGGCGATATTTATAAACTCGGCGGTGACTCGTTTTCCCGGTCGCCCAATGCTCCCCATTCCATTTCTCGACTCGAAACCATGAACCAAGAACTCTGGGCCTTGACCGATTCAGCGCTGTTTCAACTCAAAGATGATACGTGGGTCAAAACGTTAGATACGCTCGTAGTTGACTTTTGTATGCACCAAGGAATCCTGCACGCCGCAACGCGCGAAGATATTTTTCGCTGGCAAAATGGCGAATTTGTCAATATTGAACCCAAAGGTGGTTATAGCAGCCGGGACGTTACGGTAACCATGGCCGACGGCTCGCAAGTGCTAACCGACCCGGTACAGTTGGGTCCCATCTTTCGTATCGCCTCCTACAGCGGCACGCTCTATGTTTTACGGCCCGGCGAGCTGGTTCTGCTCGATGGCCCCGTGGTGAACGAATACACTATGGATTGGGGCGCTCTCCCTTCTCCTGTTACCACGGACATGCTGGCAATCGGCAGCCGATTGTTCATCTCTACGGCCAAAGGCTTGGGCGTATTGCGCGGCGCCGCCATGACCGCATTACAAGGAGTTGACGGCCTGCCTTACGAAGAAACCACGTGCCTGGAAACTGGTTTTGACAACGATTTGTGGATCGGCACCTCCACCGGCGCCATCCGCATGCTGAAAAATGATTGGCACTATTTTGGACCACAACTTTGGCTGCCGGGGAATGACGTTCACGATATTGCCGTAAATGACAATGCAGTGGCTATTGCCACGGACGGCGGTGTCGGCATCATTCGCTACGAGCCATTTACGCTTGCGAAAAAGGCTGCATACTATGAACGCCATCTCGAAGCCTGGGGTCACAAGCGCCTGGGTTTCATCCACACGCTTTACAAAGGTCCAAACGACGAATGGATTCGTGAAGTGAGCGATAACGACGGCGGCCATACCGCGCCCTACCTTGCGGCCATGTGCTACAAATACGCGGTGACCGGAGATGAATCCGCGCGACAAGAAGCGGTGAATGCCTTCAAGGCCATGGTGTGGCTGGATCAAATTACGCCCAAGGATGGATTTATCGCTCGCGCTATTTGGTCCACAACTGCAGACAAGGACAAAATGGCACGACATGGCTCCGGGGGGTTGCCGGCCAAATGGTATCCCACGGAAGACGGCAAGTGGTATTGGAAAGGCGACACCTCCAGTGACGAGGTGGATGCGCATTTTTATTCGGTCTCACTGTTTCACGATTTGGTGGCCCAAGGCGAGGAGAAAGAGCTGGCGGCGCAGCATCTCACCAACATTGCGTCTCATATCATCGACAATGGCTGGGTATTGCGCGATATGAACGGTCAGCCCACACGCTGGGGCCGTTGGGATCCCGACTATTTGCTGCGTCCCTACGGTTTTGTAGCGCGCGGTCTGAATGGCATGCAGGCGCAAACCTATATGCTCACCGCCTATGCGGTGAGCGGCGATCAAAAGTATCAAGATGGGTTGCACCAGGTATTAGACTGGGGCTATCACCATTATACGGTGCGGCAAAAACTCACCTTTCCGCCAGAGGACATTGCGCCGTGGGATGACAATCTGGCGCAACGTTGTTATCATACGCTATTTCGCTATGTGGATGATCCTTATCTGCGCTCCATTTATCTGCGCAGTCTGGAGCGCACCTGGGCGTTAAAACGGATAGAGCACATCCCCTGGTACAATTTTTCCTATGGTGCCATTACCGGCAATGATTGCGAAGTAGAGCCCGCGGTTGAGCATTTACGGGCCTGGACGTTGGATTGTGTGGAACACAGCTACACCAACTCGCATCGTGACGATTTATTTCCCGAATCCGGATATGTACCCTATGGCGGCGGCACCAAAGCCATGTCCCCGCGCGAGACTGCCGTCAAACGCGGTCACCGCAGTACGCTGCCGTATGACGGCGGCTCCAGCGGCCGGCGCGTTATAGAGCCCACTGGATTTTTGCGCGATTATTGGATGGGCCGGTACCACGGTTTTATCAAAGAGCCTACGGTTACGGAGCCGGACCTAATTTCCGTTCCCGAATTGACTGGCTCTTTCGGCGCCGAGCCGTATAACGGACCGGGTCGACCGGAAATCAAATTGAGATAAACAAAGTCTAATAAAACATTGACCCGATCCCTTAAAGGGATCGGGTCAATTTATAAAATGAATACGAAAAGAAATTGGATAAAAAAGGTAAAATCGATTTGCAAACATCAACTCGATTAGCACGCATTTTCAGCCTTGTTCTGCTTTTGTGTATTCCTGTGCTGGCGCAAAGTGATTTAAAGGTGAATTCGGACGGCACGTTCACCATCGTGCAATTCACCGACATTCACTATGACATCGCTTCAGAGCCGAGCCAAAAAGTGCCGCAATTTATGGGCGCTATTCTCGACAGTGAATCGCCGAACCTGGTCGTGCTTTCCGGCGACATTGTCACGTCAAAACCCGGTGCAGACGCCTGGCGCGATGTCATTCAGCCCATGATCGATCACCACATTCCATGGACGGTTACTCTGGGTAATCACGATGACGAGCAGGATTTAACGCGGGCGAAAATTATCGAATTGCTACAAAATCAGCCGTATTCGCTCGTTCAGAGAGGACCGAAACATATCGAGGGAGTCGGCAATAGGGTTCTGCAAGTCAAAAACGCGGCTAACAAAACCGCGCTGCTCATTTACTGCATAGACTCGAATGCTTACACAACCATCGAAGGAGTGGGCACATACGGCTGGATCGAATTTTCACAAATCGACTGGTACAGAAAACAAAGCGCCTACTTTACGCGCAAAAACAACAATACGCCCTTGCCGGCTGTCGCGTTTTTTCATATTCCGCTGCCGGAATATCACGATGTCTGGCAATCCATAAACTGCGTTGGCGTACAGCAAGAAGATGTGTGCGATCCGGTTATCAACACTGGAATGTTTGCAGCCATGCGATTGGCCGGGGATGTGATGGCAACCTTTGTCGGTCACGATCACGAAAATGATTACGCCGGATTGTGGTACGGCATTATGCTGGCCTACGGTCGCGTTTCCGGATTTGACGCTTATGGCGATTTGCCGCGCGGCGCCCGTATCATTCAGCTTCAAGAAGGAAAACGGCAATTTAGCACCTGGATTCGTACCGAAAATGGCGAAATGGTGCAGCGAGTCGAGTATCCGGATACTTGGACACAATCTGGCGAGTAGCGCTTTAAATCCGCCACTCGCCGCGCATTGGTCGGCCCATTAAATCATTGGCCTCGGAATCATTTACAAACTGCTGCGTGGTTTGATCAAACTCCAGGGGCCGTCCCAGCTCGTAGGCGATATTTCCCATCAAACACACCACAACTGTGCTATTGCCGATTTCAATATCACAAATCGGTTTTTGGCGCGAGCGCACGGCCTGTAGAAAATCACCGTAATGATTTTCGCTGTTGTAGAGATGTATGTCCGAGGGACTCATTCGTTGTGTAACCAGTGTTTCCGGCCAGGTTTTTATAAAGCCTCGGTTGACCATTACCTTGCCTTCCGTGCCGACAAAGAACAAGCCGTTCACTTGAATGCCCTCATATTCATGGGTTCGGCTCATGGTGATGCCGTTTTCATATACATATGTTAAATTTTTAACGTTTTGTCCATCCGGAGGAATCACCTTGACCGGGCCGGAGCCATCCATGCCCAAACCCCATTGCGCAATATCAAAATGGTGCGCGCCCCAATCAGTCATGCCGCCGCCGCCAAATTCTCGGTAACTGCGCCAGTGCGGAAAAATGTCATTGCTCAAATGCGGGGACAGCTCTGAGTGATACGGACGTTGCGGGGCCGGCCCAAGCCACATGTTCCAATCCAGATAATCGGGCACGGCCATTTCCAGCAAATCGCAAGGCTTTGGCGGCCCACCGATGTTTACAGCCACATGCTTGACTTTACCAATGTAGCCATTTCTCACCAATTCACAGGCGTGGCGAAATTTACTATCCGAACGCTGCATGCTGCCGGTTTGAAAAACGCGATTGTGGCGTCGTACCGCCCGCACCATGGCCTTGCCCTCAGCGATATTGTGGGCAAGCGGTTTTTCGCAATATATATCTTTACCCGCCTCGGCCGAATCAATGACATTGAGCCCATGCCAATGATCCGGCGTGCTGATGATCACCGCATCAATGTCGTCTCGCGCCAAGACTTCGCGGTAATCGCCTGTAGTTTGAATGCCACGACTCCCACCGGGATGTTCATTGTAATAATCTGTGGCAATTTTCAAATCACGTTCCAACTTTAAGCGGTCAACATCGCAAAGTGACACCACTTGCGTGCCGCGCTCGCGCAAAAACGCGCGCAGTAAATGTTGACTCTGTTTACCGCAGCCAATAAAACCCAGAACAATGCGGTTGCCGGGCGCATGTTGACCAAATACACGGCTTGGAACAATGGTCGGTGCAGCAAAAGCTGCTGTTGCAAGAGCTGATCTTTTAATGAATGAACGTCGCGAAACAGATGTAATAACGGGCATAGCGGACTCCCACGTTTATGTTATTTTTCTATTATAGAAAATGGCAGGTTAAGGGGCAAGTAATGAAATGCAAAATAATAAAATGACAGCGATTTGAGATACGGGAGCGATATAGTTATTTGCACAGTTTTTCTACAAACCACTTCCAGGGAAACAGCATGGACACCCGTTTTTGATAATCAACATATGCGGCACCAAATTCTTGCACAAGTTTTTTCTCCTCGAGGCGCGCACCAAAAATAAGATAGGCGGTGAAAATCGAATTTACAATCAAAGAAACCGAGGTGAGGTCGCGCGCCCACAGCACCAAAATGCCGGCCAAATACCAGGGATGCCGGACGACGCTCAAAATCCCCTCGGTATGCAATCCACCGGAATCAGAAAGTCCCATCTTGTGAGATTTCGCCATAACCTGCCGGATACCCAAAAATTGCAGGGCGTCATAACTTTTGGCGCCGGCGAGCAGAAAAAACAGACCTGCGCCCAAAAGGGCACCCTGGAGAACTCGCCAGAGTCCCGTCCATGCAAAAAAAGTAACACGAGGCATGGAAAGCCAAAGCAGAAAAATCGGCACTAGCGTGAAAACGGCGATGAGGTTATATAGAATTCGATAATATTTAACTCGATGTTTAAGAACGAGTTTGAGCCTTTTTGTGGCATAGGTTGAGATCAAAGCGCTGTGCACAACGCACCACAGAATCAATAAAATAGCTAAAAGGGCATGCTGTTCATAAAATTCATTCAAATACGATCATCCTGCATAAATATATTGTTCATTTTATTTTTAGCACCACAACCGTCACATCATCGCGCTGCGGCACCTGTCCACGAAAATCGTTTGCCGCTGAAAGAAGCGAATCATACAGCGCTTTTGGAGACAGCTCTACGGATGTTTGAGCGACCTCGGATACTCGGTCCAGCTCCAACTCTTCCCCGTACGCGTTGGCAGACTCGATTAATCCATCACTTATAAACACAAAACAATCGCCGGCAGAGTAGGGCACGGATTTAAATGAAAATTGAGCATCCGGTTGCAGTCCCAGAGCCACATCTCCAGTGCGGTATTGCAGAATCCGGTTTTCGGTTTTTGAAACATGCAACAGAGGCGGATGACCGCAGTTGATCAACGTCAGTCGTTTTTCCGCGGGATCGTAAAGTACGAACAAAAAGCTGATAAACATGGCTTTATTTTTGTGCTCATATACGGTTCTATTCAAGGATTCGACAAGGTGTCGAGGGTCATCTAAATAATTGAGCTCGGTACGAAACGCCACTTTGAGCATACTCATCATAACTCCGGCAGCCACGTTATGTCCGGACACATCACCTACAGCTACAACCAAACGACCGTCCGGTAGCGTAATCGCATCACAATAATCACCGCCAACTTCATGGGCCGATTCGGTTTTGCCATAGAGCTCATAGGATTCATTGTTTAAATCTAACACGGGCAGCAGCTCATTTTGAATACGTTGCGCCACCACCATCTCTGCTTCGTAACGAGCTTTTTGCGTAGAGACCTGCTTCATCACCTCAATATAAAACGAAAAGGCCAGCACAATGAGCAAATTCAGCAGCAACGTGTTGGCATCCATAAATGAAAAATTTTCCAGATACTCTGCCGAGCCTTCAAGCTGGGTTTGACTGAGATGGATTCCCGCGGATAAGCTTAAAATCCACGTCAAAAACAGTCCGCCAATTGACAGCCACAACAGGCGCCGCTGAAATTTTTTGCGAAACGGCTTGACAAACAAGGTGAGAAAAATCAAAAGTATGGGGATGGACACTTGGACATACATGATATAAAGGAATTGATGACCGATCGAGTCAATAGGAATTTTATAGCTGATGGTGACCGCAATAAAAATAAAGGCATAGGCCAGCAGCCCAATAATGCGCGAGCGGGCGGGCATATTGAAATAGAACTTGAGCTGCTCGGAAGCGCGTTTCAGGAAAATCCCAAATGTAAACAGCAAGACATTGGCGAGTACATTTTTTACCGACTCGGCCGGATCGGTAAGCAATAGTGCTCGGCGTTTGCTGTAGCTTATCCGTTTTAATAACAGCAAAAAGCCAACGACGATCAATGTCTGTATCAGCAAAATCCAAACGTAGAATTGCGGCTGGCTGCCGGCGATATAACCAATCGCATAACCATACTTGTACGGAAATTCGAGCGACGGGATGTCAATCTGTTTTTCCGACATAACCTGGTCATAGGTCGATAATGCATTTTTGTATTGAGCAGTGTTGGGGATGACAAGCGTTAGGGTGATCACCAGCGCAATAATCCACAATAGAATAAATTGAAAAAATGTCTTTAGACCATTCTTCATGGGGTACCATCCAACTTTAATTTTTTCCGTCTAGTACAGCAAATAGGATTTTGATATATCTGACCATTCGGATTCGTCTGAAACCAGCCGTTTCTCAAAATCTCCGGAAAGGGCCTCAGAGTCATCTACCCACTCGCGCAAAAACGTCCCACCGCTGAGCAGATCTATGGCCAGACGCTCGGCTTCGTACTCGTACGGGAATTGGCGCCACAGGTTATAGTCGGGATATTCCATCCGAACGGCCTTGAGCAGCAGCGCTGCCAGGCGGTATGGCTTGAACTCGTGCGGATTGTAACCTGAAAAATCCGTATGAATGTGCAGACCGGCGCACAACGTTCCGGCATGTTTGTGAAATGTGGGTTCAAAAAAACAAGGGCGGACAAGAGCGCCGTTTTGCCAATTGGGTTCGAGTGCAGACATGCGTTTAAGAATCCGGTTAAAATCGATATCCGGCGCACCGATTACTTCGAGAGGCGTTGTGGTTCCCCGGCCCTCGGACAGGGTCGTACCTTCAAACAAAACCGTACCCGGAAAACAGCGCGTCATGTTCAAACTGGAGGCGTTTGGACTCGGATTGATCCACGGCAGTTCGTGCAGAGGCCAGCCATATCCTGGCGGGGCGGTTGGATCATAACGGGTCATGGGGACGATTTGCAGAGGTAGGTCCAGCGTTTTGAAATCGACATACCAAAGAGCAAATTCGCCTAATGTAAACCCGTGCCGCATGAGCATGGGGGCCACGCCGACGAAACTCTCCCATCCGGATTCGAGAATGGTGCCCTCAAATGTCCGCCCGGCAGGATTGGGGCGATCGAGAATTAAAACTCGTTTTCCATGAGCAGCGCACGCTTCCAGCATGAAAGCCAGCGTGGTGACAAATGTGTAAATACGCGTGCCAATATCCTGTAAATCGACGAGCAACACATCAAACGTGTCTAACATTGAATTTGTTGGATAACGGACCTCCCCATACAAACTAAAAACCGGAATGCCATGTACGGGATCCACATAGTCTTCGGACTCGATCATATTGTCTTGCTTGTCACCGCGCATACCGTGTTGCGGGCCAAATGCAGATACGACATTGAGCTCGGAGCGGTTCATCATGGCATCCAACGTAAACATACAGGTGCGGGTGACAGAAGCCGGGTGGCCGAGTAACGCAAGACGCTGGTTACCGAGAGATTTCAAAAGTGATGTGTTGGAAAGAAGGTTATCGATTCCGAGATTCATAATTATATAATGAACCCAACAAGGGGTCACCAATTTTAGCAGACTAGTTTAAAAGTCGAAATTTATCTTGGTAATTAAGACAATGTTCAAGCTTGTAAGTGACCCCTTGTTCAGAAGCTATTTCACTTTTTCCGCAGTCACTTCAGGCTCAGTTTCAACAAGATAGAGAAACGATGAAACGCGCCTCTACAAATTACAAACTCCACCCCTCACGATAATTAATATGCAGCAACTCATTGGCCTGGTCATTGTTGGTAAAACGAAGATTTTCCGCATCCCATTCCAGTCGGGTATCTTTGACGCGAATGGCGATCATTCCAAGCAGGGCCATTTCCGTGAGGGGGCCGCCGTAATCAAAGGTGGAGCTGGCGGGATTGCCATCTTTGCACGCACGAATCCAATCGCCTTCGTGCGTGTCATTTACACGAGGAATGGTTTTCGGCGGCGGCGTATAGGCTTTCATTTTGCTTTCCGGCACAATTCGCATGCCGCCGGCGCCGTGCGAGCCGTGTAAAATCACACCCTTGTCGCCAACGAGAAACGCACCGCTGGCTGGTAATTTGCGTCCCGGTTCAAAATCCGGTGGAATGGGCGGCATCAAGCGGCCATCGTACCAGGTCATGTTAACCGGCGGACGATTATCGCGCGACGGGAACTCCATGCGTACAATCGAGGCGCGCGGAAACGTTTGCGATGCCACTTCGGGCTCCCAATGCGTGGAAGTCGCTTGCACTGCAGTCGGCGCACCCAAATCCAGCGCCCAAAATGCAGGATCAAGAATGTGACAGCCCATATCGCCCATGGCGCCGGTACCGAAATCGAGCCAGGCGCGCCATTTCATGGGATGATAGGCCGGGTGGTAGGGACGATAGGACACCGGTCCCAGCCACAAATCCCAATCGAGCGATTCCGGCACCGCAGGTGTTTCTTCGGGTTTGGCTCGAACGGCAAAGGTGGACCATGGGTCTCCGCCAACCGGACGGTCGGTCCAGGCGTGCACCTCGCGCACATCGCCAATGGCATCGTCGGCCAACCACTCTTTCAGCATACGAATGTGCTCGGACGAATGGCCTTGGTTGCCCATTTGGGTTTGCACGCCGTAATATCGCGCCGCCTCGGTAATTTTTCGTGCTTCGTACACGGTGTGCGTGAGCGGCTTTTGGCAATAGACATGCTGGCCCAACTGCATGGCCGCCATCGTAATGACCGCATGCGTGTGATCCGGCGTGGCAATCACTACCGCATCAATGTCTTTTTCTTTGTCAAACAACTCGCGATAATCGGTATAAACTTTTGCATTCGGGTATTTTTTGAATGTTTTTGCGGCATACTCGCTGTCCACATCGCACCACGCTACAATGTTTTCGCTCTCACAGCGCTCCAAATTGCCGGCGCCCATGCCGCCCACGCCAATTCCGGCAATATTCAATTTGTTGCTTGGGGCATCTTGGCCCAACAACCGGCTTGGAACGTAGGTAAAGGCAAACGCCGCGGCCGTGGATGCTTTTAAAAACGTTCGTCGAGATGCTTTGCTTTGTTTCATCACACTCTCCAATAATTCACGTGATCAAGTTTTACTAATCTAAACATTTTCCGGAAACAAGAC
>CAYPZM010000156.1:0-10924 GCA_964414825.1 uncultured Cytophagia bacterium | reverse complement strand
GAACCCCTGTTGCAGGAATGAAAATCCTGAGTCCTAACCACTAGACGAACGGGACGTTTGTTGAGTTTGTGGGTGAGCGACGGGACTTGAACCCGCGACCACCAGGGCCACAACCTGGGGCTCTACCGACTGAGCTACGCCCACCATCTTGGCTTTCGGTCATTTGCTCAACCACAAAGCCGCATAATATAAAGTATTTTATATTTCAAGTCAAGATTTTTTTCTTGAATTTTGCAGCACTTTTAGTAATCTGTCCGGCACATTGGTTATAATCCTGCCTATCCCCTTTTGCAACAACCGTTGCATATCCGCTTCTTCATTGACGGTCCAGGTGAGGAGCTGCTTGTTGTGCGCGTTTGCCTGCTCCAGTAGCTGCTCGTTTACAAGCTTCCAAAAAGGTAATACAAACGGCCATTCGCCATGCCAAATGGTGTCACTCATTTTGTCAAATAAAAAACCGGTTGGGATATGTGGATTTTGAACTCGCGCGTATGCGATGCATATAGGGTCAAATGATGTGATAAAACATCGATCTTGCAGATTGTAATCCTCAATCAACTTTAACACCGTATCCACAAGTTTATCGGCAAACGGCATTTTTTTGAATTCAATATTGATCAAGACGCGCTTGCCAACTGCCGCAAATACTTCATCAAGAGTTGGAATACGTACACCCGCAAATTTTTTATTGAACCATGTTCCGGCATCCAGGCGTTTCAATTTGTTCAGTTTGTGAGTCAGCAAAAATCCGGTGCCGTTTGTGGTGCGCTCGACATGATAGTCATGAAACACTACTACCTGCTCGTCTTTGGTGAGCTGCACATCGAGCTCGATGGCGTCGGCCCCCAACTCGATGGCTTTTTCAAACGCCGGCAATGTATTTTCCGGCGCATAAGCAGATGCGCCCCGATGCGCAATAATGAGTGGTTTATTATAAAAGGGATTCGTTTTCATTCTGGTTCGATGGTCGTTTATCCAATCCAAGAGCAAGCAACAAGCCGATACCATAGAATAAAAAATCACGCCAATCAAAAGCGGTTCCTAAAACAAAACTGAACGGCTCCGGCAATCCCCATGAGGCAGGTATTCCGGTTGCCTGAAACAATTCGACGCAAAGTGCGACGAGTGCGATGATCAATGCTTTTTTCAGAGGCGCTAATGCCGGCAATCCAATTGATAGAAAAAAGTACAAGGTTCCAACGATAAACACATCGCCCAAATAGGCGTTGGAAAATCGCCAATACGGGCCGTGATAAAATTTGGAGGCAAAAGCGAGCGCGAGGAGCACAAATGCGATCAACAAGCATCGGAATCGGTAAGAGGTTGTGATGTTCATTATGCCTCATCGCCGGCGAGCTGGTGCAGAGCATGAAGCTGCTCGTTGTTGCCTATAGCCAACAAAATATTGTCCTCCTCCAACACCGTCGTACCCGGAGGATTGATATCCATGGTTATTTTGTCTTTGCAAATTCCGACTACCAAGGCGCCATTTGTAGCCTCACGTATGTTCGATTCTTTGAGGATCTTGCCAAGCAGCAAGCTGGACTTGGTCAGCACCACACGTTCAAGCTGCAAACCATACGAGCCGCCGGGCGCAAACGCATCGAGAAAATCAACAATTTCCGGCTTGACCACATAAGCAGCCATTCGCCGAGCACCGATTTCAAATGGCGACACCACACGATTGGCGCCAACGCGCAGCAGCTTTTTGCGCGAGGCCTCATCAGCGCAGCGCGCGACAATGTAGGTATGCTCGTTCAACGTGCGCGCCGTGAGAACCAGGTAAACGTTCGCCGAATCGTCAGAAATTGCACTGATCAACGCGCGCGCGGTTTTTACACCAACGCGCAGTTGCACATCGTCGTCTGCTGCATCGCCAACAGCAGCAAGGTAATCCAGGCCCAGGGCTTCGTCAATTTTATTGCTGTCTTTGTCAATGACGATAAACTTTTCGCCCAAATCGGCGAGCCGTGCACACACCTCGCGGCCAATTTTACCATATCCACACACAATGATATGGTCGTTTAAATTTGTAATTTCCCAAGCCATACGACTGCCTTTTAATAAATTGACAAGTTCACCTTCGATCAAAAACGCGGCAATAGTACCGATGGCATATCCGCCAATACCCAGTCCACTAAAAATTAGAAAGATGGTAAAAATTCTGCCGGCGTTGTTTAAATCGGAAACTTCTTGAAATCCGACAGTGGCAATGGTTATGACGGTCATGTAAAGCGAGTCCAAAAATCCCCAACGCATAATGAGCTCGTAACCCAGGGTGCCTACAACGACGAGTACCAAAAGCAGAAACAGCGCCATAAACAAACGACGAATGATTTCAACGGATACCAGAGGAAGGTATTTGGTAGAAGGGGGTGAAATGAGGTGGATAAACTTTTTCATTACCGACATGGAAATTCCCGGATGAACAGATGATCATGGTTCAAAGTGTTTCTGCAAGTTTTGGAGTGTTTGTAGCACTTGATTATAGAAACCAAGTTGCAGGTTCTGCTATTGTTTGCAACTTAGACATGTTCGGCCCAGCTTTTAATCTGTAAATCTTTTAGCGTCTTTTTGGCGATAGCTTCAACAAATCGACGCGCCAATTGCAAATTGGTAAACAAGGGAATGGCAAAATCCACAGCACGGCGCCGAATGATATAGTCGTTTGTGAGTTCCTCTTCCTGAAAATTTTTCGGGATGTTGATCACCAAATCGATTTTTCCGTTTTCGAGATAATCCAGCACATTCGGCGTTTTTTGGGACAGCGGCCAGTGCAACTTGGTTACTTTGAGGCCATTGGATTCCATAAACTTGGCTGTGCCGCCTGTAGCATAGAAATTCATACCCATCTTTTGCAACAGTCGGGTACTGTTGAGAAATTCAGCCTTGGATTCGATGGGTCCGGTGGAGAGCAAAATATTTTTCACCGGCAGTTTGTATCCAACCGAAAGCAGCGCTTTGAGAAAGGCTTCGTCAAAATCATCTCCCAAACAACCGACTTCTCCGGTTGAGGCCATTTCTACGCCTAACGTGGGATCGGCGCCGATGAGCCGGGTAAAGGAAAACTGCGGCGCTTTGACGCCGACATATTCCAAATCGAACGCCGAGCGATCGATTTTGGGCACGTGATGGCCCATAATCACCCGTGAGGCAATATCTATAAAATTCATCTTGAAAATTTTAGAAACAAATGGAAAACTGCGCGAGGCCCGCAAATTCAGCTCGATCACTTTGACTTCATTGTCCTTGGCGACAAACTGCATGTTGAACGGCCCATTAATTTTAAGCGCCAAAGCCAGTTGCCGGGCAATTTTTTTGATGCGCCTGGTGGTTTCCAAATAGGTGCGTTGCGGCGGTAACACCAGGGTGGCATCGCCCGAATGCACGCCGGCGTTTTCAACGTGCTCGGAAATGGCGTACACCAGCAGCTCGCCTTCCTGGGCTACGGCATCAATTTCAATCTCTTTGGCGTTTTCAATAAACTTTGAAATCACTACGGGATAGTCCGAGGAGATATCGGAGGCCTTGTTGAGAAATTTCTCCAACTCTTCATCCGTGGAAGCCACGCTCATGGCTGCGCCGCTCAATACATACGAGGGTCGCACAAGAACGGGATAGCCGACATTTTCGGCAAATTTTTTCGCTCCATCCACCGATGTGAGCTCATTCCATTCCGGCTGATCAATATTGAGCGTATCCAGCAGTCGCGAAAATTTATGTCGGTCTTCGGCATTGTCAATACTGCGCGGCGAGGTGCCGAGAATTTTCGCACCAAACTGATCCAGCCTGAGCGCGAGATTATTAGGTATTTGTCCGCCCATGGAAATAATGATGCCAATCGGCTTTTCTTTTTCATAAATATCCATCACCGTTTCAAAACTCAGCTCATCAAAATAAAGTTTGTCGCATTCGTCGTAATCGGTGCTCACGGTTTCGGGATTATAGTTCACCATAATAGTGGTGTAATTCAAATCCTTGAGCGTCATCACCGAATTAACGCAACACCAGTCAAATTCTACCGAGCTGCCAATGCGGTAGGGACCGCCGCCCAAAACCATAACCGCATTGCGCTCCAGAAACGCCAGATCATCCTCCTGGCCATTATAAGTGAGATACAAATAGTTGGTTTGCGCCGGGTATTCTGCGGCCAGCGTATCGATTTGTTTAACACACGGCATCAAACCGTAGGCCTTGCGCAGCTCGCGCACTTGGATTTCGGTTTTTTCCAGCGCGCGGCTAATTTGCAGATCGGAAAATCCGTGCTGTTTGGCTTCGTGCAACAAATCTTGCGGACAACGCTGCTCCCCTACTTTATTTAGGCGCTGTTCTATATCCACAATATTTTTGACTTTATATAAAAACCATTTGTCAATATAGGAAAGCTCATGAATCTCATCAACCGTCATACCCATTTTTAAGGCTTGCGGCACGGCGTACACGCGTAAATCGGTTGGCGCCGCGAGCTCGGCTTTTACATCTTTAATTTCAAAACCTTTATTGAGGACCAAACCGCTGGCACCGATTTCCAGCATTCGAATGCCTTTTTGCAGCGCTTCTTCAAACTTGCGGCCAATGGCCATAACCTCGCCCACGGATTTCATGCCAGAGCCGATTTTTTTCGATACCTGTTTGAACTTTTTCAAATCCCAGCGCGGAATTTTCACCACTACATAATCCAATGACGGTTCAAAACTGGCTTTGGTGACTTTGGTGATGGAATTGGGCACGTCAATTAAGCTATGTCCTAATGCTAACTTGGCAGCTACGTGCGCCAGCGGATATCCCGTTGCTTTTGAGGCCAAAGCAGAACTCCGCGACAACCGCGCATTAATTTCAATGACACGATAATCTTCGGAATGTGGATCAAGCGCATACTGAATATTACATTCGCCAATAATGCCCAAATGGCGCACGGTGCGGATGGCGATTTCGCGCAGCAGGTGATACTCGCGATTGGTGAGGGTTTGGCTGGGCGCCACCACAATGCTCTCGCCGGTGTGAATGCCCATGGGATCAAAATTTTCCATATTACACACGGAAAGGCAATTGTCATATTGGTCACGCACAATTTCATATTCGATCTCTTTCCAGCCGAGCAAATACTCTTCAACCAAAATTTGTGTGGTGTAGGAAAGCGCGGTTTGCGCCCGCTCGCGCACCTCTTGTTCGGAATAGCAAACGCCGGACCCCAAGCCGCCCAAGGCATAGGCAATGCGGATCATCACCGGAAAACCAATTTCGTGCGCACGTTGAATGGCTTTGTCCACAGACTCGACGGCAAAACTTCGCGCAGTTTTGACGTCAATTTGCCGCAGTTTGGCGATAAAGAGATCGCGATCCTCGGTGTTGCGAATGGCTTCAACGGGCGTACCGAGAACTTGCACGCCATAACGCGCCAGCACGCCAGACTTTTCCAGCTCCATACCGCAGTTGAGCGCAGTTTGACCGCCAAAGCTGAGCAAAATGCCTTCCGGTTTTTCTTTTTGAATGACCTGTTCCACAAAATAAGGCGTGACCGGCAAGAAATAGACTTGATCCGCCAAATGCTCGGAAGTTTGAATGGTGGCAATATTGGGATTCACCAGAATGGTGGTGACGCCCTCTTCCTTGAGCGCTTTGATGGCCTGGCTGCCGGAATAGTCAAATTCGCCGGCCTCGCCAATTTTGAGGGCTGAGCTTCCGAGAATAATTACTTTATTGATCATATGAGCATCCTCTTGAAATCATCAAACAAAATTCCGGTATCCACCGGGCCGGGTGCGGCTTCTGGATGAAATTGTACGCTACGAAATGGCCGACTGACGTGCCGGATTCCTTCGTTGGTGCCGTCGTTGGCATTCACAAACCACGGCTCCCAACCGTCTGGCAGCGTACGGCCATCCACAGCATAGCCGTGATTTTGTGATGTGATATAACAGCGTTTGGTTCCCACCTCAACACAAGGCTGATTTTGGCTGCGATGCCCGAATTTCAGTTTGTAGGTATCCGCGCCAACCGCCAGGGCCAAAATTTGATTGCCCATACAGACGCCAAAAATCGGTTTGTTGTGCTCCATGGCTTTATTGACAATACCAGTCGTCTCGCGACAGGTTTTGGGATCGCCAGGGCCGTTGGAGATCATAATGCCATCATACTCTTCATGAGTAAAATCGTAATTATACGGCACGCGCCGAACCGTGAGACCGCGATTGACCAGGCATCGCACAATATTGTCTTTGCTGCCGCAATCAATCAGAACGACCTTTTTCTCACCACTGCCGTATTCTTTCGGTTCGGTGACGCTGGCTTGTGCAACCAGGTTGATTTTATTGGGGTCGTAAAAATTCAACGTATCGGTAAAAAATAAAATCCTGCCCAACATGGAGCCTTCTTCGCGCAGACGTTTGGTCAGCATACGCGTGTCAATGCCATACAATCCTGGCACATTATGATCGGCCAGCCACTGTCCCAGGCTTTTTCCGGCACTCCAATGCTGATAGTCAAACGAATATTCCGAAACAATCAACCCGGAAATTTTGATTCCGGATGACTCGAACCATTCATCCAGGCCATCAACAATGTTTGACTCTGGCACGCCGTAATTTCCAATTAGCGGATAGGTGAGTACTAAAATTTGTCCCAAATAGGACGGATCCGTCAAACTTTCCGGATAGCCGACCATGCTGGTGTTAAACACCACCTCGCCGGCAACCGATTGCTGTTCACCAAACGAGTATCCCTGAAACACAGAGCCGTCTTCGAGCTCCAAACGGGCTTTGATCTTTTTTTCCATATTACAAAACCATTGGTGTGTGAACGTTGCTAAAAACCCCAAAGCACAGTACGACAGGTCTGTGAATTGGGGCTCGTATTTTTCGACTTATTTGATAGCAAAGCTACTAATTTTTATGCAGAATTACAAACAATAATTGTGAAAACCATTCAGAGATGGAATAAAATTGGTACCAAATGAGCTCTTGACACTCCAAAAATATAGAATTATATTGCAATAAAATTACACCTCTGCATTGCAGGATACGATCATGAAACACCTCCTTTTGGCTGTTTTGTTCATGGCTTTGAGTTGTACTCACTGCCAATCCAGATCGATGTACTCGACAAATAAAAAACCGTTGGTCGAATCAAACCTGATAAAACTTCCGCTGGGCGCTGTACGTCCGCAGGGCTGGCTCCGAAATCAGTTACAGGCCCAGGCCGATGGATTGACCGGCCATCTTGACGAATTTTGGCCGGACCTGATAAATTCAGCCTGGAAAGGTGGCGATGGCGAATCGTGGGAGCGTGGTCCGTATTATTTGGATGGACTGATTCCATTGGCTTATATTTTGGACGATTCCACTTTGAAAACAAAGGCAAAACCTTTTATCGATTGGATACTAGACAGTCAACAAGAAAACGGCTGGTTTGGGCCGGGGAACCCATGGGAACGCTGGCCGCTGGCAATTTCCTGCAAAGTGCTGACCAGCTATTACGAAGCCACGCACGACGAGCGCGCGTTGGAGATTTTGAACGGTTACTTTCGCTACTTGCGCGACAATCCGCCGGACTGGCCGGACGATTCCTGGCGTGGCGTTCGTGCGATGGAGCACGCTGTAACCGGTTATTGGCTGTATCGCCGCACGCAAGACCCGCAGCTTTTGCAAACCATTCAATCCATTTTTGAACACAGTTACGATTGGACGACCTATTACGAAACTTTTCCCTGGGATGCGGAAGCCGTGAAACAGGGCAAAATTCCGCACAATTGGGATGCCGATGGATTGACTGCGCATGTGGTGAATAATGCCATGGCGTTCAAATATCCGGGCTTGTGGTATCAACAGAGCGGCGATGAGCGCTTTAAAAACGCAGTTTATACCGGACTGCAAAAGTATGATGAAAATCACGGTCAAGTGGGTGGTCGATTTTCCGGAGATGAGCATCTTTCGGGACATTCTCCCACACAAGGCACGGAAATGTGCGCCATAGTCGAGTCCATGTTTTCCCTGGAAAAATTGATCGAAATTTTTGGTGAGGTAAAATTTGCCGATCGACTAGAGCTGCTGGCTTTTAACAGTTTGCCGGGCACCATGACCCCGGATTGTTGGGCGCATCAGTACGATCAGCAAGCGAATCAGGCGCTGGTATCGGTAGCCGAGCGCGACTGGAGCACCAACGGGCCATATTCGAACATTTATGGGCTCATGCCGAATTATCCTTGTTGCCTGGCCAATTTTCACCAAGGTTGGCCAAAATTTGTCGAGCACATGTGGTATACCACGCCAGATGGCGGATTGGCGGCAATGGCGTACGGGCCAAATCGGGTTACGGCTTTGGTTGGCAAAAATGTTCAAACTACTATTCGGCAAATTTCCGATTATCCGTTTTCCGATACGCTTCGGTTCGAAATCGAGCTCGACAAACCGGCAACATTTCCCCTTTACTTCCGCATTCCGAGTTGGGCCAAAGATTCACAAATCAACATTAATAAAGCCGGGCCGCAACAGCAGCCATCCGGAAAGCTTGTATGCCTAAAACGAAAATGGCGCAATGGGGATGTCATTCAGCTCGTATTGCCTTCCCCGCTGCAAACTGAACGGCGTTTTAACAATTCTGTCGCACTGCGCCGCGGTCCGCTTTATTTTGCGCTGCGAATTGAAAAGGAGTTTACCAAAATCCAGTTTGAGGAAAAGAACTTTTCCAGCATTCAATATATGGGTTCAGCGGATTGGAAAATCGAACCACTCTCGGCATGGAATTATGGCCTGGCGATCGACCCGGAATCTCCGGAAGACGATATTCAAAGCAAGCGATTTTTAATCCACGAGTACCCCTTTGCTGACCGCGGCGATATGGTGTATTGGGCGCAATGGGACACGCATGTCAGTTGGCAGCACGAGGCGCCGCTGGTTCTGACCGTTCCGGCCAAACAACTTCCCGATTGGGGAATGAAAAACCACTCTGCTGCAAATCCACCGGTCAGCCCGATTTTGGTGGACACTGAGATTGAGATGGTGCAACTGGTACCGTATGGCTGCGCCCGGCTGCGCATTTCCGAATTTCCGGTGGTGGAGAAATAAGATCAATCTGAAATAAAATGCAGCGCCGAGTTCGCCGAGCCTCGCTGAGGGAGACTACCGTTTTTCTCTGCGTTACTACGCGATTTTTGCGGCTGGGCGTTTATTGCTATTCCTAAATTTACCAAGTTTTTTACAAAAGGAGCCGGTAATGAAGATCAACATTTTGCTCTTGCTCGCCACGATTATTATTATGGGATGCAGCTCAACTCCCGAATACGAAACATTCCCCAAAATCGACGCACACGTCCACATCGACACCTTTGAGCCGGACTTTGCCGAGCTGGCGCAAGCTCATAATTTTAAATTGATGACGCTGGTGACGCGCTCTGCCAGTCAGGAGCATATTGACCAGGAGTTTGCCTGGGCCAATCACCAACAGCAGGAATTCCCGGAAACCGTGGCGTTTGCTACGACGATTTGTATGGAAAACTGGAGTGATCCCGATTGGCAAACGGTTACCATCAATCGATTAAAAGAGGATTTTGACAACGGTGCTATTGCCGTCAAGGTGTGGAAAGATA
Organism: uncultured Cytophagia bacterium; assembly: GCA_964414825.1. Taxonomy (GTDB): domain Bacteria; phylum Zhuqueibacterota; class Zhuqueibacteria; order Residuimicrobiales; family Krinioviventaceae; genus CAYPZM01. Next base: position 1,341 of record CAYPZM010000156.1, on the reverse strand, counting down.
TCGGCATGACATTTCAGGAAGCGGATGGCAATTTCATCATGATTGATAATCCAAAATTCGATCCTATATTTAACTATATCGCTTCGCAAAACAAACCGGTCATTGGTCATTTGGGCGAGCCGCGAAATTGCTGGCTGCCACTCGATTCCATGACCGTGCGCAGCGACAGCAGTTATTTTGCACGCAATCCGCACTATCACATGTATCTGCATCCCGACTATCCATCCTATGAAGAACAAATTGCGGCGCGCGACCACATGCTGGAAAAACATCCGGATTTGGTATTTATCGGCGCCCACCTCGGCAGTTTAGAGTGGAATGTGGACGAGCTCGCTCAACGCCTGAATCGCTTTCCCAACATGGCAGTGGATATGGCGGCGCGTATTTGCCATTTTCAGGTTCAGGATCGCGACAAGGTGCGCCAGTTTATTCAAAAATATCAAGATCGATTACTGTACGCTACCGATGTGGGAGTAAGTGAAAATTCGCAAAACTTGGGATGGATTACAGAGACCTGGCAAGACGACTGGCTTTATTTTACCACGGATCAGGAAATGAACTCCTCAAAAGTTCGCGAACCGTTTCGGGGATTGAAATTGCCGGTTTCCGTGTTGCACAAGATTTATTATGACAACGCAAAACAGTGGCTACAACTGCAAGGGTGATTTCATGTCCAAATTTGACAAATTGTGCAAATGGAAAAAGGAACAATATAAATATGATTTTGAGGTACTTGTCAAAGCCGTAAAAAAGCCCAAATACGTTTGTGAAAAATGCGGACGCGCCGCAAAAAAGAAAAAATATATTTGTGAGCCAAAAGATTTGCCGTAAGACGTCGGCTCTAACTCTCCGTTTCAGATTCCACGGGCAGCCCCTCAAGTCGCATGATTTTTAAGGCATTTGTTGTGGGACACGATCCGGTCCGCAATTTGTAATCAAACACAAGCTGGCCGTTTTCCACAAATTCTCGAAAATGATTATTGCGGATGCGGGGCGATTCATCCGCCAAATGCGTCAGCTCCAAATCGTGCGTGCTGATGGCACCCAATCCGGATGCACCGAGCAGAAATCGGATGTAGGAACGGCTGCCGATAAAGCGTTCGCGATTGTTCGTGCCTTTGAAAATTTCATCCACCAAAAACAACGCGTTCTCCGATGTCTCGAGCTCTTGTTTTAGTTCTTTGAGACGTTTCACTTCTGCATAAAACTGCGACACGCCGGCTGTGATCGAATCGTTCACCTGGATGCAGCAAAACAGCCGAAACACTGACAGTTCCATCTCTTCCGCAATCACCGGCGCACCGGCATCCTTTGCCTCAAACGGCAGATACGCTGCCGGAT
>CAYPZM010000155.1:0-11043 GCA_964414825.1 uncultured Cytophagia bacterium | reverse complement strand
AGAATTGACCGGGCCGGGTCGGAGCTGCTTGGTGGTGGCGCCGACACCGAGTATTGCCGCCTCGGGCGGATTGATGATAGGAAAAAATTGACTGACGCCGTACATGCCGAGATTGCTGATGGTAAACGTGCCCGGATTGCCCGGTTTCATCACGCCGCTGCGTGCCTGGTCCGCCGCCGCTTTTGAGGCGACGCTCAATTCTTCAAGCGATTTTTTATCTGCATCGGCAATGACCGGCACGATCAATCCGGCGTCCACTGTAACCGCCACACCGATATTGATTTGCGGCTTTACAATGAGCCGATCCGTTTCCACATACGCGTTCATGTGCGGATACTGAGACAACGAGCGAGCGACGGCTCTGATCACCAAATCATTTATGGAAATTTTTTGTTTTGCGGTGACATTGTAAGACTCGCGCCAGGCCAGAGCCGCGGTCACATCCACATCTTGAACGAGATAAAAGTGCGGCACGGTTGTGGCACTACGGGTCATGCGATCGGCAATGGTTTGGCGGATTTTGGTAAACGGGATGGTGGTGTCGCTGGCCAAGTTCTCGGAAGCTGTTGCGGTTGCGGTTGCGCTATATTCTGACTTTACAGATGTGCGATTCGGGATACGAGATTCGGGGTACGGAACACCTGCAGATTTCGTTTCGACCGCTTTGAGAATGTCTTCTTTGATGATGCGACCGCTGGGGCCGGATCCTTTTATTGTGGATAAATCAATATCGTGCAGCCGGGCCAGGCGGCGTGCCGAAGGACTGGAAACGATACGTAGCGCATTCGGTAGCCCAGTATCTGCGGCTCGCGCAAATCCCGACTGCGGCCTGCCGACCGCCGGCTGCCTTTCTTCCGGCCTCCGGTCTTCAGCCACTGGTCTCCCTTTCCCCTTTTCCTTTCTCCCTTCTACCTGTTCCGCTAAATACGCCACTGGCTTAAACACCCGTCCCTCCTCACCTTCTTCCACCACAATGTCCGTTATCGTTCCCGCAGCAAACGCCTCGACCTCAAACACCGCTTTATCCGATTCAACCAGCGCCACAACGTCACCGACTTGCACGGTGTCGCCTGGCTTGACTTTCCATTCAGCTACAATTGCCGATTCAATATCCTGCCCGACCTGCGGCATGTTGATGGGTGTTGCCATTTACGCTTTGCCCTCGCTTCCGAACAACTTTATATTTTCAATCACTGCGCTTTTGAGCGCCTCATATTGTGCACCCAATGGTTTAAGCGGATTATAGACTTTGTTTTCCAGAAAATGATTCACAAATCCGTCGATATGAGCATATTTGAGTTGCGTGGAGATATTGACCTTGGCGCACCCAAGTGCAATGCACTGGTGAAAAACTTTTTCCGACAAACCCGTGCCGCCGTGCAATGCCAGCGGGATGCCGGTTTTTTGCGCAATTTTTTCGATGAGATCATAGGAGATTTTCGGCTCGCCTTTATACACGCCGTGCGCCGTGCCAATGGCCGGTGCAAAACAATCAACAGGCAGCTCGTGACAAAATTGAATGGCCTGTTCGGGATCAGCCAAATGCGCGTCCTGTTCCTTGACGTGAATATCATCCTCAACGCCGACAATCGCGCCGAGCTCGGCTTCAACCGAGACGCCTTTGGGCTTGGCCATGTCAAGCACCTGACGCGTTAATGCTTTATTTTCTTCAAATGGTTTTGACGACGCATCAATCATCACGGACGTCCAGCCGGTTTCGATGCACTTTTTGATCACATCAACATCTGTACAATGGTCGAGGTGAATGGCTACAGGCACGCTTGTGTTCTCGGTGAGCTGTTTCGCCCAAGAGATCACCGGTGCGTAGCCCCAAAAGATCACCGTCTTGACTGACGTTTGGATGATCACCGGACTATGCAATTCCTCCGCCGCATCAACAACAGCTTTCATGGAATTGTAATCGAGAATATTAAAAGCGCCAACAGCATAGCCCTGCTTTTGGGCTTTGTTTAATATGGTTGTCATGCTTTGGAGAGACATGGTTAAACTCCTCGACGTTTTAATAGAGATGACTTTACGATCCCGCTAAACATACATCACTTTTTTAACAGCCGCAATAATATCATCTTTTTGCGGTATAACGCGACTTTCGAGCGCTAAATTAAACGGCACCGGCGTATTCATTCCTGCAACAATTTCAATAGGTGCATCAAGGTAATCAAAAGCCTCAGCTTGAATGATCGAAGCGATATCCGACGCAACGCCGCCACGTCGCACAGCTTCTTGTACAATAACAACACGCTCTGTTTTCCGCACAGACGCCAATATCGAGTCAACATCAAGAGGCACCAGTGTTCGCGGGTCAATAACTTCAGCTTGAATCCCTTGTTCAGATAAATCCTCTGCCGCGGCCAGCGAGCGCGGCACCATATTGGACCAGGCAATCATTGTTACATCGGCGCCTTTTCTTTTGATATCAGCTTCACCAAAATTTACAATATAGTCGCTCTCCGGCACATCGCCTTTGGTCATGTAGAGCAGCTTGTGCTCCAAAAATATCACCGGATCGTCGCTTCGGATTGCAGATTTGAGCAGCCCTTTGGCATCGTATGGCGTGGACGGCATCACCACTTGAAGTCCGGGAATGTGATAAAAAATGGCTTCCAGGCTTTCGGAGTGTTGTGCAGCCAAACCATTGCCGACGCCCCCTTGAGAACGCAGCACAAACGGCACTTTGGCCTCGCCGCCGCTCATAAATTTATATTTGGCAGCCTGATTGATGATTTGGTCAAGAACCAACATGGCAAAATCGACGAACAAAATCTCGACAACAGGGCGCATACCGGCGATGGCCGCACCAACCCCGGCGCCGGTAAAACTGGCCTCGGCAATGGGCGTGTCCATAACACGTTTCGGGCCGAACTCCTTTAGCAGATCAACGGTAACTTTATAAGAACCGCCGCGCTCGGCAATACCTTCTCCCATTAAGAACACGGACGAGTCGCGGCGCATCTCTTCGCGCAGCGCTTCATTGAGGGCTTCTCTATACATAATTTCTCGTGCCATCTTAATAGCCCTCCATAATACGTTGGAATTCTTCAAACGTGAGCTCGTCGCTTGATTGGGCAAACTCGATAGCGTCTTCCATTGCGTTTTCAACCGCTTCTTCGATATCTTTTACCTCTTGTTCCGATGCGCCGCCTTTTTGTAGCAAATATTCGCGTCCGCGTTTAATGGGATCGATGGACATGTAATAGTCCAGTTTTTCTTTGGGCATGTAAAGACCGGGGTCGTTGACGTGATGTCCACCATGCCGAAACGTTATCGCTTCGATCATAAACGGTCCTTTTCCTTCTCGGCAGGCCTGGGCATAGTCTTTGACGGTCTCGTACACAAGCAGCACATCATTGCCGTCAATTTGCTTGCTCTCAATACCCAAGGCTTCGCCGCGCTTGTACAGATTGGACTCGCGCGCGGATTCCGAAATCGGTGTGGAGACCGCATACTGATTATTCTCGACCACCAAAATAAGCGGCAAATCCCAAATCGCCGCCAGGTTCATGGATTCGGCAAACACGCCATTGTTGGAGGCTCCATCCGACGTAAACACCACTGTCACTTTGTTGTCTTTTTTCATAGAGGATGCCAATGCTGCACCTACGCCAAGCGGCAAATTGGCACCGACGATGGCGTTGGCGCCGAGATTTCCCTTGCTGAGATCCGCAATGTGCATGGAACCACCAAGTCCCTTGCAATAGCCGCTCTTTTTTCCAAACAGCTCGGCAACCATGGGCTTGACCTCAGCGCCTTTGGCGATGCAGTGGCCGTGTCCACGATGAGTACTGGTGATATAATCATCAGGATTAATGGCGGCACAGGCGCCAACGGCAATGGCTTCTTCACCCAAATAAGGATGAAAATAACCACGAAACAAACCCTGCCGATATAATTGGATACAGCGTGATTCAAATACGCGTATGGTGTAGAGAGTTTGGTAAAGCTGCGTGAGGAATTCTTTTGTGTACATATATAATCCGTTTGTTACCGCACTAACTTTTGATTTGCAAAAACCTCAGTGGCCTTGGAAACCTCTGCAGACTGTTGAAAAAGTCATAGTAGCTCCTGAACAAGGAGTCACTTCAGAATATCGACATTGCCTGAGTCGCAAGATAAACATAGACTTACAACCAATTCCTAGTAACTGGCGTGATCCCTTGTTCTGTCACTTTTCTAGTTTTCGACAGTCTCCTGAGGTTTATAATTTATGTTGCACGAACAGAAAAACTGTACTTGTCACCACGATAAATGGACCGCTCCATCTCGAGAATCATCTCCTTGCCGGTAAAGGAGACACCATTGACGAGAAATGCCGGTGTGGGTTCGTGTATGTCAAATAATTCTTCGGTCACCATATCCGAAATGATAATGGTGCGGATCATTTGGTTGACCTCGACCATCTTGAGGTTGTAGGTGTTTTCAAACAAATCATACAGAGGCTGACTGAGATCGAGCGTTTCTATACCAGGGCACAAATTCAGATTAATATGCCGCACTTCGAGCATCATCGGGATATCATCGGCATAACGTAAGCGCCGTATTTTCAACACTGGACCCTTTATCGTATACTTGCGGCCGTTGATGCTGTCGGAATAGCCCTTTTTCACCACCGTCGATTCCAGCAAGCGTGTTGATGGTGTGTATCCGGCCTCGATCATATTTTTCGAAAAGCCGAGAATTCGTGTAGCCGAGCGTTCGATATTGCGCGTTTGCACGAATGTGCCCTTGCCCTTTACACGATAGGCCCAGCCCTCTGCGACAATTTCTTGAAGGGCTTTTCGGGCGGTGGTATTACTCACCTGATAATTTCGGATGATCTCGTTCTCCGATGGCACTTTCATGCCCGGTTCGAGTTCTCCGGATTTTATGAGTTGAATAATACTCTGACTTATGGAAAAGTATTTTGGGATATCCAATGCTTCACCTTGACTTAACGCGTTAAGTCAAGGTATAAAATAGGGGCAAATTATGCAAGACTATTTTTTTACGATTAGACAAAAAATTACCGCATGACCACTAACCGCTCTAGCACTTCTGCGTGCTCCTCGCCGTCATTTGCGGAAATTCGGTACAGATACACGCCATTGGCAAGCCGGGCACCCGCGGCATCAAGGCCATCCCAGTCGATACTATTGTACCCTACTTTTGCAAATTTATCTATAGTGTGGATGAGTCGTCCGCTAATGGCATAAATTTTTATAGTAACCGGGGCAGGACGATCGTTATTCATTTGGAAAGTGAACTCGGTGTGCTCGGAAAACGGATTGGGGAAATTCATCACCTCTGCAAGTCCCAAAGTCGACTGAATTAAAAATACAAACGAGGTCGTTGAATAATTTTCTGCACTTGGTGGAAGAATGGCGAGCTTGTGCAGACCATCACCCAATCCGTCTGGCAAATAATAAATATCCAGTTGCGACGGGCTGGAATGCTCGCAACGGTATTCATGCGGCGGCAATGCACGCTCATCCAGTGTCAAAACCACGTTTTCCGGATGCAGAGGATTTTCACTTGTCAATAAAATGCGAATGGTCGAATATTTTGCAATGGGATCGCCATCAAAAACATCCACACCAACGATCTGCGAATCCACCGCATATTGAACCTGAACGTCGGTTTCCACATGCGTTGGCACATCACAAAGTAAAAGATGTTGTACATTATTTTCCAAAAACAAAGCCGGGGGATAAAGTTTAACCGTATCCGAATCGGCGAGGATGGCAAAACAAACCGTATCACCTGGAACACCGCCCTCCTTTTTGGCAGTTGCCGGATTATCCATTTTTATAAACAACGGGCCAAACTCTCCTTGCTCCGAGAGCACATTGTCGGCCGCGACCACTTGCTGATTTATAAATGCTAAAATCGGGATTCCAGGTTCCGCCTTTTGCGATCCGAGGTGAATAGTTCCTGCAAATCCGGCACTGGCAATGGATTCCGTTGGTTCGTAAAAGAGCTCGGTTGCCGGATCGCCAAACAAGATATAAAAGCGTATGTGGTCATCGTATAAGGGAAAATGTTTGAACATGGAGAACACGGACGTTGCCGCCAATCCGCCGCATGAAAGCAATCCATGCTCAAACAGCGACGAATAGAATTGATTAGCCAGTGCAAAGATTGGCGAGGGCAGCGCTTCACCTGAGGCGGAAAACATGGCAATGGCGCCCGTTTCCGGAGCGCGCAACAACGCTTCGGCCAACGCGCTGTTTTGTTCGGCAGGCTCGACAAAGTAGCCGTTAATGCAGCTCATGGTGAACACGAACGGCAAAGAATGCGTCGGCTGCAAAAAAGGCACATCATCTCGCGAAAAAACAGTGCTTGCAGACCAGCTTTTTACGGATCCGTGCCCAAAATAGCTCACCAGCAGCGAACCGCGAGAAAAGGCCTGCATCACTTGATGTTTTGTTTCAGGCATTCCGAGTTGCGAAAGATACAGCTTCTCCGCCAAAATATCCGGCGGGACAAATTTTCCGATTAACGCATCGGAGGTGTCTTCAAAAGCTAAAAGGCCGCCTTGGCCGTTATCGGCGACAAATGTGGCAATATTTTGCAATGCGCTATCCCGTTTTGCTTCATAGTTGATGATTTTCGTTACCATATCTTCTACTTGATGTGCGGTGTTGGCCGGCAATCGGCCAATCAACATATCTGGCAGCACATCCTCCTCTCCATCCACACATACAAACCAATTGTCGGAAGCGGCTTCGAAATGGTCGATTCGGGACTCGAACAATCGAGTTGGAATAAAATCCGTTTGCCGATCACCCGCATAATAGGCATTGCCCGAGTTAAGTTGTCGCGGGTTCCAGGACGCATCGCCCACCAGCAGCACAAACGTCGGAGGTTTTTGCCACTCAAAATAGGCATACTGCAAAAACAATTTTATGGCACGCTCACTCGGAATGCCAAAACCGAATTCGTTATAAATATCCTCAACGTGAATAACTCTGGTGGTAAATCCTTGATTTTGACGCCACTGCTCGAGCGATGATACGAGGTGAGAAAATTCGTAGGGAACGATAAATAGATAATCCGCTGTCAAAGTCGTTTCGCGCAAGCCAGAGGTTTCATACAAGGTCATTTTGGGTGATTTTTTAGCGGACTCGGCAACCGCCAAATAGAAACTTTTTTGCTGGGTTTGATGCAAAAACAAAAGCGTATCCGCAACGCGCGTTGTGTTCTTTATGAGTTGAACATTATGCGGGTGTGAAATATGAAAAACATCAACAGAGTCTGATTCAATCTGGGTAAAACGAACCATTTGCAAATCAGGCTCAACAGTCGCCAACAATTCGCCATCATGCATGGCGAGTTCACGGGTGTATTCAACCTCAAAATAATCGGTCATTTGAAAATCAAAAAACGCTGCTGTTTCTCCGGGTAAGGCAATAGTTAAAGTGTTCTGGCCGCTGCGCAGCAAAGACACATCAAACAACGATGAATCCAAAAACGCAACGCGTCCCTCCCATTTTTTATCCAGCACCATTGTGCCATTTATATACACGCGCGTGTGGTGATCGGGAGTAACCGGATTACTGGTAATACCTTGCACGCGCACCACGAGTTTGGCGGGCGTTGAGCGCTGTTTCGCCACATCCGGCAACGCAACAGTGTAATTTTGAGTCACTTCGGCACTGCCGCCAATCCACTTTAATGAATCCATAAACCAGCGCTCTTGATCGGTATGGCCGGGGAATTCTGCGCTGCGCAAGCTATCTTTTTCTACATGCACTCGAAATCGACTTGTAGTCGCAGTTTTCCCCGTTGAATCTACAGAGCCATCCACATGCTGCATCCGCTTGCCGGGAATTTCAGCAACCGTCAGCCAATACACATTCGAGTCGGTAAAGTAGTTTTTAAACGCTTTAGCATAAAACTCGATCTTGTCGTTTTTATCAAAATGTCCATCTTCTTCCCCCAAAACGCGAATTGCCACCTCCTTGCCCATGTTAAAAAGTTGCAGATTTCGAGGATCCCAATCTTGTTTGTCAAATCCGCATCGCGAAAGATCGTTATAGGTGATTGAATAAATCCCCGGTTCTTTCACATTTATTTTGAGCCACTTTTTCCCCGCACCTGGAACGTCATCAGCCTGCTTTTTCAGATGTAACGACTTGCTTTTCCAGGCTTTCGCCTGCTCAAAATTTATAAGCTGGGTTTGAAAAATCTTGTCGAAAGGGGATTTTATATCTTGGCTTGAAACGGTATGACGAGCGTTGCTGGAATCAAAATAGATAGCCAACTTGACGTATGAAAATGACTGTATCCTGTTTTTAACCGGATTGTACAGAACCGGATACAACTGAACCGTTTGAATATGAATTCCGCGCATGATACCGTGCGCTCCTAAAACGACCGGAGCATGCGGATAAAAGGCATCGGTATTGTAAACCTCCGAGTTTGCTTCGTAGACAAGGTGAGTTTGTAAAGATGCGTGGGGTTGAGGGCCTTGAAAATCGCCATAAACGTGTGGTGCCGGACACAAATGCGGGACATGGTGCTCTGTGATACGATGCTCAAGAATTTCAATACGTGGCGCAGACGTTGGCGGCACCGCAAGCGCAAACCCCATCACCGGCAATTGCGGATAGCCGGGCTTTGCTGTGGAGGCATAGCCATCGATAAACAGGACGGAACGTGCATGCCCCCTCTCGATTGCCTTTAGGCTGAAATCGGCTACACGAATTTCAACCACCATTTTGCGAGCATCGGACGACAGCACCGTCGGCTGTATTGCAACGGGAGCCGAACCCAATTGCCGCACCAGAGCGAGCAGTAACACGAGATAGCGGAAACGAATAAAAGTATCGATAACTTGACCGTGCATAATTTAAGCATCCGATAAGGGTCGACAACAAAATCATTTAATAATAGGCAAAATAGTCAATTATGGCGAGTTTTTCAAAACTGATCCGCACGCGATGAAAAATCGCCTCTCGCCAACGCTGCAAACATTTTTACATGGCGGTAAAATTTGCCTCTTGATTTATGTCTCTTGTTTTGTTATGTTGCCGTGCAAACCTATAGGACTTTAGTAATAAAATTTTGGAGTTTTGCTGATGATGCGCAAAAAACCGTTCTCCGCCTCGGACTCTTCGCGTTTAACCAACGTGCAAATGTCTCTGCTCGTAGTGTTGCGGCTGTTTATTGGTTGGCACTTTTTGTTCGAGGGTGTCATCAAATTATTCAATCCCAATTGGACGGCAGGCGTCTTTTTAGCCAAATCCAAGTGGCTGTTTGCTGATGTTTTCCACAGCATTGCCAACAATCCTACGGTCCTAACCCTTGTCGATCAGCTCAATATTTGGGGATTGATTTTAATCGGTTTGGGCTTATTTTTTGGATTGTTCACTCGCGTTGCCGCAATTTCCGGCATTGTGTTATTGGCGCTTTATTATGTAGCCAATCCGCCGCTTCTCGGATTTTCCAATGGCATGCCAACCGAGGGCAGCTATCTTCTCATCGACAAAAACCTCATCGAAATTGCCGCGCTGTTGGTTCTGGCTATTTTTCCAACCGGCCGCTTTTTTGGTTTTGATGGCTTGATTGCCGCATCCCGAAATAATAAACAAAACACGGCACCTGCCCAACCATCGCGCAAACCTCGGCCTGCTGCGGCCAGTACCGCATCGGTGAATCTGCAACGCCGCGAAATGCTCAAGAGCCTCGCAACCGTCCCGCTTTTTGGCGGCTTTGTATACGCTTACTTGAGAAAGCAAGGCTGGGAAAGCTATGAAGTCAAAACGTTAATGTCGGAAAAAGTCAAAAACGATCCCGATGCCATGACCGGTGCTACCCTCAAGACCTTTCAATTCACCAGCTTGAAAGAATTGCAAGGCACGCTTCCCAAAGGCAAAATTGGCAATTTGGAAATAAGCCGACTGTTTTTGGGCGGGAACTTGATCGGCGGTTGGGCACATGCTCGTGATTTAATTTATGTGTCAAAGTTGGTAAAATCGTACCACAGCGACCGCAAGGTGTTTGATACGCTGTGGCTGGCAGAACAGGCGGGTATCGATACGTTGCTCACAAATCCGCAGTTGTGCCGCGTGATTAATGAATACTGGCGCAAGGAAAAGGGAAAAATCCAGTTCATCTCCGACTGTGGCTATCGCATGGATTGTTTGCAAGGCCTGGAAATGTCTGTGGATGGCGGTGCTCATTCGGCCTATATCCAGGGTGAAATTGCGGACCGGCTGGTACCAAAACAGGATTTTGATACGATTCAGACATTTCTGGATCGCGCGCGTCAGCATGGCATTTCCGCCGGGATAGGTGCGCACAAGCTTGAAACCGTGCAAGCCATTGTTGAGCAAGGCATCGAGCCGGATTACTGGGTAAAGACCTTGCACCACGTCAATTATTGGTCTGCAAATAAAACCAATCAACACGATAATATCTGGTGCGTCAATCCGGAGCAAACCATTGCATTTATGGAAAACCTCAAACAGCCGTGGATTGCGTTCAAGACGTTGGCCGCCGGAGCCATTTCGCCTGAAGAAGGATTTCAATACGCATTTGAAAACGGTGCGGATTTCATTTGCGTGGGTATGTACGATTTTCAAATTGTTGAAGACGTCAATATCGCCCTAAATGTTCTGGGGTCCGACCTGCAAAATCGGCGTCGTGCCTGGAGAGCGTAAAGAATTTTCCGCAAAATAATCAAGGGGGGAATCTCTCAGCTTAAATTGCTGTTACGATTGTCTATAATTCTAATGTCGCTTGCCTGGGCGTAAAAGAGGTTTTATCAATATTATCCATTCCATTTAAGCATTCATTCGTATCTGCATGAACTATGCATTCTTGCAAAAGGAGGTGATATACCCTTTAGTGTATTAATTGGCAGTTGTAATTTACCACTTCTCTTTAGGAGGAAAACATGAAAAAAGTTTTTTCACTCGCCTTTCTATTTGTTTTTATACTTTCCGTTTTTTCTTTTGCCGCATTAAAAGAAGCTTCTGTTGAACGTTCAAATGCACCGAGTTTTATCGGCTTTGTTGAAAACGAAATTGTAGTCAAGTTCGA
>CAYPZM010000154.1:0-11097 GCA_964414825.1 uncultured Cytophagia bacterium | reverse complement strand
CATGAATCGCATGAGCATCCCCCCTTTTGAGGGCGTCTCGCCTTCGCCGGGCCGGATTGATAAAGTGCGTTACACGTACAATCCATCCTCGCATATTGGCGGCGCTATTGGCATGGGATTTTATTTGGATGAACGCTTTGCCATATCGGCTCGATATGTTAATTTTGGCAAGAACAGCAGTGAGGGTTTGATTGAAATCAATGACGACCGCATTTGGATTGACGATGTGGATGTGTTTGAAACCAATGTGTCCATGATTTTGATTACTTTTGGAGTAAATTTTGAATTTTATTGAGGTATTAGCTGGATCACTCGTTCGTTTCTCTGTATTTCGTAGCCAATCTGCACATTATTAATTTTGAGGCACCTCATGCAAAAAGTATTACTATTGATTTTGATTCCTCTTGTCATCCATGCCGATGAGTTCTTTTACCCCCAAAATGTCCAACTCGAGGGAGAGCTGGAAAAGCGCGTTCGCCTCACCGAAAAACGATTTTTGCACGAACCGTTTGACATTGATCTCATCGTTCAGGATGTGGCACGCAATCCAGAGTTGACCCGCCGATTTGAAGAGTACGAAGGCGATGTGTCCGGGCGCGTGCTTGGTTCGTGGAGTTATATATCCCGTTTGTTGGATGAACGGCCGGAAAAGCTGGATCGCATTTTTGAGGAAATTCTCAAATACCAATCCTCGGAAGGTTTTTTCGGAAAAGATCAACAGCCTGATGGCTGGGATTTTTGGGGACGCCAAACCTTTGGGCACGGCCGTTTGCTGGGCGGCCTCGTGCACTATTATCACCTCACGCGAGATGAACAGGCGCTGACAGCAGCAACAAAACTTGGCGATTATTTGGTTCGACAAGTTCCGCGCTGGACAAACGCGCACGCAAATAATCCCTGGACCAATTCAGCCGCCTGGGTACAATGGCAGGACAACACGGAAAATCGCCAGCATTTTGTAAAAACGCACCAAACCAGCATTTTGGAATCGTTGATGATGCTGTATGAGATCAATCCAAAATCCGATTATGTGGAGGCGGGAAAATCAATTGTTACAATGTTTCCCGAGTTTGGCCACTATCATTCGCATTCGTACATGAACACCATGACCGGCATGGCCATGCTTTACAAACACACTAACGATCATGCTGTGCTGAATCAATTGAACAATCTTTATTGGCAAGATGTGATGCGCCACGGCTATGCCATTGATGGCGGCATGCGAGAGTGGTTCCCGGACGATCATCGCACCGAAGGGTGCTCCATTACGGATTGGATTCGCCTCAACGTGTACATGTGGAACATCACTCAGGATGCAGTATATCTGGACGAAGCCGAAAACGCCTGGTACAATGCATTAAATTTTCATCAAACCGCAAATGGCGCGTTTGGGCATGCGGTGTGTTCGCCAAACGGTTACGAATCGACCTACAGTGAAGCCTGGTGGTGTTGCACCATGCACGGCTTGTGGGCGTATGCCGAGCTGGTTAATTTTGCTGCTGTCGCCAGTTCGGACGAGTTGTGGTTCAATTTTTATGCGCCCATGTCGATCGAAATTAATGGATTGAGCTTTAACATCGAAACATCGTATCCGCAAAATGGACGCGTGCAATGGGTCTGTACCCAGGGAAATCAAAAAGTCACAACACATCTGCGCATTCCGGCATGGGCTGAAAAGTTCATTGTCATGTTAAATGGCAAAGCCATTCCAGGCGTGGTCGAGAATAGCCTTTTTTCATTCGACCATTCCTGGAAAAAAGGTGACACACTTGTTTTCGAGTTTCCGCTGCGCTTGCGCGTTGCGGATGAGCGCGGCAACAATTTGCTGCATCGGCGCGTGCTAGGCGATGCTGCCTATCCAGGTTACTTTTATTATGGGCCGTTGCTGCTGGTCTCGCAATCATCGGGCCGACGAGGGTTCGCCGATGAAGTGACATTCGATACGAAAAAGAATTATCAAACCCCAGCAAAAACACAAGATTTTGTAATACCCGAAGCGCATTTTACGTTGCCGGCAGTGTTTGATGGCATGGTTAGCACCGTCGATTTGGCGCCACTGAGCGAGCAAACCGGATTTGACGAGTGGAGCGATGCCTGGAACAATTTTGTGCGCAATGGCGAAAAGCCGATCCAGCGCGTGCCGGTGCAGTTAAAACATCATGTTCAAATTCACGACTAGACAAATTCAGCAAATTGGCGATATTCGCTTTAGGAATCATTTAATTTAAAGCCAGATCAAGAATTGGAGGACCGGGATACCATGCTACGACTCGCAAAATTCTTTCTTTTCGTTTTGATGCTTTCTGTATTGAATCTCTCCGCCACGGAGGTGCCGTTTCACCGCGGCGTCAATCTTACAAACTGGTTTCAAACTTCCAACGTCCGGCAAGTACAGTTCACCAAATACAGCAAACAGGATTTTATCAATATTAAAAGCCTGGGCTGCGATGTCATTCGCCTGCCCATCAACTTGCTGGGCATGACCGATGGCGAGCCGGATTACACAATCGATCCGCTGTTTTTCTATTTTATGGATCAGGTCGTGAGCTGGGCTGAGGAGCTGGAGATGTACCTCATCCTCGATTATCACGCTACGGCGGGCTCGGTGTTTAAAGACTCGAATCTCGAAACCAGCCTCCTAGCCATGTGGACGCAGATGGCCGAGCATTACAAAAATCGTTCAAACTACATTTTGTATGAAATCATCAACGAGCCGCATGACATTTCGGACAGCAAGTGGAACGCCATTCAACAGAACGTATTGCCGGCTATTCGCGCTGTGGATGACAAACACACCATCATCGTTACACCGGCGGGTTGGGGTAGCTACAACAATCTAAAATACATGCCAGAGCTTGAGGACGATAACATTATTTACTCGTTCCATTTTTATGATCCATTTTTGTTTACTCATCAGGGCGCGGGTTGGGCAAATCTTGCATCTTTGAGCGGCGTACCGTTCCCGTATGATGCTTCGCGCATGCCAGAGTGTCCTGAAGATCTTAAAGGCACCTGGGTTGAAAACAGTTTGAACAACAGTTACAAAAATGATGGCACTGTTGAAAAGGTTCAAGAGCTCATCAACATTGCCATTAAATTTCGTGATGAACGCAATGTGCCGATCTTTTGTGGCGAGTTTGGTGTCTACATGGCAAAGAGCGATCCGGACGACCGAGTGTTCTGGTATGGCGTGGTGCCACCTTATCTGTCTGAAAACAACATTCCCTGGACCATGTGGGATTACAAAGGCGGATTTGGACTGTTTGAACCCGGTTCCGCTTCTCTTTTCGAGTATGATGTGAACGTGCCGCTGGTTGACGCCATGGGATTGCATGCGCCGGAGCAAAAAGAATATGAACCAATGCCGGATAGCACTGACTTTGTGCTCTATTCTGATTTTATTGGATCGGGCGTGTTTGAATCCAGTTGGGCTGGCGAGGATGGGATTGTCAATTACTACAATGAGGACAATGTCGTTAGCGGCAAATTTTGCATCTACTGGACAAATGTCGGGCAGTATCAACATTTAGGATTTGACTTTAACCCAAACAAAGATTTATCGCTGTTGGTCGATCGTGGATATGCGCTGGATTTTTGGGTGCGTGGCGATTCGCCGGGAGCCAGCTTTGACATCCGCTTTGTCGATACCAAAACCGAAAATCCGGACGATCATCCATGGCGCATGCGCGTAACTATTGACGAGACATTTGCTGAATGGGATGGTGAATGGCATCACCTGCAGATTCCGTTAAGCGAGTTTCAGGAACACGGCTCCTGGGATGGCGGTTGGCTCAATCCGCGCGGTGATTTTGACTGGACAGCCGTGGATCGCCTGGAATTTGTCTCCGAGCATCACGATTTTAAAGGTATTCAATTTTGGTTGGACAAAATTCGCATTGTCGATCCGCAAATGGTGGATGTCGAAAACTCGCAAGAGATGCCGGTTGCGTTTGAATTGGCGCAAAACTATCCCAATCCGTTTAATCCAAAAACGACGATTCGTTATCAGTGCGCCCAATCGAGTGAGATAAAACTGTTGGTTTACAATGCGTTGGGACAACAGGTTCGTACGTTGGTCAATCAGCAGCAAACGGCTGGAGTTTTTTCCGTTACCTGGGATGCGCGAGATCAAAATGGCGCAATCCTGCCCAGTGGGATTTATTTGTATCAACTGCACGTCGATAATAAAATTGTTGAGACCCGAAAAATGATGTTATTACGGTAGGTGAAAAAATAGCCCGGATACTCGTCCGATTTTCATAAAAATTTACTGTCCCAGGAATTAGTCTGGGACGTATGTCCCCAACCATTGCCCGTCCGGGATGGATATCCCGGACGATCGTGGTGATGTTGATGCGATGAGGTCATTGACCCGATCCCTGCGACGGATCAGGTCAATTTGAGAACTATTTTTTCTTCTTTGAATTCTTCCACTCCCACTTGCCATCCTCATAAAATGCCGTCCATCCCGTGGCTTTGCCCTCTTTTTCGGTGGCGAGATACTGAAAACGCTCCTTGCGCTTCCATTTGATGATCGCCTTATTGCCCTCGGGATCGGTTTGCTGCGCGTCCGCCAAATAGTAGAACTTTGGATCCAGCTCGTCGCGGTGTCGCGCCAAATCCTCTACCAACGGACTGCGGGTTTCGCGCGATTTCGGGAAATTGTGCGCCGCCAAAAAGATTCCGGATAATCCTTCTCGCAACAAAAAGTAGGCGTCTGATTTGGTGCATTTGAGCTCCGGCATTGGCACCGGGTCGGCCATGGGCGGCGCGGGCTGACCGTTGCGCATCAGCTTGCGGGTGTTTTTGCAATCCTCGCCCGTGCAGGCAAAATATTTTCCAAAACGGCCGGTTCGCAACTGCATCTCCGAGCCGCATTTTTCGCATTCAACGGTTGGGCCTTCATAGCCTTTGATGCGGAATTCGCCCTCCTCAATGAGTGTACCTTTGCACTCCGGACTGTTACCGCAAATATGTAACTTGCGATGCTCATCCACCAACCAACTGTCCATGGCCGTGCCGCACACCGGACAGCGTTTTTTCGCCATCACCTCTTCGGCGCTGCCCTCTTCGTCATCGTCACTCACGGGTACGGCTTCTTCACCCGGAATCAGATTGATGGTTTCTTTACAACGTTCCTTTTCCGGTTTGTCGTACCCCGTGCAGCTCAAAAATGTGCCTGTGCTGGCCGTGCGCGCCACCATCGGCAGTCCGCAGCGCGGGCACTCGATATCCACCGGAACCGGTTCGTTGCTGCGCATGTCCTCTTCAGCAGCTTGAAGCTCTTTTTTGAATTCCGCATAAAATCGATCCAACGCTTCGCGCCACTCGAGATTGCCCTGGGCAATGGCGTCCAGCTCTTCCTCCATGCCGGCGGTGAAATCATAATCCATGAGATCGTCAAAATTTTGCACGAGGCGATCTGTGACGATCTCGCCAATCTTTTGCGCAAAAAATCGCCGTTTGACAAGCTCTACATACCCGCGATCCTGAATTGTCGAAATAATGCTGGCATAGGTGGACGGTCGGCCAATGCCGCGTTTTTCCAGCTCTTTCACCAAACTGGCTTCCGTATAACGCGGCGGCGGCTTGGTGAAATGCTGCACCGGGTCTAATTCGAGCAGCGCTAATTTTTCTCCAACCTTGACTTCCGGCAAAATCGCATCTTCATCCGCAGTTTTCGCAGGCGGCAACACGCGCATCCAGCCGTCAAAACGCATCACGCGGCCGGTGGCGCGCAGCTCATAATCGCCGGCTTGAATGGCGATGGTGGTGCGATCAAATTCCGCCGGTGTCATTTGGCACGCCACAAATTGACGCCAAATGAGCTCGTACAAGCGGGCTTCATCTTTTTCCAGCTTTAGCGATCCGGGTCCCTTTGAGAGATCAGTCGGGCGAATGGCTTCGTGTGCTTCCTGAGCGCTGGGACCGCTTTGGTAGAAATTAGGTTTGTCCGGCACATATTTATCGCCAAATTGCTTTTGAATCAATTCCCGGCAGGCCTGCAACGCCACTGGACTGATATTTCGCGAATCGGTTCGCATATAGGTGATATGCCCGGCTTGATACAAGCGCTGCGCCAGCATCATGGTTTTTTTCACCGAAAACCCCAGTCGCACGCTGGCCGCTTGTTGCAGCGTACTGGTGATAAATGGCGCATATGGACGCTGTTTGTTGGGTTTGACTTGTCGATCCAGTACGATATAGTCGGATTTTTGGAGCGCCGGTAAAGCTGCGTCTATATCCTCGCGCGATTTTGGTTCAAACTTGTTCTTGCCAAATTTGACCACTTTGGCGCGGAACTGCGTCTTGCTCTTCAGATCGGCAAACAA
Organism: uncultured Cytophagia bacterium; assembly: GCA_964414825.1. Taxonomy (GTDB): domain Bacteria; phylum Zhuqueibacterota; class Zhuqueibacteria; order Residuimicrobiales; family Krinioviventaceae; genus CAYPZM01. The sequence goes on along the minus strand of CAYPZM010000154.1, from coordinate 4,765 downwards.
TTCCCAATACTCTTCGGGCACAAACGCGTGAATTTCGCGCTCGCGCTCGACAATCAAACGGACGGCTACGGATTGCACACGACCCGCGGAGAGCCCACGCGCGATTTTTTTCCACAACAGCGGCGACACCATATAACCGACCACCCGGTCGAGAAAACGCCGGGTTTGTTGCGCATTCACGCGCTGCATGTTCAACTCGCCCGGATTTGCAAATGCATTTTGAATGGCCGGTTTGGTGATTTCATCAAACGTCACGCGTTTGTATTTAGCCGGATTGCCGCCAATCGCCTCGCGCAAATGCCAGGCAATGGCCTCGCCTTCGCGGTCCAAGTCGGTGGCCAAAATGATTTCAGCCGCCGTTGCTGCTGCTTTTTTCAGCTCATTGAGTATTTTGCGCTTGTCCGGCAAGATCACATAATTGGCTTCCCAATCATTCTCGGGATCCACGCCCATAGTACGCACCAGATTTTCATACGCGCGTTGTTCGCGTCGCTTTTTCTTTTCTTCATCCGGTAAATCTTTGGGAATAGGCGCTGCTTTGGGTTTGTCGCCCAACATTTTGGCCGAAGGCGGTAAATCGCGTATATGCCCCACACTGGATTTCACTATATAGTCGGCCCCCAAATATTTATTGATGGTTTTGGCTTTTGCCGGAGATTCGACAATGACCAAAGATTTTCCCATAATTTCTATTTCCTTTTGGTTAAATTTTTTCACACGTAATGTAGACAATTCTCTCCATCTGATCAAGAGGAAACCCAAAATCCGGAATAATCCGACTCTGAAATCTGCTTGTTTTGTACGATTAAATTCATTATTATTAACATCGTAGAAAACGATTGAATATGGAGCGCCTGCTTATGCGTTTATTTTTTCTTATACTTTTTCTTTTATGCGCAAATCTCCCTCTGTTTTCTGCGCTTGCCATCACAGAAGAACATTATTTTGATCAGCCCGGCCTTTCGGTGCTGGTATTTCATAACCATTATCCCGAAGGTCACCAGGGCGGCGTGGAAATTATTTTGCATGATGAGCGCATCGCCACAAATGGTGATTTGCGTCTGGAACCGACACCCGGACAATGGGACCCGCTGCCGGATATCGGTGAACGCCAGGTCGACCGCAAAAATCGACAGATCAGTGTGAGCGGCGAGTATTCGGACCTTGATATTGAATATACGGTTCACGTCACGGCAAAGAACGAAAGCTTTCGCATTACCGTGGATTTGCAACGCGCTTTGCCCCTGCAATGGGTGGGCAAAGTCGGGTTCAACCTGGAGCTTTTTCCCGAACACTTTTTTGACAAAACCTGGTTTACCGAATCGAAAAGCGGCATATTTCCGCGCCAGGTAAACGGGCCGGTCAAACTCAATTCCAATTCTATTGCGGCGCCCATCCCCATCTGCAGTGGACGCCGCATCACTTTGGCTCCGGAAGACCGCTTTTCTCATGTGCAAATCGAATCGCAAAACAACGAAATATCCTTATACGATGGCCGTATTCCGGACAATAACGGCTGGTTTGTGTTGCGCTCTCTTGTTCCCACCGGGGCAACTGAAAATGCCATAGTATGGGACATTCGGCCCAATGTGGTGGATAATTGGCGTCGACAGCCGCAAATTCTGCATTCCCAGGTGGGTTATCACCCCGAGCAGCTTAAACAAGCCCTTTTAGAACTGGATCCTCGCGATCAGCGCCGCGACCGGGCGCAGCTTTTGCGCATTTTTCCGGATGGCGATACCGAGGTCGTTTTTAATGATACGCCTGAACGCTGGGGCTCTTTTTTGCGCTATGATTATCAAGTTTTTGATTTCACGCGTGTAACCACTCCCGGTTCCTATAAAATCCGCTTTCGAAATCACGAATCGCAGCCGTTTCGTATCGACCGCGGCATCTTTAAGCACAATGTTTGGCAGCCCACATTGGAAACGTTTTTGCCGGTACAAATGTGCCATATGGAGGTGCGCGACCGCTTTCGTATCTGGCACGGGCTCTGTCACATGGACGATGCGCTGCAAGCCCCGCCAGGAACCGAGCATTTTGACGGTTATCGTCAGGCCGCTGCTACGGAAACCCGGTACAAGGCGTACGAACACATTCCTGGTCTTACGAGTGGCGGATGGCACGACGCCGGCGATTATGATATAGCAACCGGCTCGCAAGCCACGACCGTTTCGACGTTGTCTATGGTATATGAAACTTTTGATGTGAGAACCGACCAAACCACGGTTTTGCCGGATGAACATTATGTTGAGCTCTTCAAGCCGGATGGCAAGATAGACATTTTGCAGCAAATTGAACACGGTGTGCGCTTTCTTCTCGCTCCTTATCGCATTAGCGGCCATAGCTACGTTGGCGTTATTTCGCCCACTATTCAACAATATGTGCATTTGGGGGATGCCAGCACAATGACCGACAACGAGGTGTACGATGTTAGCCGCGACGCCTTGCCATCGCCAGAGCACCGACGCGGCAAAATGGATGACCGGTGGGCGTTTACCAATCGCGATTCCGGACTTGAATATCAGGTTGCTGCGACGCTGGCCGCAGCCAGCCGTGCTTTGAGCGAGTATGATCCTTCCTTGGCGGATGATTGCCTAAAGCAAGCCCAAAAAATTTGGGACTATGAAAACAACCGCAAATCCGTGCGGCATCGCGCGGCGTACGTGCCTGGAAACTTGCAGGTGCAAAAAATTCTCGCCACCATCGAATTATTTAAAACCACCAGACAGGACAAATACAAAACCCTGCTATTAAGGCTCACCCCGGACATCCAGGAGAACATAGCTCAAGTTGGCTGGGCGGTTGTACAAATATTTGACGATCTCAACAATGACACGTTCGATCACACATTGTTCAGGGCGCTGCGGGATTATCATGAATTACTAGATCGCAGTACGGCTAAAAATCCATTCAAAGTGCCGTACGATCCGGAAATTTGGGGCGAAGGTTGGCAATTGCAATCTTTTGCTATGCGTCATTACTATTTGCACAAAGCGTTTCCCGAGCTGTTTGACGACGAAACGCTTTATAGCGTTATCCACTGGGTATTGGGTCGCCATCCCGGCTCCAACATCTCATTTGTCTCCGGAGTTGGGAATCACTCGCTAACCACCGCGTACGGCGTTAATCGCGCGGACTGGTCATATATCCCAGGAGGCGTGGCATCAGGTACGGCTCTGATCAAGCCTGATTTTCCGGAGCTTAAAGCACCCTGGCCCTACATGTGGCAGCAATCGGAATATGTAATTTCGGGGGCAGCGAGTTATATTTTTCTCATACACGCGGCAAACGATCTTTTAACAGAATAATAAATTCTGTTTCCGTGTTAGTATCAATGATTTTTTGAAAACATCCGCAGGCTAGTGCATCCAATAGTAAAATTCTTTAGGTTTTACACCATAAATAGATACATGAGGATAAACTATGAGTTCTGAACTACGCGATTCCCATATTGAAGACGTAGAGTTACAAGAATGGCTAGAATCTCTGGATTATGTTATCCAACAAGGCAGCGAGCAGCGCGTTCAACGCCTGTTGATGGAGTTGCAGGGCCGTGCCACACTGTCAGGCATAAAGATTCCGTTCACAGCCAACACCGCTTACACCAATAGCATCCCTTTGGAAGAACAAGATGCCTACCCGGGCAGTCGTGAGATCGAACGACGTATCAAAAGCATTATTCGCTGGAATGCCATGGCCATGGTCGTGCGCGCCAACCGTAGTGAAAAAGGCGTTGGTGGCCATATTTCGACTTATGCCTCTGCTGCAACCTTGTATGAAGTTGGATTTAATCATTTTTTTCGCGCTCCCTCGGAAAATTTTAGTGGCGATATTGTATATTTCCAGGGACATGCTTCTCCTGGCATTTATTCACGCGCCTTTTTAGAAGGACGCTTATCCATAGAGCAGTTGAAAAACTTTCGCCATGAATGCCACACCGGCCCCGGGCTTCCTTCCTACCCGCATCCCTGGTTGCTACCCGACTTTTGGCAATTCCCTACCGTTTCCATGGGCTTGGGACCCATTATGTCAATCTATCAAGCGCGCTTTAATCGCTATTTGGAAGATCGCGGCTTAAAGCCCGAGGATGACGCCAAAGTGTGGGCCTTTTTGGGTGATGGCGAGACCGATGAACCGGAAACCCTGGGCGCTATCTCTTTGGCCACGCGCGAAAAATTGAACAATTTGATTTTTGTCATCAACTGCAATTTGCAGCGACTCGATGGTCCTGTTCGTGGTAACGGACAGGTGATTCAAGAGTTGGAAAAAGTGTTTAGAGGAGCGGGTTGGAACGTCATCAAAGTGATTTGGGGCAGCGATTTTGATCAAATTTTTGCTCAGGATAAAGAAGGGCTGTTTGAGAAACGCGCTGCCGAAGTGGTGGATGGCGAATATCAAAATTACGCAGTGCGAGGCGGTGCGTATCTGCGCAAACACTTTTACGGCACGGACGAGCGGCTGTTAAAATTGATAGAGCACCTCACCGATGAGCAGTTGGCGAAAATGCGCCTCGGCGGTCACGATCCTGAAAAAATTCATGCCGCGTTTAGACGCGCTATGGATCAAAAAGAGGCGCCAACTGTAATTTTGGCGCGAACCATCAAAGGCTATGGCTTGGGTGAAGCCGGAGAGGGCAAAAATATCACGCATCAACAAAAGCTGTTGAATGAACAAGCGCTGCGCGAATTCCGTTCCCGTTTTGGAATTCCGATTTCTGATAAAGATATTGACGACACTCCGTTTTATCGCCCGGATGATGACA
>CAYPZM010000153.1:354-11205 GCA_964414825.1 uncultured Cytophagia bacterium | reverse complement strand
GATCATGAAACCTCCTGTTTACATTTTGAATTTGGAAAATATGCTGGAGGTGTTTGGCTTTTTTCTGATGGTGCTCATTGGACTCGAACTTTTGGAAACCATTAAAGCCTATTTGCATACCGATCAGTTTCATTTGGAAATTGTGTTCATTGTGGCAATGATTGCCATTGCTCGCAAAATCATCATTCTCGATTACAAAACCATCACCGATACCATGCTTTTGGGAATGTCCGCCGCGATTATTTCGCTTTCAGCCGGATATTATTTTGTCAAGCGTGCGCGCGATTTGCATCATAACCCGGACGAAAAAGAGGATAACAAATCCATTACCTTACCCGAATAGAGGAGAAGGCTATGAAACGATTCATTTTGCTGTGTATGATATTCAGCTTGCCGTTGACCGCGGCAGACTTGCAATCCGATACCTTGGCCACCGAACAAGGCGAATTGGTCATCACCTTTATTGGCCATGGCACGCTTTATTTTCAACACAACAACAAGGTGGTGCATGTGGACCCGTGGTCGCGCCTGGCCGATTATGAAATGCTGCCGGATGCCGACGTTATCCTGATCACGCACCAGCATGGAGATCATTTGGACCCGGAAGCGATTGCCGCTATTCGAACCGACGAGACACAGGTTTTGCTTAATGAAACGAGCAGCGAAACGGTTTCCGGCACGGTTCTGCAAAATGGCGAAACCGCAACCGTGAATGGAATAGAGGTGCATGCAATGCCGGCGTATAACATCAAGCACATGCGTAGCGAGAACCAGCCCTATCACCCCAAAGGGCAAGGCAACGGTTATGTGATCACCTTTGCGGATAAAACCGTATATGTTGCCGGCGATACCGAGGATATTCCCGAAATGAAGCAACTGCAAGGCAAGGTGGATGTGGCATTTTTGCCCATGAACCTGCCGTATACGATGACGCCCGAAATGGCGGCCCATGCGGCAGAAATGGTGCAGCCGAACATTCTTTATCCGTATCATTATGGCGATACGAATGTTCAAGAACTGGTCGCTCTGCTAAACGATACTGAAATCGATATCCGCATTCGCGATATGAAATAATGGAAAAACTATGCGATTATGCTTGCTGTTTTTGCTGTTGAGCTTGATGTGCGCTCCGGAAAAGTCCGAACCGATTAAAAATAATTCCTCATTAAAAGTCGAACAGATCGGTGAAATCACCGACCGACGTATCTCCGAAATTAGCGGGATGGCTGCATCCACACACGAAAATGCGTTATGGGTGGTAAACGATAGCGGCGATGATGCCAACGTGTACGCCATCTCCAAATCCGGAGAAATTTTGACGACCGTAAAGCTCGAACAGGCCGTGAATTACGACTGGGAGGACGTGGCTTCGTTTGAGCTGGATGGTCAGTCTTATCTGCTCATTGCCGATATTGGCGGCAATACCGCATTTCGCGATATATTCACCCTGTACGTTCTAAAAGAGCCGTCGATACAGGACGACCGGGCCAGCATAGCCTGGAAGCTGCATTTCAAGTATGAAGACGGCGCTCGAGATGCCGAAGCCGTTTTTGTGGATATCAAAAACGGCAAAATTTTGCTGCTCTCCAAACGGGATGTTCCGGCGGTGCTGTACGAGCTGCCATTAAGTCCCACCAATTCGCAAGCGCTCATTGCTCTGCGAGTGGGGGAAATTGGCTCCATTCCTCAGCCTCGGGCAGATGAGATAAACCATCGTCTAGACCGGTATCATGCCCAGCCGACAAGCATGGATATATCGCCGGATCACTCCAAACTGGCGGTGCTCACCTATCGCCGAATTTTTGTGTACGAACATGGGCAAAAGGAATCCTGGCTGCAAACGTTAAACAAACCGCCGCTGATTTTTGAGTTCCCCAAGCTCGAGCAGGCCGAGGCGATTTGTTTCGACCACAAAAATCTTCTTATCACTACGGAAAATCTGCCGGCGCCTATTTTGCAAGTGGTACTGGAATAGGAATATGGGATCAGATATCAACGAGTCTCCTCGCGAAATTGGCAAAACCGAAGAAACAAAAATCCTTCACACCGCTCTGTTTGGCTTTATGTTTCTGCTATAAAGACAAAGGGCGCCTGCGGGCGTCCTTTTTTATTTGCGATATTCGTGCCATCTGTGTACATTTGAAAAAATCGTATACTTTAACTTTATCTTAACGATGGCGCATTTTTCAGATATTCTGGATGCTCTGCCAACAGAGGAAAAATCCAAGCTTTTGGAGTTGATTGCCGCTGCAACCAATGTAACGGCAGAAGGTATTGTGATCAGCGATCCCACGTTGCCGGACAATCCTATCATCTATGCCAATGAAGGATTTGTTCGTTTGACCGGTTATGAACGAGATGAAGTTCTGGGCCGCAACTGCCGCTTTTTGCAAGGCGAGGAAACCGATCCCAAAGCTGCGGACGAGATTCGCCGGGCTGTTAAGGACGGACGGCCTTGCCAAGTGGACATTCTCAATTACCGCAAAGATGGCCAACATTTTTGGAATCGACTCTCCATCGCTCCTTTAATAAATCACCTTGGCGAGATTGTCAATTTTGTTGGGGTTCAATTTGACATTACAATTTTGAAAGAGACGCAAGAACGACTTGAACAAGCCAACAAGCATTTGGAGCGCTTTCAAGAATTGATGAACACCGAGCTGGAGCAAGCGCATCGAGCGCAGCAAGCCATTTTGCCGCAATTCATACCCCAATCAAAATCGATTGACATTGCCATTAAATTTGTACCGTTGTCGAAAATTGGTGGGGACTTTTACGATATTGTTCAAGTGTCGGATACCTGTTATGGCTTTTTTATTGCGGATGTCACCGGACATGGAATTCCGGCGGCGCTGATCACGTTTATGTCTGCTACGGCATTTAAAAACGCCGCACCTGGCGTTACCTCGCCGCAAGAGGTCATTGCCGAAACCAATCGCCGCATCACCGACAAGATGCCGGGCGGCACATTTGTCACCATGTTTTATATGGTTTACAACACGGTTTCCCGCGAGCTGATATATACGCAGGCAGGACATCCGCCGGCCCTGCTGTTGCGCCCTGCTTCCGGAGAAATTGTGCCCCTCAAAACCAATGGCACGCTGGTTGGTATTTTACCGCCGGATTTGGTAGAGTTTACACAACAGCGCATCCAATTGCAGCCCGGCGATATGGTCTTGATGTATACCGATGCGATTATCGAAACCATATGCCGAAATTATGAGCAGGTTGAGGTTAATCACTTGATTTCTTTTGTGCGCAACCACCTCGATTTGCCGATATCAGAGCTGATTGAAAAGGTCTACGATTACGGATTGGGTATCGATTTTAACAAACCTTACGAGGATGATGTGACGTTGGTGGGATTTCAAGTGCACGGCTAGAGTTTGACTTGTGATGATTCGAGATACCATTCAATATAGAAAAAGGATAAATCGAAATGAATCGCATTTCTACGGGCAGATTACGCTTAAACTGAGGTTGTATTGAAGTTTATCTGGGCATACGCTTTTTTAGGGTCTTTGATATTAACCACAGCCGCCACTACGCAATCCTATGTAAACGCCCGGCCCCAAAGAGGGGATGGCATTTATGCGATGCTGCGTCGCTATCAGTTGCCCCCCACTCCGCAATATGTCGAAAAATTTAAAGAGTTGAATGCCGATGTGCTGGGCAACAGCAATGAGCTGCATCTCGAATTCTATTATCACATACCGATAATGCGGTACCGATATGACGGCGTGACCATTCGGTCGACTTTGGGCATAAACGATTATCAAACAGCAAAAAAGTTGCAAACCTATAACGAGGCCTTGCAACGCGCTGGTTTGCGCAAACAGCACTATACCCAAGACAACGATTTGTGGGTACCGGTGTTTTTCTTCGAGCAGGAGCTCCAGGAGCCCGTTTTGGTGCAGCCGGACAATAGTGCGGGCCCCACGTCAACATTTTCCATTTTTGGCTCCAATTATAGTCGCGTAACACAGATCAGCAACGCGCTGGATGGCTATTATTTTTATCTCATCAGCGGCCACGGCGGCCCGGACCCGGGAGCCGTTGGGGTGAGAGGTGCCTATCGTTTGTACGAAGATGAATATGCGTATGATATGACGTTGCGTTTAGCGCGGCGCTTGATTGAGCACGGCGGCACCGTGTACGTGATTGTACGCGATGACAACGACGGCATTCGCGATGTGGGCATTTTGCGCGGCGACCATGACGAGTACTACTATGGCGGTTCCAGAATTTCACGCAGAACCGTTACGCGCCTCAACAAGCGGGCGACCGTGGTGAATAATTTATTTTCTCAAAATCGCAAACGCGCCAAAGCACAATATTCGATTATTCTGCATGTGGACTCGCGATCCAATTCACAGCGCATCGATCTATTTTATTATTACAAATACGGACACAGCGAAGGGCGACGAATGGCGTTGACGCTGCACAATCGCGTAAAGCGAGAATATGCCGAGCACCAACCGGGACGCGGTTACGGCGGCACGGTCACATCTCGCAGTTTGTATATGCTCAATCATTTGGTGCCAACAACCGTTTACATAGAAGTGGCCAATATTCGCAATCAACGCGATCAGGATCGCCTGGTGATCGTAAATAACCGGCAAGCTGTCGCCAACTGGTTGTGTGATGGTGTGATTGATTTTATTCAATAAGATTGGAAAAGTTATGCAAGGATTTCATCGCAAGTATTTACGTGGATTGGCAAATCCCATCAAACCGCAAGTATTTATCGGCAAAAGTGGCTTGTCCGACAATGTGGCTGCCGCGCTTGATGAAGCGCTGGAAGCGCAAGAACTGGTCAAAGTTAAATTTTTGGAATTCAAAGACGAAAAACAAGAATTGGCCGAACAGCTTGAAAAGAAATGCCGGTGCGATTGTGTGGGAATAGTTGGCCATGTGGCCATTTTTTACCGCCAACAAAAAGATCCCAAAAAACGAACGATCAAGCTGCCGCAGAAAGAGCAATCCAAATAACGATTTTATGGGGGTATGAAAGTGGAGAAAAATGTCCGCCTCGATCATTCTCCGTCCGCTTTATCAACATCCTCCCCGCTCAAAATAGGTGTCAGCGCATCACAAAGGTCTTCCAGAGTATACGGCTTGGCAACGATGCCGTCAAACCCAAATGATTTATAATTGGCCATAATTTTATCGTTCGAATATCCGCTCGATACCAGCGCTTTGACATTGGGATCATATTTTCGCAATAATTTAATCGCGTCCTTGCCGCCCATGCCTTTGGAGATGGTCAGATCCATAATCACCCCATCAAACGGCTCTCCCGATTCGAAAGCAGCTTTATAAGCTAACAACAGCTCCTCACCGTTCGTTACGCCCTCTGCTTTAAATCCGGCATCGTTCAGCATGTCGAGAATCATATCCAGCACCATAGCTTCGTCATCCATCACCAGCAGTTTGCCGCTGTAGCGTTTTTGTTTGCTTCGCATCAAAGATCGTTGGGTTACCTTTTGTAGCACGGCTGGCAAATAGACGCGAACCGTAGTGCCGTGATTTGCCTGCGATTCTACGGTCATCAAACCCTTGTGTTTTTTCACAATGGAATAGGCCACAGTTAAACCCAATCCACTCCCCCCGTCTTTGGTGGTAAAATAAGGATCAAAAATCTTTTCGAGCTCTTCTTTTGGAATGCCTACGCCTGTATCGCGTACGCTAATCTCCACAAAATGGGTATGCTCTAATGCACGCAGCGCCTTTGTGGTTGAGGATTCCACATTTCGTGCGGTAACAGTGACTATTCCGCCTTTGTGCATGGCCTGACCTGCGTTTATTACCAGATTGTGGAGCACCTGGCGTATCTGCCCTTTGTCCACCTTGGCTGGCCAGAGGTCGTGTTCTATTTGAAAATCTGCGCTTTTATCCAACCCGCTCAAGGCCAATTTTACGGATTCCTGAACCATATCTTTGAGCAACGTAATCGATTTTATGGGCTCGCCACCCTTTGCAAATGTCAATAACTGTTGGGTCAAATGTGAGGCTTGCCCCGCACTCTGCTCAATATTATTTACGTACCTGGTCACATCCTGCTGCTGCAGGGCTTTAATACGAACGAGCTGAGCATTGCCTAAAATAATCGTTAACAAATTATTAAAATCGTGCGCAATTCCCCCGGCCAAAACACCTATGGATTCCAGTCGTTGCGATTTTTGTCGCTCTTCTTCAATTTGTTTTCGTTCTGAAATATCTCGAGCAATGGAAAGAACTACCTCCTCACCATCCATCTCAACAATGTGAGCATTAATTTCAACCGGATATGTTTCACCCGTACGCGTCACATGCACGGTTTCGAATATATGGCTCTTTTTTTCCGATAAAATTTTGCCATTCTTTGCCATGGCGTGATGCATTTCTTTGGGGTCCATATCGTAAATCGTCTTCTTCAGCAACTCTTCTTTGCTGTACCCCAGTTTTTTGCACGCCATATGGTTGACGTTGATGATTCGGGTTGGTTTAAAATTTTTATCCAGTTTGTGTAAAAAGATTTGATCGTTGTTGCTCTCAAATAACATCCGGTATTGCTTTTCGCTCTTGCGCAGCAACTCATCCGCCTGAAAACGCTCGAACGCCGTGCTGATAATTTCCGAAGAAATCTTGAGCAACTTCATATCATGTTCGGACCAGGGTTTAGCGGCTTTGATGCGCTCAAAACTAATGATGCTATTGTATTTGCCGCGCACTCTGAAGGGGAGAAAAATCAACGACTTTATGCCCGCATTGATCAAAAGCTGTCGATCTTTTTTTTCTCCCAATTTGTATTGCAAAGTGTCGGGAATATTGAGCACACTTTCCGTTCTAAACATGTTGCGCCACAGCGACCAATTATTAATGGGGATGGTTGTTCGTTTATCAAAATCCGATGGCACATCTGCCGCGCACCATTCCGAACGAGCATGCAAGGCTTTGTTGAGATGATCGATGCGATACAAATACACTCTGTCGGCATCGCACAATTGCCCCATAGCCTCAAGGGCGCGATGGATTGACCGCTTGGTGATAGTGCGGCCAAGAAACTGGGATGATATCTCGGAAACCGTTTTTTCAAAATCCGCACTGCGCTTTAACGCATCTTTAGCAATTTTGATGTTTGTGATATCATGCCCGATATATTGCAAGGCACGCGTGCCCATATAGTTTATTTTTGATACGATAATTGAATAATAATAAACCGTCTCATTTTTAACATCAAGACGTATTTCGAAAGGAGCTGAATGTTGCTCGCGGCTGGCCATAAACTTTTTATTAAATTCAAAGACTTCCTCCCCATCCTCCTGGATCACCAACTCGCGCATTTTCTCAAAGGAATGCAAATCTTTTTTTGAGAAACCGATTTGGCGCTCCAGCGCCGGATTGGCGTACAGTAATTTCCCGTCATAATCCAAAATAACGACAATGTCTTGCAAATTCTCAATCAGGTTACGATACCGCGCTTCAGATGTTTGAATTGCCCGCTCGGTCTCCACCCGCTTGGTGATATCCCAGAGATAGGATCGTTTGGCGATAATGTGACCGTTCTGAATCAGCTCCGCAACTTCGGTTTCCAGATGCACAATAGAACCGTCTTTTTTAAGCCCGCGAAGCTCGTAATTCTTTGGGCTGGGTTTTCGTTCAAACCGTTTTTTGTGATAGTCTATCACTCGACCACGATCTTCCGGATGCACGAGGTCCCCTATTTTGAAACGTTTCATCTCCTCTTCAGAATAGCCAAACAACTCGATAAAGCGCTGATTAAAATAATGAAAGGATCCATCCTGCCCGCTAATCACAATGGCCAAACCGGCTTTATCGACAATTTCCCGGTAACGTTCTTCGGATTCCCGTAGCGCCATTTCAGACACCTTTTGCTCCAGGGCGCTGACAAATATACCGCCGACGATTTTTAGCAACGCAATCAAATCCTGTGGCCACATCACGGTTTTGCCTTGCGGGCCATACAAAACCACGCTGGCGTAAATCCTGCCGTCGTGCACCAACGGAACCGCAAGCATTGGCTGGAAAATACTGGTTGCGGCGGAAAGCTCGTTCTCTTCCAAAAGCCGCTCCAAATCCGCCGGCGTCTGAATGACAATATTTTTATTTTGTCGCAACAGTATGCTATAGTGCCCAAACAAAACGTCATGGACATTATGTTCATCAGATAGATTAGAACGAGCCTCCGACATTTGCCATCGATGCGAATTGAGCACAGTTTCCGTATTTTCCGAAAGCAGATACACACAGCTTTTTGTGCTGTTGGTAAAACGGCCAATACGTTTCAGAGCCTCTTGTATTCCCGCATCGGTTTCTTCAACCGGCAAATTGATAAATTCGGAAGAGATGTCCAAAATGACATGCTCCAGGGCCAGGCGGTATTGCAGCTCTTGTTCGGTCTTTCGCTGGCCTTCAATATATTTATGCAGTTGCTCGTTGGCGCGCTCTAATTTTTCGGTGCGCTCGCGAACCAGTTCCTCCAGTTGTTCGCGATGATTATTTATCTGTTCCTGATTTTGACGATACATGAGCACCAATTTGGAGAGATCGCGGCTTTCCGGCAAATGGGTGTGGTCCTCAACCTCCGGGTGACTAGTAGTCGCTTTGCCCGTGTTGCAATGTTGAGAAGCTTTATCCGCAACGTTTTCGGCATTGCCATTTTTGGCTTTTACCAGGTTTTTGTAATATTGTTTTTGTCGCTCTGCTTCGGCGAGTTTATCTTCCAGAGCGCGCACTTTATTTTGCAATTCTTTTAATGCGTTATCCGACATTTGGGAAAATCCTTTGTTTATAGCTGACACAAAAATCCCAAGACAATTCCCTTTCCGGCTGGCTTGGCCGTAAACGATAGTTGTTATTCAACCTATTATTGTGCATAATGATTTACGGAAAAACCGTTTCAATAGTAAAAAAAATTACAGTTTTTGCAGGAAAGAAACATCCAATAATACCATGTTTTTGCGAGACAACGGGGTTGTTTCAGTTTAGAAAATGTTTTAAATTAATCAAGTATAAAAGGGTGAGGTTCCCTGTGACCGAACAAAACATATTTCAACGTATTAATACAGACACGACGCTACTTGTTTATGTCTCATTTCCTCAATGTACGGTCTGTGTGTCTTTATTGCCGAAAATGAAATCCTTGCTGCAAGACTACGAACACGTGCAGTTTTTGTATGTCGACAGTAGCAAATTTCCAGCCGTTAGCGGCCAATTGTTGGTTTTTGCCGCACCAACCGTCATTTTATTTCACCAGGGCAAAGAGGTAAAGCGCTGGAGCCGGGTGTTTAGTGTGGACCATGTGCGCCAGGAGCTGGATCGTTTATCGGAATAACATCGGGCCTCGTCAATGGATCAGCTCTTTGGCGGTTTGAACGACCCAATCGGAATAATACCCGACCTGCACTATTTTATCAAAATACATGTTCGCCTGATGTTTGCTCAAGGCATTCTGTTTGAGCAGAATGGAAAGCAGCGACAAACAACAGTAATGCGCTATGTTTTGCGATTTGCATCTTTTTAATATGTTACCATCGTCGGTCAGTACAGCATGACACTGTTGTTCATCGTATAACAAAAGACAGCTTTTGTCCGCGCTAACGGGCGACGTTAAAGCCTGAATATTAAACAGAGTGACGGACTGCTCAAACTCCCGAATTTGAATCGGAGTTGCCTCCAAAAGTAATTCCTGCCACGCCTGGCGTGAGACGCACAGCTCACATGTTTTAGCGGCAACCGGCAGCAGATTTACCTTTTGCAAGATAATCAGAGAGCTGGTGTCGGTCGCGAATTTTTGTGGGCCTGTCTGGCTATTCATTAAAATGTTAAAACTGTCCTTTTTTTATTGTGATTCAACATTGACTTTATTAACGTGCAACACCTTGTAACATAATAAATGAATCTGACACTCACAAAACAGAAATTAATGATCCGAGTGTGTATGAATGATTTTCAAACAACTTGTGGAGCTTGCAGATGAACGTGATAAAAGCGATGCTTGTTCGGTGTTTCATTCTTTTGATGGTACCGGTTTGTACCTCTCTATTTGCTGCCGAGTCTTTCGAGCTGCCGCTATGGCCGGACGGCGCGCCGTTGGGCGAACATGCCAAAGCCGAAAGCCCAAACATGACGATTTATTTACCAGAGAATCCAAACGGCGCTGCAGTGGTCATCTATCCCGGGGGCGGTTACTGGGCGCTGGCTATGGATCATGAAGGACATCAGGTTGCCGAATGGCTGAACTCGTTTGGAGCGGCCGGAATTATTGTCAGCTATCGCCGCGGTCCGGGCGCCGAACACCCCGTCCCCCTCTTGGATGCGCAACACGCCATTCGCACCGTTCGCCACAACGCAACGGAATGGAGTATCGATCCGCAGCGCATTGGCGTGCTCGGTTTTTCTGCGGGTGGTCATCTGGCCTCCTCCACTGGCGTGCATTTTGACAAGGGTGATCCCGAATCCGAGAATCCTATACTGCGCACAAGCTGTCGCCCCGATTTTATGATTTTGGTCTATCCGGTAATCACCATGACCGAGGATTATGGCCACGCCGGGTCAAAACGTAACTTGCTCAAGGAAAATCCGGATTCCGTTTTGGCCCAAAAAATGTCATCCGAGCTTCAAGTGACGGCTGAAACGCCGCCAACATTTCTAATTCTAACCAACGAAGACAAAGCCGTCCCCGCTGAAAATAGCGTCTACTTTTATTTGGCGCTGCGTAAAGCCGGCGTGCCTGCAGAAATGCATATCTTTGAGAAAGGTCCACATGGATTTGGGCTGGCCCCGCTCAATCATATTTTATCGGATTGGATGGAGTTGTGCTATCAGTGGATGGGACAGCGAGGACTC
>CAYPZM010000153.1:0-344 GCA_964414825.1 uncultured Cytophagia bacterium | reverse complement strand
CTATTCGCAAAGTTCGTCACATGATTCCAAAGAACATTAATATGCTCGCTTAACTTGCGGACTGAACGTCTGCAGTCGCCACCAGCGGCGACACTCCCAATTAGGGTCAAACTCCATTTTGCTTTTTATTATTTTACTTTGACTTTTTCGAATCACAACCGATACCACTCTTCAATCGTTTCTATCGCTGTATTGCGGAATTGTTGATGGGTAAATTCGTTGGTTTGCGGATTATAGACATACTCCTCTCCCCATTCCGGGCCATATTTTACAACATCCCGGATCGCCTCCAACATGTAATCGATTTCATCTTCGGTCATAGTGGGATGAATCGACAACCGCAC
>CAYPZM010000152.1:0-11230 GCA_964414825.1 uncultured Cytophagia bacterium | reverse complement strand
TGGTGTCGTTACTTGCTCATCGTCTTTTGGCAGGATGCCTAGCACGCGATCTGCAAAATCGAGAAAAGTATTCTGCATGGTCTCCACTGATCCGCCTTTTGGATTTTGTGCCAAAGCTTTATTTATCTCTTTTGAAAATTCAAATACTTGTCCAATAGCCGCTGACGTATTAAAATCATCATTCATTTCCTGCTCAAAACGCTGACGGTATTGGTTGCACATTTCAACGATTTTCGGATCCACATCGCCGTTTGTCGCGCCTTCCATAATTCGCGCCAGCTCCCTGCGTGTGTTGAGCAACCGCTCCAGGCCCTGAGCAGAAGCTGAAATTGAGGCTTCGCTAAAATCTACGGGACTGCGATAGTGCGTCTGCAAAATAAAAAATCGTATTTGTTCGCCCGTGTATTTTTCTAGAGCGTCTTGAACCGTGGTAAAGTTGTTCAGCGATTTGCCCATTTTTGTACCTTCAACCAAAACCATATTGTGATGCATCCAATATTTCACAAAAGGCTTTCCGGTTGCGGCCTCGCTCTGGGCTATTTCGCATTCGTGGTGCGGAAATTGGTTTTCCATGCCGCCGCCATGGATGTCCAGAGTCTCGCCCAGATATTTCATGGACATGGCAGAGCATTCAATATGCCAGCCGGGATATCCGAGCCCCCAGGGACTCATCCATTTCATAATATGCTTGGGCTCGGCTTTCTTCCACAAGGCAAAATCCGCAGGATGTTTTTTCTCATCAATCACATCGAGCCGGGCACCGGCTTGTTGCTCTTCCACTTGCCGCCCGGAGAGCTTGCCATATTCCGGCCATTTTGAAATGTCAAAATAGACAGAGCCGTTCACAAAATACGCAAATTCTTTTTCCAACAACGTTTCAACCAGTTCAATTTGTTCCGGGATATGGCCGGTTGCGCGCGGAGAAATATCGGGACGCAAGACATTCAGGGCGTCCATCGCATCAAAATAGGCGCGGGTGTAACGTTCCACCAAAACCATGGGCTGCAGGTGTTCGCGCTTGGCGCCTTTGGCAATACGGTCTTCGCCACTGTCGAGGAGATGACCGACGTCTGTGATGTTTTGCACATATAGAACATCATAGCCCAAATAGCGCAAATAACGCACAACAATGTCAAAGCTGATGTAACTTTTTGCGTGGCCGATGTGCGGATAGTCATAAACCGTAGGGCCACAAACATACATGCGCACATGTCCCGGTTCAACTGGAACAAATTCTTCTTTTTTTCGCGACAAACTATTGTAAATGGATAATGGCATCTATCCCTCGTCAACATTTTTGTTTATTAAAACGACAGCATGCGCGGCGATCCCTTCCTCCCTGCCGGTAAATCCGAGCCCTTCGGTAGTTGTTGCTTTAACAGATACGTTCGTAACCGCTATTCCACAAGCGCGGGCGATAGTTTCGCGCATGGCCGGAATGCTTGGAGCCAATTTTGGCTTTTGAGCGACAATTGTTGCATCAATATTTTCAATTGTTAACTGATGTTGCGCCAGCAAATCGACCACCTGGCTTAACAGCTTTATGCTCGACGCGCCGCGATAGACCGGGTCGGTATCCGGAAAATGTTGTCCAATGTCGCCAAAAGCTGCGGCACCCAATAGCGCATCGCTGATGGCGTGGCACAGAACGTCAGCATCAGAGTGACCGAGCAGCCCCAACGAATGCGGAATCTCGACGCCACCTAAAATCAACTTGCGACCCGGCACCAGGCGGTGCACGTCATATCCGTGTCCGATTCTCACTAATTCTCGCTCTCCAAAATGGCGTTGGCAATCAACAAATCTTCGGGTGAAGTGATTTTGCTGTTTTTCCAATCGCCCTCAACAATGGCAACCGGAGCACCCATATTCTCGACAAGCGCCGCATCGTCGGTGCTAAACGTGTTGTGAGCAAATGCGAACTCGTTCGCTTTTAGAATCACATCTTTTTGAAATGTTTGTGGTGTTTGCGCCAAAACAATAGTTTCCCGATTCAATGTGTGATGGATAACATTCCCATTGCGTTGCTTCACCGTATCTTTGGGAGTTTTGCACACAACGGCCGCACCGTGTTGCAAAGCAGCATTTATGCTTTCATTAATAATCCGTTCATCCACAAACGGCCGCACACCGTCGTGAATCATGATGATATCAGTTTCCGAAGAAACGGCTTGTATTCCCGCCCAAACCGAGAGGTGTCGTTCGCCACCACCGGCAACAACACAATTGGCTTTTGAGATGTTCCAGTCTCGCACGATAATTCTTTCATACTCGGCGACAAAATCGGGCGGCAGCACCACACAGATGGAATCTATTTCCGAAAATGATTGAAATCGTTCCAGCGTGTGTTGAAGAATGGGTTTGTTTTTGAATGTCAAAAATTGTTTGGGTAACATGCCGCCCATTCGGGTGCCCGAACCGGCGGCAACAATAATGGCGGTGGTAAAAGTCATCCCAAGCACCGCGCTAAATGATCAACATGGCATCGCCATAACTGTAGAACTTGAATTTTTCGCGAATAGCTTTGCGATACGCCTTAAAGATCAGATCGCGCGAGGCAAATGCCGAGACCAACATCAACAGCGTAGAATTGGGTAGATGAAAGTTGGTAATCATCCGGTCGACAATTTTGAAATCGTAAGGCGGATAGATAAACTTGTCCGTCCATCCGTGCGACGGTTTGGCCCAACCTTCGGAGGTGACACTGGTTTCCAAGGCGCGCACCACACTGGTGCCCACAGCCAGGACGTTCTTTTTGTTGCGCGTGGACTCGTTGATCGTTTCTGCGGCTTCCGGACTGATTTCATAGTATTCCGAATCCATTTTGTGGCGGCCCAAATCTTCAACCACAACCGGTCGAAAACTGCCCAGTCCTAAATGCAAAACCAATTTGACGATCTTTACGCCTTTTTTCTCAATCTGATCGAGAAGGTCGTCGGTAAAATGCAACCCGGCAGTTGGTGCCGCCACTGCGCCACGCACGCGGGCATACACGGTTTGATACCGTTCTTTATCCATGGGTTCGGGCTCGCGTTTAATGTACGGTGGCAACGGTGATTTGCCCATTTCATCGACCAGCTCGTAAAAGTTCTCGATAGAATTAAAACGAACGACACGGCCGCCTGAAACCGTATTGTCGATTACATCGCACGACAAGGAATTTCCGATCGAGAGCCGATTACCCACACGAACTTTGCGCGCGGGTTTGACCAACACTTCCCACAATCCTTGTTCCAATTCGCGCAGCAAAAAGACTTCAACTTTGGCATCGGTTTTATCCTTGGTGCCCTCCAGTCGGGCAGGAAATACTTTGGTCTCATTCAATACCAGGCAATCACCCTCCTCCATATAATTTAAAACATCATCAAAAACGCCCTCAGTTGTGGACTCCTCTTCGCGGTTCAGCACCATCAGCCGGCATTTATCACGTTCTTTGCTGGGATACTGGGCAATTAATTTTTCCGGCAAATTATATTTAAAATCGGAAAGCTTCATCGCGCAGTCACCTCCATTGCTAATGTGAATATTAGCCCCACAACGCTACGGATTATCAAACAAATCGCGTTGCGAGGATCTCTTTTGAGTTCGATTAAAATGTTCATACGCCAGCTCCGTAGCCATACGGCCGCGCGGAGTGCGTTGAACAAAACCTTCTTGAATTAGATAGGGTTCATACACCTCTTCAATGGTGTCGCTTTCTTCGCCAATCGACATGGCCAGGGTGTTCAAACCGACCGGTCCGCCATTAAATTTGTCGATAATGGACAGGATAATGCGTTTGTCCATATCATCCAATCCACCTTCATCCACATCCATACGCATCAGCGCGTCTTTGGACATGGGCAGACTGATGGTCTCTTGCCCGGCAATTTGCGCAAAATCGCGTACACGACGCAGCAGTCGATTGGCAATTCGGGGCGTACCGCGCGATCGACGCGCAATTTCCAACGCCGCATCTTTTTGAATTTCAATTCCTAAAATTTTGGCCGAGCGCCGCACAATAAGCTGCAATTGTTCGGGCGTGTAAAAATCCAGCCGAAACGTCACGCCGAACCGGGCCCTTAGCGGCGAAGTGATCAGCCCGGCGCGCGTGGTCGCACCGACCAGAGTAAAGCGCGGCAGCTTTAGCTGGACTGACCGTGCGTTGGCGCCTTTGTCGATAATAATATCGAGCGTAAAATCTTCCATAGCCGGGTACAAATACTCTTCAATCACCCGATTCAAACGATGAATTTCATCGATAAATAGCACATCGCGTTCTTTGAGATTGGTTAGGATGCCAGCCAAATCCGCAGGCCTCTCCAATGCCGGTCCCGATGTAATGCGAACGTCACTGTCCAATTCCTTGGCTATAATATTAGCGAGCGTCGTTTTCCCCAATCCGGGCGGGCCGTGAAACATCACATGGTCGAGCGACTCGTTGCGTTCCAGGGCCGCACGAATAAATACGTGTAAATTGGATTTTAATTTGTCCTGACCAATAAACTCGGAAAGCTTGCCAGGCCGGAGCGAGGCATCAAAATCAAATTCGTCAGAGAATTGTTCTGGATCTGTTGCTCGAGATTCGTAATCCACTCTATTCCCCGCTCAAAACAATTCGTATCAATTCTTCGACCGTTGTTTGCGGGCCGGTTTTGGGCATAGCTTTGGCAATTGCAGCTTCGGCCTCTCTTGGGCTGTATCCTAAAGAAAGGAGAGCCGACAAACTTTGTTCTGTAATCTCGTTCTCGCGCGGCATGATCATAGACGGGGCTGGAGCTGTTTGTTTCACTTTGTCGGAGGCGCGGTCTTTTAGGTCCAAAATCAAACGTTGGGCTGTTTTTTTGCCCAGGCCTTTGATTTTGGTCAAACTGGCTTCATCGCCATTGGCAATATGTTGATAAATTTGTTGGACAGGCAAACCGGATAAAATTCCGAGTGCTAGTTTAGGGCCAATACCGGAAACAGACAAAAGGAGCAAAAACAGCTCGCGCTCATCTGCTGCATAAAAGCCGTACAGAGTGAGCGCATCTTCGCGCACATACAAATACGTTAGGAGTGATGTTTTCTCGCCCACATCGTGCACCTGCTCGTAGGTGGACAGAGGAATGAGCAGCTCAAACCCGATGCCATTGTTTTCGAGAATGATGTGTGTGGGAAATTTTTCAACAACCGAACCGCGAATAAATGATATCATTATAATTTTATTATATAGTTTTTTTGACTCCAGCAACGTTGCGCATGACACAAGGCGATGGCCAACGCATCCGATGCGTCCAGCGGGCTTGCCAGTTGTTCCAGGTTCAACAAGTCCTTAACCATGTGTTGCACCTGTTCTTTTGATGCGGCGCCATATCCGGTAAGCGCCATTTTAACTTCGCGAGCCGAATAAGTGGATACGGGCACGCCGGAATTTATGGCGGCAATAATGGCCGCACCGCGCGCCTGGCCCAGTTTCAAGGCTGCCTGAACATTGCGTCCGTAAAAAATATCTTCCATGGCAACGTGATCCGGGTGATACAAATCGACAGCTTGAGCAATGCCGTCGTAAATGATTTTAAGACGCGCGCTCAAGTCCTGTTTGGGCGAAGTTCGGATCACATCGTAAACCACACAGCGAAAGTCTTGCGTGGATTCTGTATGAACCACGCCAATTCCTGTCATTGCCGTCCCCGGATCTATGCCCAAAATCAGCATAACTTAATCGTCGAGGGCTGCCATGACAGTTTCATCAATATCAAAATTGGAATAAATATTTTGAATATCGTCGTGTTCTTCGAGCACATCCATCAAGCGCAAAATTTGCTCGGCGTTTTTGCCATCAACCGCAATGGTATTGGAAGGCTCCATTGTAACTTCGGCGGACTCGTATTCGATACCGTTTTCTTCCAAAGCTGACTTTACGCCTTCAAATGCAGACTGGGTGGTTACAACTCGAAACGTATCCTCATCCTGTTCAATATCTTCGGCCCCGGCATCCAAACTCACCATCATAAGGTCATCTTCGGTGGTGGCAGAAGCAGGCACCAAAATGACGCCTTTCTTTTCAAACATCCAGGCTACGCTGCCATTTTCGCCCAAACTTCCGCCATGCTTGGACAAAATGTGGCGAATTTCGGCCACGGTTCTGTTTTTATTATCGGTCATGGCTTCCAAGTAAATGGCAACGCCGGCGGGGCCGTAGCCTTCGTAAACCACCTCTTCGTACGTCACTCCCGGCAACTCGCCGGTACCCTTTTTGATGGCATTTTCAATATTTTTTGCTGGCATATTGGCTGTTTTCGCCGCTTGAATTGCCGACCGTAGACGCGTATTTGCGGTCTCGTCTCCGCCGCCCTGGCGTGCGGCAACAGTTATTTCTTTTATCAGCCGGGTAAAGATGCGCCCACGTTCCGCATCTTTGGCGCCTTTTTTACGTTTGATAGTACTCCATTTTGAATGGCCTGACATATATCTCCTCCTACAAAACTTGCTCAGAAGCAGCGAACAAGGAAATCTCTGTATATATTTATTTTAATTTATGTTAGAAACAAACGAACCGGTTCAAAAGTTCCTGGTCAACAAGCGGAGAATATAATAAAAAAATAGCCCGATTCCAAGTAAAAACATCGGGCTAACAAACGAAATTGCTTGCATTTGAGGGGATTTTTGCAGGTCGGCTAAGGAGTACCGGATTCGTCCTTTGCTTCTTTTTCGGATTGGCTGGAAATCATGGAGCGCACAACCCAGGCTTCATGAAATCCCATAGCAATGGCTTCTTCCTGGAGCTTGCTGGCTTCCCAGCGCGAGAGAAAATCGCCAACGCGAATTTTATAATACGGATTATCGTACTGGCGATAAACCTTTTCCTCAAAACTGATGACCGCATTGCGGGTAACAGCGCGCGCCTCTTCCTCATTTCGAGTCGCAATGAGCTGCACACGAAATCCGGGGATTTCCTGCCCTTCCAAAAGCGAGTCGGCCACTGAATCGCCGCGCAACAACTGCTCCACATCCACCACCTGAATGGTTGAAGATGTTTGCTGCTTGTCGATATCCAAATTAAAATCGTTCAGGGTCATGGGATCAAAATCTTCTTGCTGTGCTTTGTCCGTCATTCGCGGTCGGTCTGTTTCATCCTTAACTTCGGGTTGTGGGCCGGCACAGTGCCACAATAGTGATGGCAAAACCAATATCAAATAAATCCATTTTTTCATGTTTTATCTGTCCTCTAATGTTCGCATTAAAATAAAGCTTTCGGCTTTGAAAATCAACAGAATTTAATACGCTTTTGGGCAAAAGGAAATAAGGCTTGCTTTTATCGCGATTTGGTTTTATAATAGGCACAGACGTATCCGATATACAAACATGCACGAAAACATGCAAATTAGACCCTTTACATACTCCACAGGTTTCCAAAAGATATCTCTTCAGCGTTACGCTTCGTTTCGCAATTTTGCCGATTTCTTTGGGGATACGTTTATTTCCTGTAGGCTACAGCTACACTCATCAACCCAAATCCTACATTAAGTTCCGATTTTAATACAGTAACTATTTGACATTTTACATAAACCAACGGAGGGAAATGTATGAGTACACTCCATTCCCCGTGGCAGCAAACCACAAAGCGCAAATACCCCTTGCAAGATGTTGAAGAACCGAATTTAATGCGCGAGATGTTTCCTTATTCAAAAGTGCCAAAAACCTTTTTTGATGGCGAGATCGTTGATGTTCGACCGGCTGAAGAGATTTGGATAACCGACACGACCTTTCGCGACGGCCAGCAAGCGCGTCCTCCCTATTCGGTTGAACAGGTTTCGCATTTGTTTGATTTGATTAGCAAACTTTCGGGCCCCAATGGCGTCATCCGGCAGTCGGAATTTTTTGTCTATTCGGAAAAAGATCGCGAGGCCCTTGAAGAGGTGCGCAACAAAGGTTATGAATTTCCCCAGGTGACCGCCTGGATTCGCGCCAATCCTAAAGATTTTGAGCTGGTGCGCCAGGTCGGCATCAAAGAGACCGGTATTTTGACATCGATTTCCGACTATCACATTTTTTTAAAATTTCGTAAAACTCGGCGACAAGTGCTCGATCAATTCATGTCCGTGGTGCAATCCGCCGCCGACGCCGGACTGGAAACCATCCGTTGCCATTTTGAAGATGTTACACGCGCCGATTTTTGGGGCTCGGTCATGCCTTTTGCCGAAGAGCTGATGAACTTTTCCGCCAAAACCGGATTGCGCATTAAACTGCGCTTATGCGATACTATGGGCTATGGCGTGCCCTATCCCGGCGCGGCATTGCCGCGATCTATCCGTAAAATCGCGTTTTATTTGCAACGCGATCTCGGCATTCCTTCCGAGCTTTTGGAGTGGCACGGCCATAATGATTTCCACAAGGTTCACGCCAATTCTGTCACCGCCTGGCTTTCCGGCATATCGTCGGTAAATGGCACGATTTTGGGCTTTGGCGAGCGCACCGGCAATTCGCCCATTGAGGCGCTTGCGGTCGAATACGCCTCGCTGAGGGGCAGTACAAATGGCATGGACTTTACCGCCATTAACGAAATTGCCGATTATATGCGCGAAATCGGGACCGTCATTCCATCAAATTTTCCTTTTGTTGGCGAGCGCTTTAACGTGACCATGGCCGGCATCCACGCGGATGGTGTGATCAAAAATGAGGAAATCTACAATATTTTTGATACGGCCAAAGTGTTGAATCGGCCGCTGGGTGTCAATCTAACGGACCGTTCCGGCATTGCCGGTGTTGGCTTTTGGGTGAACCAGCAGCTCAAAAAACGCGGCCTGGAAACGGTGGACAAACGCAATCCCAAAGTGGCAAAAATATTTGCCTGGGTCGAAGAGCAGTATACGGACGGCCGCGTTACCTCCATTTCGCCTGAAGAGATGATGCACCAATTTAAATTACATTTTCCCGAGGCATTTACCACCGTATGAATCCAGGAGACACAAACCAGCCGGTCGACACCAGCGGCCAACTTTCTTCGGAGGCGTCAGAACCAGCCATAGACAAATTATTTGTTTATGGCACATTAAACAATGACTATCATCTGCAATTGTTAACCGGCAAGCTGCTGCCGTACGAGGAAGGCGTGTTGTTGAACCACCGCCGGATTCAACCGAAAAATAGCTTTGCGTTTGCCGTGTATTGGAAGGGCTATTCGATCCGCGGCCGTTTGCTCTATTCGGTCACGCCGGACATTATCCAAAAACTGGACGAGTACGAAAACGAAGGCGAGCTCTACATCCGCAAAATTGGGGATATCCGGGTTGGAGATGTGATTCATAAATCCTGGGTTTATATCGGCAAAATCAGGGCCATCAAACCGTATATTCGCAAGGGATTTGAGGAACGCGACCGCATTGAAGAATTTGTGGAAAATAACGTGTCCCGCTATCTGGAGCAAAAAGCCGAGCATTTTTTGGATTACAATCGCGAGCACGTGGCTGTGCGCGTTACCCGCGAGCTGCTGACCGAAGAGGTGCACAGTCTGTTGCGGCAATATTTTCATGATGTGGGCTTGCCACCGTTTATCATCAAGCATGAAATTGAGCAGGCCAGCATCCCTCGCCTCACCTGGCTCAAGCACCATTCCAAGGCGCAAACATATGCCAACAACTATATGCGCCTGTCCATGTCGTTTATGATTTTTAATCAGTTGGAAGAAAAATTTCGCGAGAATTATCGCCATCTCGTCAAAGTCCAGGATGCCTATTATTTGCACACCGTTTCGGCGTGTATGGCGCTTAAATTGTTGGTGGATTATCATCAAAGTCTGGAATCGGCCCTGGAGCAGCTCAGCGTGGACCGTTGGGAGCCCAACATGATGTACACCGATTACGCCGTTGCCGCGCTGTTTATTGCCGACGAGCTCTATTCGCGATCCGAGCCGGAAAAAATTGTCGATTGGCTGTATCAGCATCGCAGCATTGGCGCGGTGCCGCTGGGGGCCGAGCTGGAGTTTTCCAATCTGGGCTACAAAACCATTGGCGCCAAAGAACACGACGACCCCGCATTTGATGCGTTTTATTATTTCTACGACTTTGATTTGATGCGCCGCGGCTGGAAGCTTGGCGCGCATGTGGATGACCATGGCTTTATCACTTCGTCCAGCACGCGCACGCGAGGATTTATGGAACTTGCATTTGGCCGCTACAAACTGTTGGGCGATGTCTCTAAACCGGCCACACAAGACCCCTGGCTGCTTTCGCAAATTATTGACCTTGCGGTACGCTTTTTAGACATTCGGCCGCACAGTCTGCATCTGAGCTTGAGCACCTCGGCTGAAGAAGATTTTAACGAGGTGCGGGATATTGATTATTATTTGTGCCTGCTCATTTTAGGCGGCGATTTGCGCGAGGACGAAAACCATCAGTTGCGCGAAATGCGCATATATCATGGTGAAATTCTGAGCGATGAAGGCGATGTGATTTTTTCTCGCCTGAACCGGCATCACAAAATTCCCGAAGATCGCTCCTGGTCTTTTGTGGTGGAATATCAGTTTCCGCGATTGTATTATGATTACGACTATCAACCGCTCATTATGGCGTTAAAAGGATTTCAAATTGCGGCGAATCCGTTTCCAATAAAGAATTGTAAAGCTTTGGAAAATTCGACCTATCCTCGCGATATCGAAAATGAATTAACAGCGTGGGCAAAAAATCCGACCGCAGTATCGCAACAGGGAATTGATCACTTTCTCAGTGTTGTTGAAAAAGGGCTGGAAATTGAAGCTGGTCGCGTCAACAAGGATCAATATAGCAAATACGCCTTGAGAATTTTGGGGCGCATCGAAGAACGTTTAAAACGACGAAATAACAGAATAAAAAAGTATCATGCCGAACAGCAAGCAAGATCTCTTGGACGTACTTGACCGCACGTTTGAAAACACCGTAATGCGAATTTGCAACCGTTTGCAAAAAATTTCCAGTTCGCATTATGAAGTTATTGATTTTGAGCGCCATCAGGAGCGCGAGGAGCATTTTTTGCACCTCATTTGTGACGCTCTCGAAGAAGACGAACCGGGCATTTTAAAGCAGCACATGATCGAGCTGGCCGATACGCGTCACAATGAAGGCTATCAACTTGACGAAGTTCAGACTGCTATCGACATTGTGGAAGAAGAACTGTGGAAAAGCATTGTCGAATCGGGGTATGCTAACGATCGTATTTTAGACATGTTGTTTGAGTTGCATCGTATTATGGTGATGGTGCGCAACCAGTTTGCCGCGTCCTACTCGCAAAAACA
>CAYPZM010000151.1:0-11550 GCA_964414825.1 uncultured Cytophagia bacterium | reverse complement strand
ATTATTTTACCGAACAAATCAAAGTAGACCCAAATGTTGAAGGATATCGAGTGCGTCTCTCCAAATCTCATATGAACAACATGGTCAAAGCCTTGCCCAAAAATGAATCCTTTAACCACAGCAAAATAACGATCATCAGTGGCGGATAGAACGTTTGTATCTCCCTCCAAAATCAACCATGTGGTGTTGGCGCAGCATCACATGGTTGATGTTTTTCTTCTTTTTACCCACTTGTTTCTTTCAATTTTTGTTCAGCATGTTTTATTATAATTTTGTATATTTCGACTTGCCTTTGAAAAATCATCTTTTTTTACATTAGAGAACTGAGGATTAGATTATGCCAGAAGACACAAAAATGGAAAAATTGGTCTCCATGTGCAAACGGCGCGGATATATATTTGGCTCCAGTGAAATTTATGGCGGCCTTTCCGCCGTGTACGACTATGGCCCGCTCGGCGCCGAACTAAAACGCAATGTAAAAAACTTTTGGTGGAAGTGGATGGTGCAAAAGCGCGACAATATCGTCGGCCTGGATGCGGCGATTCTCATGCACCCGCGTGTGTGGGAAGCGTCCGGACACGTTGCCGGTTTTCAGGACCCGCTGGTCGATTGCCGCGTTACCAAAGCGCGTTATCGTGCAGACCAGGTGTATGTGTTTGTCCCCCCTGATGATGCCGAAAGTCAACTCATGTTTGCCTTTCGAGAAAATGAAGACGAAGCGGCCGCGAAAAAAGTTACAAAAATCGCCAAAGCCGATCCATCAACCTATGATAAAGTGCTGTTGACCGAAGTGCCGGTATCGGATTTCACTCGCCTGGTTGGCCCCGATGTCAAGGAGCCCGGTACGCTCACCGAGCCGCGGCAATTTAATTTGATGTTCAAAACCCACGTTGGCCCGATCGAAGATAGCGCCAATGTTGTGTACATGCGTCCGGAAACCGCGCAGGGCATTTTTGTCAATTTTTCCAATGTGGTCAATTCCACACGCGTAAAAGTGCCATTTGGTATCGCGCAAATCGGCAAGGCGTTTCGCAACGAGATCACGACGGAGAACTATATTTTCCGCACGCGAGAGTTTGAGCAAATGGAAATGCAATTTTTTGTGCGTCCCGGCACGGATATGGACTGGTTTGAGCATTGGAAACAAGATCGCATTCAATACTATAAAGATTTGGGCATCAATCAGGACAAGCTGCGTTTTCATCAGCATGGCGAAGATGAGCTGGCACATTATGCGGCTGCCGCGTTTGATATTCAGTACAAATTTCCTTTTGGTTGGAAAGAGCTGGAGGGGATTCACAACCGCACGGATTTTGATCTTAATGCGCACCAGGAATTTTCCGGCAAAGACCAAAGCTATTTTGACGATGAAACCAAAGAAAAATACATTCCTTTCATCGTTGAAACCTCGGCCGGCTGCGACCGCACGTTGTTGACGGTGCTGGTGGATGCGTTTGAAGAGCAAGAGCTGGAAAAAGATACGCGCACGGTGCTGCACTTGCATCCGGCGCTGGCACCCATTAAAGCGGGTATTTTTCCGCTGGTAAAAAAAGAAGGTCTGGCGGAAATTGCGCGCGAGCTGTATGACAAGCTCAAAGTATCATATCCGGTATTTTACGATGAAGGCGGCGCCGTGGGCCGACGTTATCGCCGGCAGGATGAAATTGGCACACCGTACTGTTTTACTGTGGATTTCCAAACCAAGGAAGACCAAACCGTGACTGTGCGGGATCGCGATTCCATGGAGCAAGAGCGCATTCCCTTAGATAACGTGTTTGACTATTTGTTTAAAAAGATTGAAAAAGGCGAGTAATAAAAACAGCCCGGGTTACGACTCGGGCTGTTCTGTTTCATCGGGGTTTTGTTTAGACGGTTCGGATTCTGACTCTTCCGCGTTTAATTCTTGATCTGATTGCTCCGCTTCGTCAACGCCTGAAGCGGTTCCTTCCGTTCCTGCAGGCTCTTGTTTATCCTGTGTTGTCGCGGTCTCTTGTTCGGATGGTTCTGCTGCAGTTGGCTCCTGGCTGGCATTTTCCGTGTCTACAATTTCTTGATCAGCCGATTCCGGTTCCTGAGTCTGCTGTCCAGGTTGTTCGATTTCCTCTAATTGTGCCCCTGGTTGTTCTGTACTTTCCTCCCTTTCCTGAATCCCTCCAGATTTCTGCTCTTTCGCTTTTTGCTCTTGCTCGAGGCGTTCCTGCTCTAGCTTTTTTCTCTCTTGTTCTTTTTTCTGCTCTATTGCTTCTTGTTTTAAACGCTCGCGCAGATTTTGCAGCAGCTCTTCCATGCGCTGGCGCTCTCGTTGTAAACGAGCTTCATACTCTTCCTGGGACTCTTCGGGCCTTATCTGCTGCTCCTGGAATCGGCGTTGCAAATCTTGAACATTCCGTTCTTCCGGCTCTTTTTCTTCCACTTCTTTAGACTCGACTTTTTCCGTTTTGGGTTTGGCAACCGGTGTTTTGCCACGGCTCAGACGGAACTCAAATCCCACATTGGCGCGCCATTCCGGAAAATTGGGCAAAGTCTCCCAATGTTTTTCGACCAATTTTGTCTCTCCATCAAAATAAGTCGTTTCATCGGTTTTCCCGCCTAGTAGAAAATCGACGCTGGTCACAACGCGGATGTAGGGATTAAACTGATACAAAAAACCTTGCGTAAAATAGACACTGTTTTCGCGAGTGTAAGCCACAACGGGCGGTTCCTGCAAAAACATTCGTGCATGCATCTCGGAAAACAGCCCAAAGGATTGCCCCATGAGCCGCGCCGATACGCCGGCAAGGATTTCCTGCGTGCTGCTGGCAACGGAAATGGTATCGCTCTCGCTCTCATCGAGCTCCAAATCCTGATCATTATGATTAAAATAGCCGAGATTAAAATCAAACGCCCACCCCGATGTTGGATGTTTGGGGTTTGCGTTTATGGAAAACATTCCTGTGGCCCCATAACCTATGCTGTTTGTGGAATAAGATTGTAAAGGAATATTGTGATGCGCAGCGGTGGGAATTCGTGTATCAAACTGCAAGGCCATTTTATAAGGCGAATCAAGCCTGCCAATACTTCCGAGCTTGGAGTAGACATATATATCTCCGGGAACATCCGCACTGGTGCCCGTTTTATGATTCTTTTGCCGCAATATAGGCACAATGCCAACCTCCATGTACTGCGACAATCCATAAGCCAGAGAAGCACTGAGCTGCGAATCCCAAATGGTCACGCCGGACTCGAGTCCGCCGGGACCGGTGAAAATGTCCTGTTTTGTGTAAAACCGGCCTTGCGTTGTGACAAAGAGTCCGCCTTTATTGAGATTCCAGGCCGAGCTTACATGTCGTGGACCGGTCTCTCGGTAACTGCCGACTGCAAATAGAGTTGAACAGAACAGTAAAAATGGTAATATTGCTCGTTTAATCAAAATTTGGCCTAATTTGCGATGAGCATCCGAACATTGAGTTCAATTTAATCATTTGGATCAAACGATTCAACTGGTTTAACAGAGCAAAAGTTTCCAGAATTGCATGAATGCCGCATGGAGATTTCAAGTAGAAGCAAACTTTTTCGAAAAAATCAGTAACGCCGTATATTTTTAGAGCGTCCTAATAAAGACAGAATTGAAGAACTATTCGGGGCTAACCATGAAACATATGCTTTCTATAATATTGATCCTGCTTGTGATTCCACTTGAATTTAAAGGAGCGCAGTTTAACGAGGTTAGTACGTTTTGCTCCAGTGACAGCTTAAAGCCGGCTGTGTTCAAAAATCAGCCCTCTAACCATGCATCCCGTTGTGGTGCAAAACGCGCGAATTTTACAATTGGCTCACCTGCTGACTCTTCTGCCGCTATTATTACAACCACCCAAAAAAACGAGATTTTCGAGGTCAGCGCGGAAAAAGCAAATCCGGTGCAAAACCATTTCGAACTGTTTCAAAATTTCCCAAATCCCTTTAATTCGAACACATTCATTAAAATTGAATTGGGAAGCGACTCCTTTGTCAGTCTGAATGTGTTCGATGTCCGCGGGCAGCCCGTTGCTCGGCTCGTAAACTCGTTTCAACCGGCGGGCACCTATATCGTACCCTGGGATGGGCTTGATTCGAAAGGAGATTTTCTGAGCAGTGGCGTCTATTACTATCGTTTCATTGCGGAAGATTTCCAGGATGTGAAGCGGTTAGTGTTGTTGAGATAACCGTTATTCACAAACAGGAATGGGGTTATTATGAAACTATTGCATGTCTTCATAACCGTTTTGGTGATTTCTGGCTGCTCGCGCGCTAAATCGTCAACCCAATAAGAGTCGTCATTCTGAAAAATAAATGCACTGTGAGATAATTTTTCAACCCAAAAGATGTAGTACAGCTTCCGTATCCGACAAATCGCTGAGCAGCACATCCGGTTCAAAGGGCTGCAAAATGTCAATCGAGTGCGACGCAGCGGCTACGGCAACCGAAACCACACCGTGCGGTTTGGCGCATTGGATATCTGCCGGCGTGTCGCCAATCACATAAACATCCCGCGGATCGATATCCACATTTATTCTTTCTCTAAAACGCTGAAGCGCAACGGGCACCAATTCGTTTCGTTCTGAAGAGTCATCGGAAAACGCGCCAAAGGTAAAATAGTCGTTCAAGCCGAAAAAATCAATTTTCGTACGACCGCTTTGTTCCCAATTTCCGGTTAACAGTCCCATGTGCACATCTTTTCGCTCGGATAAAGCGGGCAGCAGCGCCTCTATTCCGGGCATTAACCGTTTTGCGGGGCCCTCTAGTTGAATTTCCTCTTTTATAGCATCAAAATAAACCGATTTGAATCGGCGCAATTCTTCATATGAAAAGTCCATGTCAGCCCGTTTGTAGGCGTCCATCATAATTTTGTTATCGGTGCGGCCTGACAATGAGAGCCCGTCGAGCACATTATTTATCCCATACAGTTGTGCAAACGCTTTGTTCATGGCGCGAAGCCCTGCACCGCCGGACAACATTAAGGTTCCGTCGATATCAAACAGCAGTAATTTCATCATTCCACAGGTTTAGTTGAATAGTCTCGAGAACAATCGAATTAAGGGATAGAGAAACAAAATAACCAAAAGCAGCGCCACCCACTTGAAATAGGAGCGCTGTTTTGGAAATTCGTAGCCACAAATGGGGCATTCCTCGTCAGATTTGTCGATGTCCATAGCGCACGAGGGACATTCTTTTAAGGCCATACCGTTCTCCATTTTTCTGGACGCAGTTTAGGCAAATGAACCAAGAATATCAAGCGAAAACATGTTGCCATGCGATTCGTGCTGTTGACAAAAGAAACTCAATTGTGTATATTGGTTGTCATAAATGAATGATCGTTTACCATGGGGAGATCACATGAAAGATCCACGATTGGCAAAGTTAGCCAAAGTCATTGTCGAACATTCAACCGAGCTTAAAAGCGGTGAAAAGATTTTAATTGAAGCCATTGATGTTCCGCCTGAAATGGTGGTCGAACTGGTTCGCCAAGTGCGCGCAGTGGGCGGTTTGCCCTTTGTTACGGTAAAACAAAATATCATTTTGCGCGAGCTGTACACCTCGGCCACCAAAGAGTCCATGCAGCTTGCCGGGCAACTTGAAGCCGCGCGCATGAAAGAAATGGACGCCTATGTTGGTTTGCGCGGCAGCCACAATATTGCCGAGCTGTCGGATGTGTCGGATGAGGGTATGAAACTGTACCAGTCCTATTGGTGGGAACCCACGCACCTGGAGCTGCGCGTGCCCAAAACCAAATGGGTGGTGCTGCGCTGGCCCAGCTCGTCCATGGCGCAACAAGCGACGATGAGCACCGAAGCGTTTGAAGATTTTTATTTTAATGTGTGCACGTTGGATTACGGCAAAATGTCCAACGCCATGGATGCGCTCGTTGAGCTCATGGAGACGACAGACCGCGTGCACATCAAGGGGCCGGGTACGGATTTGATGTTTTCCATAAAGGATATCCCCAAAATTAAATGCTCGGGCGAACGCAACATTCCGGATGGTGAGGTATTTACGGCTCCGGTGCGTGATTCGGTGAACGGCGAAATTACATACACCGCTAAAACCATTTATCGTGGTGTGGTGCACGAGGGCATTCATCTGACATTTAAAGATGGAAAAATTATCCATGCCGAGTCGGACAAAACCGAAAAACTAAACAAGGTACTCGATACCGATACAGGCGCGCGCTATATTGGCGAATTTGCTCTAGGCATCAATCCTTACATCACTCAGCCGATGTTGGATATTTTGTTTGATGAAAAAATCGGCGGCTCTTTTCATTTTACGCCGGGAGGTGCGTACGAGGGCGAGGCCGACAATGGTAACCGTTCGAAAGTTCACTGGGACATGGTTTGTATTCAAACCCCGGAATACGGGGGCGGGGAAATTTATTTTGATGACACGCTGGTTCGCAAAGATGGACTGTTTGTGTTAGACTCTTTAAAACCGTTAAATCCTGAAAATCTGAAATAGAGAGGTACACTGTGAAGGTATCGATTGAATACTGTGGTATGTGAAACTATTATCCAATGGCCGCCAGGTTGGCGGAAGAAATAGAGAAAAAATTCAAGGTGCAACCCGAACTCGTGCGCTCAGGTGGTGGCGTGTTTGAAGTGAAAAAAGATGGTAAACTCATTTTTTCCAAACGTGCGCTGGGACGGTTTCCCACCACCGACGAGATTTTTGAGAAATTAGCTTAAACCTTTCACTGTTGTTAGGGATACAAACCGATCCCTAACGCAAAATTTGGATATTACTTTGATATCTGTTAACGATTCGGACCGCCACCTCGGACATATTCACGATCTGATGCAGCAGCATCAATACAAGGCGGCAGAAGAAGCGTTGAATGCATTATTTGGCGACGGTTTGGCGCCGCAATCGGCAAATGCCGTTGTGGCGTTGGCCCGCTGCCAATTGGCGCTCGAAAATGCCGACCAGGCGCACCAAACCTATCACCATATTTTGGAGCATTTAAAAACGACGGATGATGCCGCCAAGGGCGAGGCCACGCTGGTGCTGGGCCATCCCAAAAAGGCGCTCTTTTTTTTTGAAATCTCCAAATCCAAATCTCCCCATTCTCCGGAACTGTTGTTTCTCATCGCGCTTACCGAATACAAACTCGGTTTCCTCAAAGACGCAAAAGAAAATCTTACTCGAGCTGTAAATTTGGGATTTGAGTGGGAAGACGAAGATCCGGTGGACTGGGTCGTTCAGGAGGTGTTGCCAACTCGTGAATTTCATGACCTTGAGCACCTGTACCTGGATGCGTACGAATCCATTCATGAGGACAAAGCGCCGGCACAAAATCGCTGGTTTTCTTTAAATATTCCTATTGTTGAGCTGCTCACAGCATCCAAACCGGAAACGCAAAAAAAACGGGCGCTGCGTTTGGCACATCTGTTATCGCCCCATTTTGACGAGATGTTTTTGTCCAATGGCCGCAGCGAATTGTGGAAAATTTTGGATGATCTATCCAAAAGTGAGATAAATCCGGAATTTGGCAATAAAGCCCGCAAGGCCCTCAAGGCCAATGATTTACAGACCGTTGCCCAGCTCGTTATGGCGATCGAGTTGGCTCATTTAAAACAGTTTGCGCCGTTTTTCGGTCTCTCCCTAGAGCATATTGAACAATCAGAGTTGCAACATCTCATTCCCCTGCTTCCTCTTCGTTTGGCTGTGGCCATCATGTTTTTGTATTCCATTAGCGATCCCAAGGAAAAGCTGCCTCACATTGAAAGCATTCAATTGGATCAGCAGCTCCAAGCCGGTTTGATCGCTGCAAGCTTTATCAGCTTTTATCAACAGGTGGAAAAACACCGGTCCACGGTCAGAAAGCAGGAAGCGTAACCGACAATTCCTCATTTGAGGATTGCTAAAGATTATTACACAACATCGAGTTTTTCATGAACCAAGGAGGAGTTTTATGTTAGTCGAATATCGCAATGAACCCTATGCTGACTTTTCATTGCAGGAAAATCGCAACGCCCAGGAAGAGGCGATCAAGCACGTTGAGAGCCAATTTAGCCGCAAGTATGAATTGTATATTGGCGGCAACGATGTTAAAAGTGATCGTTTGCTTAAAAGCTACAATCCGGCCAACAAAGACCAGGTCGTGGGATCATTTTACAAAGCCGGCAAGCATGAAGTGGATATGGCCATTACCGAAGCACAAAAAGCCTGGCAAGATTGGCAACACGTTCCCCCTAAAGAACGCGCCATTGTTTTGTTAAAAGCCGCGCAAATTATGCGGCGACGAAAATTTGAAATTAACGCCTGGATGATTTGGGAAGGCGGTAAAAGCTGGATTGAAGCCGAGGCTGACACCTCCGAAGCCATCGACTTTTGTGAGTTTTACGCGCGCGAGATGATTCGATGGAGTGAAATCAAAGGCGTTGTCCCCTTTCCAAATGAGGTGCCGGAATTGCGTTACTTGTCAATGGGCGTAACCGTGGTCATTCCACCGTGGAATTTCCCCATGGCTATTTTGACCGGTATGACCGTTGCCGCGATTGTTACCGGGAATACCGTTTTGCTCAAACCGGCAAGTGACACACCTTCTATCGGCTATCGATTGGTCGAAATTATGCGCCAAGCCGGGCTGCCCGCTGGCGTGCTTAATTACATTCCGGGAAGCGGTAGCGAAATTGGCGATTATCTGGTGCAACATCCCCAGGTGCGCATGATTGCGTTTACAGGCTCCAAAGAAGTGGGATTGCGAATTAGCGAGCTGGCTGCCAAATTAAGTCCCGGACAAATTTGGGTGAAACGCGTTATCGCCGAAATGGGCGGCAAAGATACGATAATTGTGGATGAGGATGCAGATTTGCAAGATGCTGCCAACAATGTTGTGGCGTCCGCGTTTGGATATCAAGGACAAAAATGCTCGGCCTGTTCGCGAGTTATTGTGTTGGACAGCATTCATGACAAATTTATCGAGATGATTGTAGAGCGCACAAAAAAGCTTACTGTGGGCGTGCCTACGGATCCGGCAAATTATATGGGGCCGGTAATTAATCAAGCCTCCTTTGATAAAGTATTCTCGTATATCGACATCGGCAACAACGAAGGCGATCTGGTAACCGGCGGCAAAAAAGCGTCGGGAAACGGTTATTTTATTCAGCCTACAATTTTCAAGAATATTCAGCCCGGCGCGCGTTTGGATCAGGAAGAAATATTTGGCCCGGTGCTGGCTGTTGTAAAGGCTTCCTCGTTTGAGGATGCGATTAACATTGCCAATGGAACGGAATATGGCCTGACCGGCTCGGTCTATACAAAAGATCGTTATAAAATCAACCAAGCTAAACGTGACTTTTTTATCGGTAATTTGTACATCAATCGCAAATGTACCGGCGCCATGGTGGGCGCGCATCCGTTTGGTGGATTTAATATGAGCGGTACGGATTCCAAAGCAGGCGGGCAGGATTATTTGGGGCTGTTTATGCAGGCAAAAGCGATTAGTGAAAAGTTGCTGTAGGTTATAAAGTAACCTGTTGAAAAACCCTGTCAGGGTTGATGTCGATCAATATATTGTGCTAATCATCTGCTATTATGCTCACATTTAAATACGTTTCGGCACAAAACCCTGACAGGGTTTTCTACCGCGTCAACAACAAACTGCATGGCAAATGCTGCAACGCCATTTCGAGGTCTTGAGAAAACATGCGGTTCCACAAGCTAAAGCGATCCGTAGGTCCGTGCAGGACAAATAAATCGGCTTCAATCTCACGGGTAAAGTTGATAGTGGTTGCACGCGATACATCATACAAACAGCGCGTGCGATACGAGACATCCGATAAATCGAGTTTTTCCAAATATGCTTTCAGCTTTTCATCCTCTTGTCGATACAGCCGACGGATCAATTCGGTTCGATTTTCTTTTAGCTTTTTGGACTCCATTTCCGATGCGGTGAACGAGTGCGTATAATAGAGATCGCGCGTGTTGATCCAATACGCCAAATTCGCGGCAACGCGAGCCGCTTTTTCCGATCCGCTTCGATATTCCACCGCACAATGAATGCGATTAATAGGTTGTGGTTTTACTTGCGGTTCGGTAAACAGCAGTACGGAACACGGCGCCTGGCGCGCCACATTTCGGGCCACCGAGCCGAGATAATATTTAAACAAGCCTTCCTTGGCCAAAGCTCCGGCCACAATCAAATCCGCTTCATACTCTTCGGCCACTTCAATCAGAATATCTGACGGCGATCCATGCCGAATAATACAAATGGGCGGATGCTCGGCAAAATTGGAGCGTTCAATCGCTTCTTCAAGCCGTACACGCGTTGCTGGCGTCTCATCGCCCACATGCACGATAATGGGCCAGCTTCCCAATAGCTTGAGAATTCGATGCGCTTCATTGAGTACGGCCGTCAATCGCGGCGAAAAGGCCGCGGCGACCACAGCTTTTTTAAAAACCGGTTCTTCGTAAATATCCATATCACGCACTTCTTTTGTAACAGCTAAATTCAATCACCTTGCTCGTCTTTTTGTTCCTCAATCTGTTTTGTAAAATGGCGATACAAATAAAATGCAATAAAAAAGGACAACCCAAAAATGAGCGCCGGAATAATAAAACCTAACAACGGCGATCCAATGCGGGTAGCGGTTTGTGCAAAAACAGCAAGCATGCTACTCTCCGTAAGTTATTTTTTTTTGTGTTTGTTGTAATAAACCCAGGCGAAAATAAGCCCGGCTAATGAAAACAGGTACGAGATCGTCATCCCAATTACGACGATTAAGCCTTTATCCATGACTATTCCTCCCAGCGTTGCATTTTTTCGAGGTCCTGCAAATATTCCCGCTGCTTTTCTTCATAGCCTTCGGAAAGGGATTTTAACTTTGGATCGATTACAAAAAACATGATGGCGGTAATAACAATGCCAATGCCCAGAAAGAGAAAGCCAATGGGCAGCAAAAATAGAGACATGGCCACGCCGATGGTGATCAAAATATAACTAAATGGCGAAATGATAATGGCGATCCAATCTTCTTTGGTCCATTCATCAGCTTCGTGCGGTGTCCATTTTCTACGAATAAAAGACATCTAGTCCTCCTAAGCCTCTTTTTCGGCTTTGATTTCGATTTCTTCCAATACTTTGAGCAAACCGCGGCGTTCGGCTTCACGTTTCACCGGGCCCCAAAAGCCAATCGGGCGAGTTTGGATATAAAGTTTGACCAGACGATCCATATCATCCGGTTTGGTCAAAAAGGTAACGGGAATATAAATAAAAGCAACCAGAACGATTAAAATCCAGAATTGAATGTGCTGCGGCATGTCGTCCGGCAAGACGCCAAACGCTGGCAAAATCCACACCACGAGCCAGCAGATACCGAGATTGGCAACCCATGCGGACAAATAGCCCCAGGAATTAAAGCGCCACCAAATGACCTGGAGAATATTCGGCAGCCAGGTGCCGGCAACCATCAGCCAAAGCGCGAAAAAGAGCCAATCGACAATATCCTGACCGATCATCAATCCAAAGAAAAATGAACCAAGCAATACGACGACGGTCATAATCCGACCGACCCACACAATTTTTTTCTGCTCGGC
>CAYPZM010000150.1:1883-11557 GCA_964414825.1 uncultured Cytophagia bacterium | reverse complement strand
GAACTGTCAGTCACATCCTCGGTCATTGGTCAACAAGGGACATTGACAATGCAGGGAGCGGATTATGAAATTGTTCCTGTGTACGAAAAGCCGAAATGGCGAGAAAATTGGTCAATGTTTGCAAAGTATGAAGGACGTTATGATTTGTTGATATTTTTGTTGAGTGGCACGGCTACCCAAACCGCATACCACAGCACTGATCGCAAGATTTCGAGTTTAACCGCACAGGCTGAAACCGCCATTGGCGTGATGCTGTGGAATCGATTTTATATTCTTTCTGGGGGACGTTATTATAACATGGCTGGGAACGTTGAAAACCCTGGTAATACGCAGCCTGCGGAATTTAAGAAAGCCTGGATCGATCCCTTTGCCGGCGTGCGCTATGAAATCCCCTTTACACGCTTTTTAATGCTGCGCCTTCGCGGCGATGTTGGCGGCTTTCGTCTGGGATCGGAATTGAGCTATAACGCTGCCGTGTTTTTGCGCTTTAGCATGGGCAATACAGCGCTGGAATTGGGCGCGCGAGGTTATGCGCTCAATCTTGAAACGGAAAATAAAACGCCGTTTACGTACGAGATGATCACTGCCGGACCGAGTTTGGGTCTTACAATATGGTTCTAATGTTTTGGGAGAAATCGCAAGCCCGATTTGTACTCTTGGTTTAGTACCGCAATGTTTGTGTGCAACGGGAACAAATGCGATAAAATGCCGGTACAACGTTGTTAATATTCTTGAACACATACTTTTTCCAATTCTACGCAATTTATTAGCGCGAATTCGAATCTTTGAAAATCAAAAAGAAATCACGTTCACCAAATCACACACTTTATATGAAAAATTTACATCGCCTTTTCGTACTGTTTTTTCTCATTGTTTTTGCCTCACACTCTTTTGCCGATTCCCCGTATAAATCCTGGTCAAATTTGGATCGAAACCTTTTTGCTGCCAGCGCCATCGGAGGATTCACCTCTCTGTATCTCGAACATCATTTGCAGCCGCTTACTGAAGATCACGTGGGTCAGTTGATTGCAGAGCAGATCAATCCCATTGATCGTATAGCCACAACCTTCAACTCTGAGCTTGCCGCCAACTGGAGCGATTGGGGAATGCGAACCTGCTTGCTCCTGCCGCTTGCGTTGCTGGCCGACGAACGCGTGCGCAACGATGGCAAAACCGCGGCCTTGCTTTATTTCGAGACCATGGCTTTGACCGGCGTGTTGACCGAACTCAGCAAAACGACATTTCAGCGCGTGCGGCCTTATGCTTACAACGAAGAGACAGGGATGTCCACCAAACTTGCCAAGGATACCAAAAAAGCGTTTTTTTCCGGTCACACCTCGGCATCGTTTGCCGGTGCGGTTTTGTTTGCCAAATTGTGTAGCGATTATCATCCCGACTCGAAATGGAAACCCTATGTTTGGGCCGGTTCGCTCACGGTTTCGGGCCTTGTGGGGTATTGGCGCATTCGAGCCGGTCGCCACTTTCCCACAGATGTGATTGCTGGCGCCCTCGTCGGCGGCGCTATCGGCTATTGGGTTCCCGAACTTCATAAAAAGTCGAGTCCCAGCGTTTACGCAAACGCGACCTCATCTCCCATGATGTTTAGTTTTCAGTTTTCCTTTTAATTCATCAGTATGACAATTTTTAACTTGAGATGAATCACGCTGCAGCTTATCTTTACGGAACTGCGCAGAACGTGACGCGGTTTAATTAAAAATCATCGCCATCAACTGTGAGTGTACTATGCGAACTGTTATTCTTGTCTCGGTTCTGGCGCTCTTTATAAGCATGCAGTGTTCCAAACAGTCTACAGAACCGGATCCCACGCCAAATACTGAAGACGAGTGGCCCTTTGATCCGCCGTCATCCGAACCGCTGGACGCGTTTGAGATGAACGCCAAAATCGGCCGCGGTCTAAATATCGGCAATGCTCTGGAAGCCGATGTTGAGGGAGAGTGGGGCATTGTCATCCAGGACGAATATCTAAAAATCATTGCCGATGCCGGATTCAACTCCATCCGCTTGCCAGTGACCTGGCCCACACGTACGGAAACTACTCCGCCGTACACGATCGATGCTGAATTTTTAGAGCGCGTGGATCATATCGTTCGAGAGGCATTAAAACAGGGGCTGATTGTTATTTTGAATAATCATCATTTTGACCAACTCAATGAAAATCCCCAAGCGAATAAAGAGTGGCTGATGAGCATTTGGAAACAGCTTTCGCGGCATTATAAAGATTATCCCGATGAACTCTATTTTGAGATTTTAAACGAGCCGCATGGTGCGTTCAACAATGATGCTTCAGTATGGAACTCGATGGCTGCCGATATTTTGGAGGAAATTCGAAGATTGAATCCACACCGCATGGTGGTTATTGGCCCGATTAGCTGGAATGCAATTGACAAGTTGAACACTATGAACTTGCCCGAAGAGGATCGCGGCATCATTGCCACCTATCATTTTTACCTGCCGTTTCACTTTACACATCAGGGCGCCAGTTGGGTCGGCGACCAGTCCAATGACTGGCTCGGCACCCCGTGGGTCGGCTCGTTGGAAGAACGTCAATATATCACAAATTACATGGATACTGCTGTCAACTGGGCGCAATCTTTTAATCGCCCTTTATTTATGGGTGAATTTGGCGCGTACAGCGCAGCGGATAACAATTCTCGCTATCGCTGGACCGATTTTGTCGCGCGTTCCGCCGAAAAACGCGGCATCTCGTGGACCTACTGGGAGTTTGGAGCCGGATTTGGCGTGTACGATCGCGACAAAGGAGAATGGCGATCCCTGTTGTTAAAAGCGTTAATGCCTACAGCCGAATGATGAAAAATGGAGAACACATGAAACACCTGCTTCTGATGCTTGCATTAGCGACTGCCTCCCTTGTAGTGCAGTGCTCCAAAGAAAATTCTACCGAACCCGAATCACAAGACAACACGTTGCCCAAAGGAAATGTGCACGGCGTTTTCACCGCAACCGCTCCAATTGTGGACGGCAAGGCCGATGAGGCTGCCTGGCAATCCGCCGAATGGGCCCCCATTGACGAACTTTGGCTGGGCAGCAAGCCGTCGGCCCCTGATTTTGCCGGCCAGTTCAAAATGCTGTGGACAGCCGATAAATTATATTTACTTGTCGAACTAACCGATGATCGTTTGGTGGATAAATATCGCGATCCGCTCGACAATTATTGGAACGACGACTGTTTGGAAATTTTTATTGATGAGGATCGTTCACAAGGCGATCACGCCTACAATTACAATGCGTTTGCCTATCACATCTCTTACGAGCGCCACGCTGTGGATATTGGCCCAAAGCGTCAGCCGCAGTTGTACGACGAGCATGTCGATGCTAAATGGGAAAATCAAGGCACGCAGATCGTGTGGGAATTGGCGATTGATGTTTACGACGACTCGTATCAAGACGGCGCGCAAAATATACCGGTTACATTGACCGAAGGCAAAACACTCGGCTTTATGGTGGCTTATTGTGACGCGGATGGCTCTACCGGTCGCGAAAGTTTTATCGGCTCTATTCCCATTGACGGCCCGGATAAAAACCTTGGCTGGCAAGATGCCGGTGTATTTGGCAAATTGACATTGGTGAAATAATGCGAGTCGTTCGCCTGACAGCGCCGCGCACCTTTAAGGTATTTGACGAACCCACACCGGGTTTTGAAGACGATCACGTTTTGCTCAAAATTGAATCGGTTGGCGTATGTGGCTCGGATTTGCATCGATTTCGCGGCGCAGCGTTTGACGATGAAGACAATAGTAACATTGTACTGGGACACGAATTCTCGGCAACTGTGGCCGAGGTGGGCAAGGCCGTAACAAACGTCACGCCCGGCGATCGGGTTGCGGTCGAGGCCGCGAATCATTGCGGGCAATGCGAATGGTGTTTGCAAGGCTATACCAATTTGTGTCCGAATGTAAAGTTTTGCGGATTGCCCGGCGTTGAAGGTGCACTCAAAGAGTACATGGCCTGGCCCGCGCATCTCTTGCACACATTGCCGGATAGCCTTACATTTGACGACGGTGTCCTTGCCGAAGTGATGGGCATTTGCCTGTTTGCCATCGATTTGGCGAATATGAAACCGGGACAAACCGCCGCCGTCCTGGGCAGCGGCCCCATTGGTTTGGGTGTTGCGCATCTGCTCAAACGTACTACCGGGGCCCGATTGATTGTTGCCACAGACATTATTCAAGACCGATGTCAGGCTGCCCTACAGCTCGGAGCGGATGTTTCGTTTAACTCAAATGACATGGATGCGGAAGAGCAAATATTAGAGCTTGCGCACGGTCGCGGCGTCGATGTGGTGTTTGAAGCTGCGGGTGTCTCGCAGACGTGTGAGCTGTCGGTGCAAATCGCCGCACCTGGAGGTAAAGTCGTGCTCATCGGCATTCCCGAGGATGACCGCATTCCGTTTGCCGCAACCCCGGCGCGGCGTAAAGGATTGACGTTTCGATTTGTGCGCCGCTCTTTGAATACATATCCGCGCGTT
Organism: uncultured Cytophagia bacterium; assembly: GCA_964414825.1. Classification (GTDB taxonomy): domain Bacteria; phylum Zhuqueibacterota; class Zhuqueibacteria; order Residuimicrobiales; family Krinioviventaceae; genus CAYPZM01. Next base: position 7,050 of record CAYPZM010000150.1, on the reverse strand, counting down.
CTAGCGATGATGGAGAACAAGATTATCGAACCGCAAGCCATGGTGACGCACCATTTTTCACTCGAAGAATCGCAACAGGCGTTTGAGCTGGTGGATAGCTATAGCGATGGCGTTTTAAAAGCCATCATTCACCTTGGGGATTAAAGTTGGGGAAACTATGCCGGAAATCCATATCCAGGTTGATGGAAAGGAAGGAAAGCGCGCGGTAAAGCTGTTGCAGGAAAAATTGGCACACCTTCTGGGTGAAGACAATTTGCTCCCAGGATCAACAGCCGCTGCAGCGACGATGAAAACATTGACAGCAACCACCATCGTGACCGCGGTGAGCCTGCTGGTTGCACGCCCTCAGGAGTTGATGCGGTATTTCAATTCCCCTGCCGAGCTGCAACAATTCCTAAATCTGATACGCGAAATGAAAAAATATTACGCTATTGAGCTCACCATCACCGCCCCCGACGGGCAAAAGGTGGACCTAAATTCCATGAGCGCCGAATCGTTGTTTTCGCTCTTCGCTAACCGCTGAAACGTTTTGAAAAAAATTCCCTCCCTCCGATTTACTTTATATAAACGAGTTTGAGTTTTGAGAGAGCCATATTGCCTTCTCTCAGAACAGCAAAATACACCCCTCCGGGAACCGTGGCTGCAGGTTTCCAGCTCACCGCGTGCTCTCCTGCCGGAAACTGGTGATTCGCCAGTGTATTGACAACCTCGCCCACAGCGTTATAGATATCAATTTTTATGTTGATGGGCTGAAGGGTTCGAAATCGAAGTAGCGTGGATGGATTAAACGGGTTGGGATAATTTCCATGAACAATAAAGGATTTTGGAGAAACAGTCTTGGGCTCGCCAATGCTCGACGACGATTCATAGTCGGCCACAACCATATCCCAGTACCTTAACGAAGGAATGGTAAACCGAACCTGGTTTGCCTGCTGCTCAAATTCAAGGAACATCGGTGCCCCGCCATTTCGATCCGGAGAGGCCATCCACAATGATTTAACGGTGCGCTCGGTTTGGAAGGAAACAGGGACATTGCGCAACACCTGCGGCTCCGGTTGTTCGCCGGCATCGTCGCGCCAGTCCAAAGTTTCGGCATTGACGAAATTGATCAGGTGAAAGAGTTGCCGACCCTCGAATTCCTTAGCAAAACTCCACACACTGCCTTTGCGCGCTATCGTTCGAATGGCTAGATCACCTTCCGATTGCAGTTGCACCTGATTGAACTGTCCACCATCGCGCAGTATATTTTGATAGGCGACCAGAAAATCATAATAAGCGACAAGTTGTTCTTCCAACTCGTCACTCATTTGCAAATTGTCATTGGGAAAATACTCGTTTGCCAGCAAGTGCTCGCCGAGCTCGAGGTGCGCGCCGCCGGCAGCAAAAATCACCGCATTGGCCATTAGAACGCTTGGTGTGTTGAATGTGCCGGGCTGTGAGGATTTCCCTTTATTGACATAAGCGGCCAGGACCGTTTGCAGCTTTCCATCGGACCACATGTTATTGCGTTGAATGATGGACGCGAGCGAGCTGTAGGTGTCATTGGGCGACCACACTTCTGTGTATAAAATATCCACCGGGCTTTTTGCAATAGCCTGTTGGCCATATTGATTTACCGCATTCATAACCAGCGTCGTATTTAGCGAGGATTTGACGGACTGAATAAAAGGTGCAAATGTTTCCGATAAAATGACTTCCTGGCCAGTATAATTATAACGCTTGCCGCGATCTCCAAGCTGGTCGATATGCCAGCCATCAAAATCCAAGGCGGCGAACGCATCGCGCGTTCGGTCGATAATATAATTTACCCACTGCGGATTTGATGGGTCGATGAGATAAATATCGCTGGCCCAGGAGTCGGGCAGGTCGTGTAAATCGGGTTGACTGTGGTTGGGATCGCGGAACAATCGCCAATGCTCGGGCACGCCATCGGCAGCCGCATCCTGGTAGGCGCCATACAGTAGATTGTACGCCATGGCTTTCATGTTGCGTTGATGCGCCGCTTTTATATATCCGGAAACCGTGGAAAAATAATTCGTGCGATTGGCAATGTCGTTCCAAAACGACGCCGGATTCTCCGGAGTGCCTTTGAGAGGCAGGTGATGCTTGTAATGCCAATCATAAAATTGAAAGGCATTGATGTGATAGCGATTCAAAGTTGAGATTGTGCGCTGGATTTGTGTTTCACTCAAATAGGGATATTTGGACAAGAACCCGTAACGCGGAAATTTCCCCCAATCCGAAGAAACATCCACGGCAATCCAGGTCGTATCGAGCGCCGCCTCATTTTTTAGCAAAATAATCTCGGCCATATAGCCTTTGAAATCCATGGAGGGCGGCTGCCAGGTCCAGGAAGTTTCTGGCGCGTATACAGAAACCGTTTGTTCTTCAAGTTTCTCATTCAAATGAAAATAAGAAACCTGCAAATTCGCATCGGAAACAGTCTCATTCAAATTAATTTCAAATTGAACCGATTCTTCGGGGGCGTAGCGCGCCTGATCGGTGGTCACAGATTGGACAAGTGCTTCGGCTTGAATGGCTGAGATTATAAACAATATTAGAATGATACTATATAACGAGAGCTTCAAAAGAATTCCACCTATAGAGGTTAGAGTGATAAAGCGCAGCTGTTGCGGATTTGCATTGATGTTGAAACGATCGTCCGGGATATTCATCCCGGACGGGCAATGGTTTGGGACATTTGTCCCAGAGCGACTAAAAAAATTGTTAGTACACTTGAGTATACTACCAAACATTTTATCTCACCAGCAGCATTTTTTTCATAACTGACAAGTCATCAGCTAAAAGTTGGTACACATACACACCACTCGGCAAACGCGAAGCGTCAAATATAGCCGTGTGCGTTCCCTGGCTCTGTGGGCCATTGAATAAAGTGGCGACGCGTTGTCCTTGCAGATTATAAACCGACAACTCGACATTTGAATGCGCCGACAATGTATACTCGATGGTCGTGCTGGGATTAAACGGATTCGGATAATTTTGTGCCAGCGTGATAGAGGTCGGCACCGCATCGGTTATGCTTTCGACGCTGGTAATTTCGGCAGGCACACCAAAGCGATTCAGGATTTCTGTTTGCCCGCCGACTTTGATGTTGATCCAATGGTCTATGCCGTGCATTTCATTATCCAGCGGATTTTGACCATTGTTGACCTCGAGCGCGCCTTCGTAATAAGCGCCATACTTGAATAATCCCGGACCGCCTTCATTACCGGCCGGAAATTCGATGACTGCGGAAAAAATATAATCGCCCGCCACTTTGTCGCCGTCTTTGCCTTCATCGCGCAACACGTGCAGAGTTTTGTTGGCCTCCAACGTATCCGAGGGCAGCCAGGAACCCGCCCAGGCACCCAACGTCGAGTTTTGGCCTTTGAGACCCACCCATTCCACACTCGCCGGATCGATTTCCTCCTTTGTGTAAAAATTGGTCGCCTGGCTCATATCAACCTGAAACAGCACAGTCACGGCCTCTTCAATAGGCGGCTGGATGGGGAAAATATTCGGCTTGAGCTCGATCTCCGCTATGTGGCCGTCCTCTTGTAGCGTATACCAGTAATCCGACGAAATTTCCCAGCCCCAGTTGAAAAAACGGGCTTCGGGCTCGGCTTTGCATTTCCATTTGGTCGAGTCGCCGCGTTGCCCGCGAATCGTCATATACGTGGTAAAAATTTCGGGATTGAACGGATCCTCGGCGAACAGCCGCTCACTTTCATCGTCCAATACAGTGGCGCCAACCCAATCCAGGCCCATCAAATAGAGCTCGTCTTCAGCCGGATCAAAATGGCCGACGCCGGTTCCGTAAATATCCGTTAAATCGACGGTAAAAAACAGTTCATTGATTACCTCTTCGGCTTTTACAAAAAGAGGGGATGCTAAACAAGCACACAGTAAATACACGAATATAGTTTGTAACGATTTTGTCATAAAGAACTCCTTAAATTGAAATGTGATTATCGGTGCTCCAGCGGTTGCCAGGGCACTTTTGCGTATTTTTCAAGCTGGGCCATCAACGCGGCATGCAGCTCGCTAAATTTTTCGGGATTTGTTTCCGCGAGGTTGTTCTGTTCCAACGGATCGTCTTTCAAATTGTACAATTCAAACTCGGTTTCAGGATGCGGCTGCAACAATTTCCAATCGCCACGGCGAATGGCGTAAATCGTGCCGGCCACCGGAAAATTGCGATTCGGCCCTTCGCGACCCTCTCGGCGTCCCCAAAACAGATCGCGATGCGATAGCGGTTGCGTTTCTCCCAGCGCCGTGGGCCAGAACGACTCGCCATCGACCTCGTGACGGATCGGAATGCCGGCAGCCTCAAAAAATGTCGGCATCACATCCATGGTCAAGGCGATGCGGTCGCTCTCTGTGCCCGGCTGAATGTTGCCCGGCCATTTGAAACACATCGGCACTTTAATACCGCCCTCGTATAACGAGCCTTTGCCATTGCGCTGCGGTCCGTTATTGGCGCCCACGTTCAATTGTCCACCGTTATCACTGGTAAACAGTACAATGGTATTGTCTTCCAAGCCGCTTTCTTTCAAAGCCTGCAACACACGACCCATTCCGGCATCCATATGCTCAATGAGTGCTACCAGTCTGGCTCGCGTTTCGTCCATTTGCGGTTCACGTTGCTGAACGCGTTTGAGCCACTCATCCGGCGGCTGAATCGGCGTGTGCGGCGCATTGTAGGCGAGATAGAGGAAAAACGGTTTTTCGCCGGTTTGGCTGTTTAAGTACTTAACCGCCCAGTCGGAAAACAGATCCGTGGCGTGTCCTTGCGGATCGATTTCCTGCTGATTCTTGCGCATGTAATTGTTGCCGTGCCGGCGATGTGTGTAATAATCATCCATCATATCGCCCAAAAAGCCGTGAAAAACATTAAATCCGCGTTCGTTGGGTGTGTTCGGCGATTCGAGTCCGAGGTGCCACTTGCCGAAAAGCGCGGTTTGATAGCCATGCTGTTGCAGCAATTCCGGCATCAACCGGGCATCGGGATGCAAATATCCCCAGGAATTTTTCTGATGCGTGCGAATCACACCCGGCACGCCAACCAAATCCTGATATCGGCCGCTCAAAAGTGCTGCGCGGGTCGGCGAGCACACCGGACAGTTGGCGTAAAAGTTGGTAAATTTTTTGCCTTCCGCAACAAGAC
>CAYPZM010000150.1:0-1873 GCA_964414825.1 uncultured Cytophagia bacterium | reverse complement strand
CAAGACTGTCGATGTGTGGCGTCTGCATATCCTGTGCGCCATAACTCGATAGATCGCCCCAGCCGAGATCGTCGGCAAGAATGAGTAAAAAATTCGGCGGTTTGGGCGTCGATTGCGAGCAGTTTAAAGTCAAAGATGCAGCGGTCGCAAAGGCCGCGGATTTCAAAAAATGACGTCGAGTCGGAAGATGTGGCATATATTCCTCGCAAGAGTAAAATTGGACCACTTGAAGCATGATTTGCGGATTTTGACAGGCAAGCGAATCCTGGACGGTTGAGAATTATCCATAATTAAACGCAGTTGTAATGCGTAAATATTCGAGATAAAAGCGCTTAAAATATAATTGCACCACTAACGAATAACAATACCCAGTTTTAACGGCAAATACACGGTCGTCTCTTCAGTAAATAGAACATTAAATCGTCCTTCAACCACAAAATAGGTATTGCCGCCCATCTCGATTTCCACACCGAGCCCGGCTCCAATCGCGGGTATCGTTTCACTTTCTTTCGACTCGGCATACTGTCGTTCCTCGGTGTTAATGTTTTTTTCATTGATCACTTTAGAAGCCGCGCCAACCGTACCGACCAGAAAGGGAGTTACCCGGGCATTGTCGCTAATCGGTGAAAAATATTTAAAATTGGCAGACACTGTTAAAATTGAGGTCTCGCCGCCCGAAACCGAGGCATAGGCGATATTGTCGGTGAGATTTTTAAGATAGCTGTTGTCGTCCAGTTGAAAAAAATCATACAGCACCTCACCCTGAATTTCAAACTTGGGCGATACATTAAAACCAATGCCAGCGCCCAAATTAAACCCGGAGCGCCAATCATTACGAAACGGTTCGGGTGCAAAGGGCTTGGATATGCCAATGTTGGCATAGTAATTAGGTGCTGTGAAAACAAGAGCAGGGATACAAAGCATTATCAAAATAAAAAACAGGGATTTCGGGCGCATGTTTTGGTCTCCTGTAAAAATCAAAGGATTTGAAGAAAAATGATGAAACATAATACGAAAAATTGGTTTTAAAAACAAAATCTATCTTGAAATTGAATTCGGATTCCTCTACCTTTATCGAATTATAAAACCAATGGAGAAGAGATGACCAACAGAATCAAAATTATGTTTGGCGTGTGTTTGGTGATGACGGCGAGCTTGTTTGCCGACGAAGGCATGTGGCTGCCGCATCAAATTGAAGAGTTGAATTTGCAAGAACAGGGACTGGAGCTGGAGCCCGGTGAGCTGTTGAAAAAAGACGGCACCGGATTGATGAACGCCATAGTGCGGCTAAACGGAGCCACCGGCGAGTTTGTCAGTTCGAATGGTTTGATTCTAACCAATCATCATGTTGCCTATAGCGCCATCCGACGTGCGTCGGATACGCAAAACGATTATCTGAAAAACGGCTTTGTTGCGCAATCGCCCGAGCAGGAAATTCAGGCGCCGGGACAAACCGTCAGCGTGCTTTTGGGCTATGAGGATGTGACTGAAAAAATGAATGCCGCTTTGAATCCGGACATGAATTATCGCGAGCGTTACGATGCCATTGATGCATTCAAAAAGCAGTTGGTGGAAGAAGCCGAAGCCGCGGCGCCCGACCTCCGTGCCGAAGTGCGCGAGATATACAGTGGCTTGCAGTATTTTCTGTTCACGTACAAACGCTTGTTGGATGTGCGTCTGGTGCTGGCGCCGCCTGAAGACCTGGGTCGTTTTGGCGGCGAAATCGACAACTGGATCTGGCCGCGCCACACGTGCGATTTTACTTTTTTGCGTGTCTATGTGTCGCCGGATGGCGTTGGCGTCGCCTATAGCCCGGAGAATGTTCCGTATCAACCAAAATCGTTTTTAAAGCTTTCCCTGGATGGCGTGCAAA
>CAYPZM010000149.1:6763-11590 GCA_964414825.1 uncultured Cytophagia bacterium | reverse complement strand
TTATAGATTTGATTTGCAGAGCATCGTGAACCACCGGTTGAACTAGAAAATGCGGAATAAAGGTAATCCTGAGTACCGAAGGCCGGTAATGGTCGCTGTGAAGTTTTTCACTTACCTCTTTATCATTTGAGGCGGCATGATCTTGAGAAAAATCTACCTGGATGAGGCCGTGATGATCAACATGACTGTGCGGGATGACGCGCTCCGCTGCCAAGATCAGAAAGAGCGCCAGGAGAAAGCAGGCACACCTTTGCCTGTTTCCGTTCATGCCATCAACGTCATCACGTTTGAGTGCGTGCCGATGGAAATGGCGGCCTTTTGCGGGCATCGCGACAGGGGTTTTGGGGAAACGTCGTACTATGGTATTTTCCTCGAATGAACGTGCGCCGGTACATTTTATCTTTATTGGATCACACGCATCAATTATGAAAAAAAAGTGGATATTTGCAAGGCAAATTAATATTATATTGTTCAGCGAACACACGATTGCATGCTGCTGAAAAGGTATTATGCATGCCCGTGCAGAAATAACGGAAATTGTATTTCATGAATTGTTTGTTACAGGGCGCAAACATGTCTCTTGAATTGAAAGCGTATATTATGAAAACAACATTATTTGAGAAAAAGAATATATTCGCGCCGCTGCTCATTCGTTTGATGGTCGGCACGGTGTTTCTCTCCGAGGGAATGCAGAAATTTCTCTTTCCGGCCATTCGCGGCGCTGGGAGATTTGCGGAGATCGGGCTGCCGGCGCCCGAGTTTCTGGGGTATTTTGTCGCCTCGTTCGAAGTGATCTGCGGCATACTGGTTTTGGCGGGATTGTTGACACGTTATGCCGTCATTCCGTTGATCATCATTATGCTGGTCGCCATTGGCTCGACCAAAATCCCTATTTTACTGAACAACGGCTTTTGGAGCATGGCACATGCCGCGCGCACAGACTGGTGCATGTTGCTCGGCGCATGCACTTTGTTGCTGACGGGCGCTGGACCATTGTCGCTCGACTCGTTCATGCACATGAAAAGGAAAAATGAAAAAGCTGCAAGAGAATGAGTCTCTTTATATAATGCACAAATTTGAACAGCTCTTTCGTGACGTGATCGACTAACCGGATGGAAAAGAGCCGCACGGCGCCCCATCCGGTTCTGATAGATCTGCACAAATTTAAAGAGATTTACAAACTCAGCTTTTTGAAAATAAACTCGGGAATCGATTTGATCACCAGCATCACCCAGCGCCAGATATATTTGGTATAAATGACATTCCGGCCCTTTTTTACCGCTTTGAAAATATCGTCCGCCACGGTTTGGGGCTGCGCGGTGAGCTTTTCCGGCAAGTCCAGGCCCTCGGTCATGGCCGTATCCACAAATCCCGGTTTGACGGTGAGCACCTGCACATTGGCGGCTGCCAACCGATTGCGCAGGCCGGAGAGATACGCGGTAAACGCCGCCTTGGCGGAGCCGTAAAGATAGTTGCTCTGCCGGCCGCGGTCGCCGGCCACCGAACTGATGCCGACAATAAAGCCGCCGTTGCGCGACTCGAAATCATTGGCGACAATGTTCAGCAAACTGACAACGCCGGTATAATTGGAATCGATAATTTTATGCGCCTCGGCAAAATCGGTTTGGGCTTTGGGCTGATCGCCGAGATACCCGACCGCCGCCAACACGCCGTCCGGTTTTTGCGGCAGCGACTCGTAAAATTTCTGATGGGTTTTGTACGCCAGGGCATCCACTTCTACCACCGCGGCCTGGCGTTGGGTGCGGATGTTGATGTCGTTGGCAAAGGCGTCCAGTTCCTTGGAATTCCGGGCGGCCAAAATCAGATCATAGCCGTTTTCGGCAAATTTTCGCGCCGCGGCTTTGGCCATGTCGCTTTTGGCGCCGATGATTAATAATGTGCTCATATCAAATTTCCACCCGTTTGGATTGCAATGAATGAAAGGTCTCGTTCATTTTGTATTTTTTGCGCAGCTCGCGAAACGTGTCGATCTCCGGGTAGCCTTTTTCAAAGGTTTCCTTGCTCACCCGGACGTCCTTGGTCAGATAAATCCGGCCGCCATACTCGACCACAATCTCATCCAGACGGTCCAGCAGCGGGAACAAATCCTTTTCAATTTTAAAATCCAGGGCCAGACTGTAGCCCTCAATGGGAAAGGACAAATAATTGTCATTGACTTTGCCGTACAGTTTCAGCACCGCCAGGAACGACCCCTTGCCGGAATCGGCGATGGCGCGCAGGATTTTCTCCAGGCCCTCGTAACTCACCTCTTTGGGCAGAATGAACTGGTACTGGGTAAAACCTTTTTTGCCGTAAATCCGGTTCCAGTTGTCGATGGCGTCCAGCGGATAAAAGAACGAATCAATATCACCTTTTGCTGCGACACGGCTTTGCGCACCCTGTTGTAATACAGCCAGTTAAAAGCCTTGATGGTAAACGAGTTGAGGGTAAACGACGGAAACATGATCGGCACATTAAGGCTGCGTTTGGTGCGGTACTGCAAATTGCCGTCGTCGCTAAAATCGCCGACCATCAGCAAACAGCGGCCGAGAGCATCGCCTTTGGAAAGGCAGTCGATCCAGGCGACCGAATAGGGTTTGTCGCCGTACTTTTCAAACGCCTCGAACGTTTCCCGTAAATTTTTGGTTTTGATGGTGGTTTGATTGATGTGCTTGGACTTTATTTTTTTCAACTGGATTTTCGCATCCAGAATAACGCCGGTGAGGCCCATGCCGCCGCACGTGGCGCGGAACAGGTCCAGATTCTCGTCGCGGCCGCAGGTGACAATCGAGCCGTCCGGCAGCATCAACCGGAACTGTGCACGCACTCGCTGAAACAGCCGTCCACATGATGATTTTTGCCGTGCACATCGCCGGCAATGGCGCCGCCCACGGTGATGAGCTTGGTGTCGGGCGTGATTTTCAAAAACCAGCCGCGCGGCACAAAGGCGTCCAAAATTTCCGACAACAGCACCCCCGCCTGCACCTGCAGTACGCCGTTTTCATCGTCAAAATCCAAAAAATAATTGTGCGGCTTTACATGGATGATCGTCCGGTTCAGAGCGCTGTCGCCGTAACTGCGGCCGTTGCCGTAGGGAATCAGCTCTTGTTTGTCTGCAAGCAATCCGGCCAATTCATCCTCGGACCGAAATCGCAACGGTTGATTGTCAATGTGGGGATAATTGCCCCAGCTTTTTAAATTCATACGTTGCCCCTCAGGGTTCATGATAACCCGGCTCGGATTAAATCCTGCAACACGTTAAAAATTTGTTATTGTTTCATCAACATCTGCACTAGTATACTTTGCAGCGGACAGGATGCGGAAGAATATCGTAAAACGACTACTCAATTCGTTTAGAATGAGCGGTAACAGGCTGATATTTTTTAAGGCGATATTTAACCTTTAATTCATGCCCGCGCGGCGGGCCTTTACAGATTCAAACAACAAAACCTTTGTTCTCTCGCTCTGCGGAGGAACGCAGATAGGACGCTCCGCGTCCAGTAGTTTTTGCGAGTTTCGGACGCAGAGCGTCCACTCACGGCATTCCGCCGCGGAAGCGGCGGAATGAGAAAATCGCGCAAAGACGGCAAGTTTCGAATGAAACTAAAATGATTGCTCAATTTGCTCAGTAAAAACTTGCAAGTTCAGGCTGAAACAGGCATGCAAGTCACTCCCGCGCAGGGAGTCCCTTCAAAAAGGCTAAATGGATGCCTGCTTTGCAGGCATGACTTGGAGGCTGCGTATAGTCCTGCAAAAATCAGTCTATCGAAGCCTTGTCTGAACGAATTGAGCAGTCAATAAAAGCAAAAGTTCGACCGGCATTTCCCATCATTTGAAAAAGGTCGGGGACAGTTTCCTGCATGGCAATGCAGTCAAGCTCGCGCATTTGATCGGTAGTGATGGCGGGGACACGCACATTCTCTGTTCTAAAGAACCATGTCACAAGAATTCCATTTTTGCCGGTTTTATTTTTACTTACGTTCAAGTAACAAGTGCAGCAGTTATAGGGTAATTTTTTACAACAGATTTTTTATTCAACTCTTTTTCAGCCAAAATCCTGGCAACGTGCTGACTATTATTTTCTTTTGAGGCATTAAAAAGTTCGGCCATCTTGCTTTGGTTCATCCGGACAAAGCCATCGCGAGCGACGAGTTTGATGCTTGCTTTGTCAATGACGAGTCCTTTTTGTCGAGCACGTCCCTTGTCATTTTGATTTTGGTGTCACCCATTCGTTCCGCTAAAATATAAATTGAAGAAGAAAAGAAAGTCCTGATTGTTGATGTCCGCGCTCCGGCCAATATAGATCATAGTTAAACTGAAAACTGATGAGACCTGTAATGCTCTGATTTACGCCAAAGGTTAATTGATGGTCGCGATAGTCTCTTTCTTCAAAAGCCCATGATTGCCAGCGTCCCAGAATCATCATGTCGTTGAGCCACTTGTAACCCGCTGTCACGTAATAACCGCTGATTTCTTCTCGTCTGTCAACAATATTCGCAGTTTCAAGTTGTCCGACAAGATATTCCGCGGCAAGCAGGATGCGCCCGGATTCCCATCTCAAATCACCGCCGTAAATGGTTCGTTCACCCCTCAATATCGGCCCGACACTTCCACTGCGAACATTCGGAGAGTCACCATAAGAGCCCTGTACCGCTATTTGCAATGTGCCGGGGAGTACATTTTTCAAGGCATACTGCAGCCGCCCTATGCCGTAAAATGTGTTATTGTTGTTTGATGAGAGTTTGCTTCCATTAAAAAGACCGGCATAGTAATAAAAGCTATATATCGTGCCTTCGGCAGCAAGACCGATTTCGCGCGATTGGACAA
>CAYPZM010000149.1:0-6753 GCA_964414825.1 uncultured Cytophagia bacterium | reverse complement strand
ACAAGCAGCCCGGTGATGCGCGTTCGGTCAATAAAATCCGTGGACCCCGGGTCCGGAATATAATCAAGCGTCTGTCTGGGTTTCATGGCGCCCACCGTTAGGTTGAGGGCATCGATGTAGCGATAGCCGATAAACGCATCCAGCAGGTTGGGTTCTCGCACCATATTAAAAAACAGTCGGTAATAAAATCGACCGTCCAGCAGGCCCCGAAAACCGAGGCGGCCGTTGGGAACCTGAAACGCGCGGCCGCCTTGAAAGCCGTCATCGTGCAGGGAATAACGCAAGCCCGCCTGAAGGAGCATATTGACCGTAAACGCCTCGTGCTGAAGCAGGGATTCGAGCTGGCCGGCAAGCGGTTCGTCTCCGGCACCGGCGACCGAGGCCATCAATAACGAGCCGAATAAAAATACGCTGATTATTAATCTCATCATTCTTCCATCATTGATTCATGATTTTGGCTTGTGTAAAATCCTGTAATATCAAGCAGATATTTTTTTACTACTAGTTTCTATCAGCTTTGGGTTGACACAAGATTTCTTCCGGTTTTAACAGTGTCAATCCCACCGGCGCAACATGGATATTTTATTCTGTTCAAAATCGGCAGAATCAGCAATAATGAAACAATTCCTGATCTCTTCCCAAGAATCATAATCCACCACGTCTTCTAATATATGCGAGTCCACCGGATATTGATTCGAATGCGACATCCCTTCCCCGCGCTAAATCAACCAGGCGGCCAGGCTGAAATAGATCAAAAGCGTTGAAATATCGGTAACCGCGAGGGTTACAGGGCCGGCGGCAATACGCAAATCGAGTTTTAGGGCATGTAATAATGTGGGTATGCTCAAGCCTAATAAACTGGCGGCACACAAAAGGAATAAAATGGAAACACCGATCGTAATCGACACCCAGTTAAAACCACTCCATAATGCAGCAATAACAATGACCAGCAATCCGCATGCGGCGCCTAACAACAATGCGGCGTTGGCTTCGCGCAGAAAGGTTCGCATATACCATCGAAAGGTTGGGCGAGAGTACCGCAAGGCCTGTATCGTCAGGGTCATGGATTGGATGCTGACACTCTCTCCAAGGCCCAGCACCAAGGTGAGAAAGAACGCCAGCATCAGACTTTGAGCGAGGGTCACCTCGTAAATACCCGCCAACATCGCACAGATGGTGCCGCTGACGATGGTGGCCAACAGCCAGGGAAATCGAAAGCGAAAAGCGTGAAACGGCGAGGCTTCCCGCACCTGGGAAACGCGGAAACCAATGATTTCGAAAATTTCATCCATGTGTTCCTGATCAACCACATCAAAAACTTCTTCGGTAAACATGCTGACATCGACCACACCCGTGATACGCCGTTGCTTGTCCACAACCGGGAAAGCCAGCAGTTTGTATAACACAAAAGCTTCACAGGCTTCCAGAACAGTAGCATGTTGTGGAATGCTGATGACCCGTTTTATCATGACATCAGCAATCCGTTGATCAAGCGGCGCGGTCAACAAACGTCTGGTGGGGACAACGCCGATCAGGGCATTGTTTTCATCCTCGACATAGAAATAGACAATTTTTTCGCCCAGTCCCTGTTCTCGAATAACATCCAGAGTCTGCTGAATTGTCAATTGTTGAGGCAATACGGCAAAATCCGAACGAGCGATGCTCATCACCGGTGCGTTCATGTGGTCGGTTTTCATGACTTTTGTCATATTTTTTCCAAGAGAGTTGAGTGTTTAGATCAAGAGCGTGATTTTTGGGGCGGCATGTCTGCCTTGCACCGCTTGCAACGAACCGTCGTATGTTTTCTATAAAAGGGCACGACCTGAACATTTCCACAAGACGGACATTTCCTCCGGCGATCCGTAATGGCTTTTTGGGCGGCGCGTATAAAAAAAGAGTTCAAGGTCACACTCCACATTAATGTATATTTTTATCTCGGTCTGTTATAGGCAAAGGTTTAGGTGCTATTGTTAACCTTGTTTGAGATTCTGATATTTCAAGATTATGGTATGAAGGAGACACGGCAATCGTTTAAACGCTTGCTGGGATTGTGGATATTGTTGTGAGCGGGCACGTCAATATTTCTTTTGATTATTTACGCTCCTTTGAATGGGCCCCGGACACCGCCGGGAGTCGGCTTTTTTGCTGCCGGAGATATTTTTGAATTCGGTGGTGAGGTTAAAATTGGGTTCGGGATTGAGAGTATAGCCGAGAATAGTGATGAGCAACTCGCGCAGAAAGCCTTCCTGAAACTGTTCTTCTTTGGCGCTGCGGGCCGGAGCCCGGAGGCTGGGAGGTCAAACGTCGAAAGTATGAAGGTCGAAGGTCCGGGACGACTTGCAAACTTTTTGTTTGCAAAGAGCGTGCGATTTTTGTATATTTCGGTCATTAACGAAATGAGGTGAACTGTGGACGATAAGGCAAAACTGTTCAAAGCGCTGGCGGATAAAAATCGGCTGCGCATTTTAAAGATGCTGGAGGTGCGGCCGTTGTGCGTGTGCGAAATACGCGAGATTCTGGATCTAGCCAATTCGACGGTATCGCAGCATCTGGCGATTTTGCGGGATGCGGGATTCATCTATGATATTAAAGACAACAAGTGGGTGAATTATCATTTGAACAAGCGCAGCACAGACGATGTTGTGTATGCGCTGCTGATGATTCTGCAGAGTAAAAGTTTTGAAAATGATATCTATCGTGAGGATGCAGTGCGGGTTGAGCAGGTGGATCGCAATGTGCTATGCAATCTTTAATAAGTTATAGATATGCCATTTCGGCAAGTTACGAAATATATAACGGGATTTTAGAATGAATTGGAAAGCGGAATATAAAAAGCTGTTTTGGATCACTGCCTTATTTTTGATCGCCTATTTTTTGCCGGTGAGCAGGGACCGGTTTATGCAGGCGGTGTACGAATCGCTGGCATTGGCCAAATGGTACGCGCGCGAGCACGTCATCTTGTGCCTCATTCCGGCGTTTTTTATCGCCGGGGTTATCAGCGTGTTTGTCAGCCAGGCCTCAGTGATCAAGTATCTCGGTGCGGAGGCGAAAAAATGGACGGCGTATGCGGTGGCGTCGGTATCGGGAACGATTTTGGCCGTGTGCTCCTGTACAGTGCTGCCGTTGTTTGCGAGCATTTACAAACGCGGCGCGGGATTGGGACCGGCGGTGGCATTTTTATACAGCGGCCCGGCGATAAATATCCTGGCTATTATTTTAACGGCGCGTGTTTTAGGGCCTGAATTGGGACTGGCGCGCGTGGTGGGCGCGGTGAGTTTTAGTGTCGTCATCGGAATTTTGATGCAGTTCTTTTTCAGAAATGAAGAAAAATCCAAAGAATCGCTTGTCATGCCAGAGACGGATGACGGTCGACCTTTGTGGCAAACGGCGTTTCACTTTTTTGTGCTGGTGGCCATCCTGGTATTCGCCAACTGGGGCAAGCCGGGTGAAACAAGCGGATTCTGGTTCTTGTTATGGCAGTACAAATGGTGGATCACCGGATTTTTCGGGCTGTTGTTTGCGGTGTCCCTGATCTTTGTGCTCAAGCTGAACAAAGCGCCGGTGCTGTTGAGCGTCGGATTAACAGCCGTGGCTGCTGTGGTCTTTCATGAGCATCCGGTCATTCCGTTTATGACGGCGGTGGTATTGACCAGTATTTTGATCTCGCGCACAGAGGGTGAACCGCAGCAATGGATGGCGGCGACATGGGATTTTACCAAACAGATATTGCCGCTGCTGGCCGCCGGTGTGCTGGTTGCGGGATTCTTGTTAGGTTCGCCCGAAGGCAGCAACGGATTGATTCCCGACCAGTGGATTTCGAGCCTGGTGGGAGGCAATTCGTTATTTGCGAATTTTTTCGCCTCGATTGTCGGCGCTTTTATGTATTTTGCCACCCTGACTGAAATTCCAATTTTACAAGGATTGATTGCCAACGGCATGGGCAAAGGGCCGGCGCTGGCGTTGTTGCTGGCGGGTCCGGCGTTGTCGCTGCCAAACATGCTGGTGATTCGCAGTGTGATGGGAACCAAAAAGACGATGGTGTTTGTGATTTTGGTGGTCGTCATGGCCACAATATCCGGACTCGTATTTGGGACAATTTTAGGGTAATTGAAATGCCGAGATGCCATTATTTTTTATTATTGCTGCCAGTATTGTTGTGCGGCCAAATTCAAGCGCAATTCATCGATACTCTGTATTACTATCAAGGCGCGCCAACCTCTAGCGAAAAGCTTTCTTATGGCAGAATGTATGCATGTACAAAATTCTCGCCGATTGATTATCCGGTTACGGTAAAAGCGTTTGAATTTCTGGTTACGGATATCTCGGAGGGGCAGACGTGCACGTTGAACATATTCGACGATAGCGCAGGTGAACCCGGAGCCTGGGTGTATGGCCCGGTTCTCTATGAGATCGAACAGACGGGTTGGCAACGCATTGATATCTCTGCTGAGAACATTGTATTTGATTATGATTTTTATATTGCTGTCGGATATGAAAATCCATCCTCGCCTCGGATTGCTTGTGAATATGATGAACCCTATAGTTTGCGAACCTTTGATATGGATTGCTGCGGTTGGTTCCTCATTGAGAATACCGACCTGTTTATGCGCACCCTTGTTGAACACTTTGAGACCGCTGTTCAGCACGAATTATCAAATCAAGAAACCCCCTTGCTGCAGATATTTCCGAACCCCTTTAACCAGAGCCTGACCGTTGCTTTTGAATCACGTACAGCGCAACCGGTGCAGATATCCATTTTTGATATTTTAGGACAGCGGGTTACCGAACTGCGGACGGCCGTAGTTGGCCCAGGGCGACATGAAATCCGTTGGGACGGTAAAGATGAATCCGGTAGCAATTTGGCTTCTGGAATTTATTTTTTAACGATTTATGATGGTCAACAGTTCATTAGCGAGAAAATCACAATTATGAAATAAGGGAGAGGATATGAAAACGAAAATTCTCATTCTCTGCACCGGCAATTCCTGCCGCAGTCAAATGGCTGAAGGTTTTTTGAAATCATTTGACAGCGAGCTAAAGGTCTATTCGGCGGGCACGAATCCGTCGTCACACATTCATCCCAAGGCTGTTCAAGTCATGGCGGAAATCGACATTGATATTTCAAATGGCAAACCGGAGAATGTCGACAAGTATCTGGATCAATCGTTTGATTATGTGATTACGGTGTGCGATAACGCCAAAGAGACGTGTCCGATGTTTTTGGGCGATGTGAAGGAACAACTGCACATCGGCTTTGAGGATCCGGCGGATGCCGTGGGCACGGAAGAAGAAGTGCTGGCCGAGTTTCGGCGCATTCGGGACGAGATTAAAGAGGATTTTAGCCAGTTTTACAACACAAAAATAAAGCAGCAGCGAGAATGATGATATCCAAAATTTTAAAATTCGTTCTTTTTGGTTTTTTCCTGCCGTCATTGCTTTTCAGCGAACCGCAGCCGGCGGATACGGTCGCCATCTCCCTGTCGGAGGCGCTGACTGAAGCCTTGGCCAACAACGAGTTGTTGAAAAAAGCAGCCGCCCGCACAACGGCGGGCAAGGCGAGTGTGCGGCAGGCCAAAGGCGAACGGCTGCCGAACATTGATGCGAATTTTGCCTATTCCTATCTGGATATTGTTCCTGGTTTTAAAAGCATAAAACTTGGGAACATCCAACACGATTTCTTTCCCAACATTAGCATCAGCCAGCCGATTTATACGGGCGGCAAGCTAAAACATGTCGAAAAAGCCGCGGCCGCCGATGTGCGTTCGCTCGAACAGGCTTTTTTATCAGATCAACTGGATTTAAAACTGGCGGTAACCGTTGGTTATTTTCAACTGCAAACATTGATCAGCCAACGCCGGGTTCTGCTGGAAAATCGCAGGCAACTGGAAACACAACAGCGCTATACCCGGCTGCTGGTGGAGGCCGGCCGCATGTCGCAGCTAGAGTTGAACAGAATTGCCGTCGCCATTGCGGCCAACGACGGCAATGTGCTCAAAATTGAAAACGACTATCAAACCGTTTCGTTTGAGTTGAGTTTGCTGATGGGGCGCCCGCAGCCGCGGGTGTTGTTGCCGCTGGATTCTCTGCAGGTCATTCCGTTCGAGCAGATTTATAAAGAGCTGGTTCCGGCAACAATGGAGCATAATCCCGTTTTAAAGCAGGCGCAGTATGATCTGCAAAAGGCCGAGGCCAATGTGAACATGCAGCAGGCCGCCAATCGGCCGCGGGTATCGGCGCAGGCGTACTATGGCTATGAATTTGGCCTGGAATATTTTTCGCATCACGACAACAAACGTTATTTTCTCGGTTTGAACGCCCAAATGCCGCTGTATGACGGCAACGTCACAGACGCCAGGATCGATAAAGCCAGGGCCGAACGGGAACAACTCGAATGGCAGTTGGATTATTTGAAAAAGGAACTCGGCACGCAGGTGCGGAACAGTTACACCCGGCTTGTGGAAAAGGAACAGCAAATCAGCATTCAACAGCAAGCGGTGGGGCATGCGGAAAAGAGTTATCGCCTGGCGTTGATCGAGTATCATGCCGGTCAGCGCTCCAACACCGATCTGCTGGATATTCAAAAAGACGTGCTCAATAGCCGGCTCACATTGAACCAGGCGATCCTGGATTACAACACGGCCCGGGCTCAACTTTTGGCGGTGATGGGTATTCTGTAAGGAAATTATGTTTTGAACAAAACAGCAATGTTTACGGGCCTGATTATCGAGCGGACGATGACGTGCATAACGAGAA
>CAYPZM010000148.1:0-11647 GCA_964414825.1 uncultured Cytophagia bacterium | reverse complement strand
TGGACGCGGCAAGGAAAATTTTGAGCTATTGGGACACTCGCCGGCCATGGATGCCATTCGGGATATAATTAACAAAGTGGCAGTGGAGGATGTCTCGGTTTTGATAACCGGCGAAAGTGGTACCGGCAAAGAACTGATTGCACGCGCTCTGCACCAGCAAGGCCGAAGGTCGGCAAAACCTATGGTTGCCATGAACTGCGCTGCCATTCCGGATGCGCTGGTGGAAAGTGAATTGTTTGGCCACGAAAAAGGCGCATTTACGGGCGCCATTGAGAAAAAAACGGGCAAGTTTGAATTGGCGAATGGCTCTACACTGTTTTTGGATGAAATTGGCGATATGAGCCTGGCCACGCAAGCCAAGCTTCTTCGTGTTTTGCAAGATGGTACGTTTCATCGCGTGGGGGGAAATGTGCCGCAACACTCGGACGTTCGTATCATCGCTGCAACCAATAAAGATTTGTACGAAATGGCCGAGCGCAAGGAATTTCGCGAGGATTTGTATTATCGACTTAATGTTGTGCAAATTGAACTTCCACCCTTGCGAGAACGCGATGATGATATTATGGTTTTGGCGGATTTTTTCTTACAGCACTACAGCCACCATTATAATAAACGTTTAATTGGATTTTCCGATGAAGCGATTCACTGGCTCAAGCAGAATAAATTCCCTGGAAATGTTCGGGAGCTCAAAAATATCATAGAGCGGGCTGTGATTATGGAGCAGTCGGATCGCATTAGTACAGATTCGTTTCCGAAAAAAAAGCCAGTAGATGTTCGATCGGCTCCGGATTCTTCGCTGCACGATCTTGAGCGCCAACATATTTTGTCCGTCTTGCACAAAGTCAATAATAACAAAAGTGCTGCAGCACGAACGTTAGGAATCGCTCGTAAAACGTTGCGTGAAAAACTGCAGCGTTACGACATAGAGTTGTAAGCATCCAATAAAAATTTCCGCTGCATACAGTTTATTCTCGCCCAATTTGTACCCCATCCGATAAACGTTCCTTCGCATCTCAATCAAGCTATAATTTCAATACCAAGATTAGCACTGTACTGTTGCGAAACCTCCGTACAACAAATCTGCCATATTATGCCTTTAAAGTGTTTCAATGAAATTCAAACCAAGTCGGATAATTTTACCAACACCAAGCCCTGTTGGCACGTTTGATACCAAAATCCCCGGTACAAACGGTACCACCGCGTGGGGGATTTTTACCAGTTTTTTAGGGTAATTTTTTTCGCAACCTTGCGATTTAAGAAAAGATGTGTTGAATACGCGTGCAAGATTAATAAAAACAGTATCTCAAAAACTAAACTATTTATAATTAGCATATTTGAAAGCGTGGCACACCCGTTGCTTAAAGCACAAATAGAAAGAGAATAAATAAAAAGATATAAACAATTGGAGGTTTGCCATGAAGAATCAAGTTTTAGTTTTTACCATGCTCGCACTGTTTTTGGCTTCTGCGTTTGCAACCGCGTCTGAAACTGTTGACTGGAATGACTATAGCAAAAAGTTGGTCACCAGCTTGAAATCCGATAATGAAGGTGTTAAACTTTCTGCCATGCAGCAAGTCATTACCTATTCGGACAAGGTGAATGTGGACGCCGCGATTCATGAAATCGTTAAAGTGTACCGCACTCATGAGGACGTCAAAGTGCGTCAACTGGCGCTGACCACCATTCACAAAACGCAAAATAGCTGGGCCATGGACTTTTTGAAACGCAATTTGGCACACGAAAGTTCACCGGTGCTAAAGGCGCAAATTTACCATATTCTGGACAACTACAAGCCGGGCAGTGTTTATGCAAAACAAACCAGCGAGTCCGACAGCGTCGAGATGGTTAGCAAATAAGTTCTCAACACTCTTCAACATGCAAAAGCCCGATTCCTTTTAGGAACCGGGCTTTTTTTTTATTTCTGTTTCTGCTAATTGTCCTTATCGTTTGAAAATCCCAAACGGACCCGAGCCCTCAAAGAATTAAGGTCGGTTGACCTTATTTTACAAGAGTCATTTTTTTTGTCATTGTTTGTTGAGCATCCCCAAACGTTGCCGAACATTCGTACACATATATCCCGTTGCTCACCGGCTTGCCCAATTGATCCAATCCGTCCCAGACCACTGAATAGGTGCCGGATTGATAGGTTGTGTTTGTCAGCGTGCGCACAAGCTGACCCTTATTATTGTAAATCCGTAGAACGACGTGAGAGGATTGCGGAAGGTCAAAGGTGATTCGAGTTGTGGGATTAAACGGATTGGGGAAATTTTGCAATAGTGAAAAGGTTCGTGGAACCTCGCTGTTTTGAGTTTGCTCCACAGCTACAGTTGTGTTTTGCGCATAATCAATGGCTGCATCAAAAAGTACCCAGCCCTCCAAAGTAGCCAGCTCACCGGCATCGTCCTGAAAATAAAGCGCAACGCGCGGCGCCGGTGCCGTTATGTCGATGAGTTCATCTCCTTTTTCATATACAAACAAAACGGCTCTTGTTGGGTCGCCGGGGACCGTGGCAATGATATCCGCACTGTTTTGTGGAACGGCCCACCCTACACGATCTTTCGCTCGATATACTTGAGGTGTTCCCGCAAGCCCGCCGGCCGCCGGATGTGCAACATTGACGATTTCAATGGCATTTAAATCTTCGCGCCCCCAATCCGTGTTGATGCGACTTCCACACATATTCAAATCGTCGTAAATTTGCGGTTCGCATACGACAATAGGAATTTGGACTTGACTGAGGTCATTTCTGATGCGCGTAGGCACAATAGAGGAAGAGATGAACACGAGGTCGTTGCCAAGCAAGTTTTCGGCACTGACTGTGTCGTCCTCAATGATGTGAACATTGTAACCCAACATCTGCAATCGTTTTTCTATTGCGATATCTGTGGCGCGCAGATCGGCATAGCCCACAACCAGCGCCGCTTCTTTGGTAATATCCCGGAATCCAATCTGCAACGGAACAGGCGCAGATGCTTTGATGTGATTCGAATCGTCCCAGGCCACCGCATACAGTTGAAAACGACCCCGGTGTGTCTCCGGCCATTCCGCAGAAAATGGCGCCGTATTGTCTTGGCCGATTTTTATATCATCCACAAAAAATTCCACCATGACGACCTCGCCATCAGGATCGCTCGCTTCGGCCTCCAGCACAACGGTCTCGCCAAGCTCCAAACTTTGGTCAGCAGTCGGCGATGTAATGTTCACTTGCGGGCGTTTATTGGGTTCGCCAAAAACCGTGGCCTTGACCGCGGTTGCACGCCAACCATAGCGCGGATGGTTAACGATCAACTCACCATACGGCTTTAAATCTTCATCGGACTCATATTGCCAGCCCTTGGCCATGTCGAGCACATCGTTTCCATTGCCGTTCCAGGACCAGGCCAGCCAGCCGATGCCGTGTTCTTCACAAAAGGCGATGAGCTCTTTGGTGTCATAATTCACGCTCTCGGCTTCGGTCCAGCTAAACTCGCCCACAATAACGGGCAATCCCGAATCGAGCATAGTTTGCAGCTCCCATTCAAGCAACCACGGCGGCGAGTCGGAATTTGGCGCGTCAACCTCATCCGCACGCGATTTGCTACGCCACCAGCCGTACATGTGGATCGAAAACACCACATTGTGTTGCGGATCGTGATCCAGCAGCTCCTGACCATACACCTGCATGGCGCGCGGGCCCTGACCGCATTTGGGTGAATCGATGACAATCATGTTATTGATACCGGCGTCGCGAATGTCGGTGATGGCCTGTTTGTATGTACCGCGCCACACGCGCCAATCGGCATCCGTATCGCCCGGGCCCCATTCATTGGCAATGTTGAGGATGACGTACTCTTCATACTCGTTCAACCACGCCACGTTTTCCGGCAACGTCCACGATTCGACCATATTTTCAATGTAAAAGGGCTCTTTCTCGCACGTGCCATCATGGAGCTCCACCATGGGCACAATGCCTTTGGCAATGTATTTTTCCACCAGCATACGTTTCTTTGCCGGCGTATTGGATTGACTGACCCAATCCTGGTCGCTCATCACCACGCGCACACAATTCGCAGGCGTATTGGCAATGCCCTCAATACTCTTGAGGTTGAACGCCTCGTTCCCCCAAAAATGATTCTGGTTCACACCCCGCATGATAAACTCGGTCCCATCCCCGTTGTAGACTTTGCCGTTAACGGTGAAAAAGCCGGTGGATTGGATGTAGTCGGGTTTTTGGGTTTGGGACAAGAGCATAGATGTGGCTAAAACAAGAGTTACGAGTATCCATTTATGCATGGCGGTTTCCTTTTTTAAGATGTTAGTCTTTAGACTTTTAAAGATAAGAATGTTCAGGAAAGATTGAAAAGACTTTTTAGGAACTTTTGGGGAAGGAATAAATGCTAAATGTCGAATCAAGGATTTAGAAACTCTATAATTGAAAGGGAGCCTTCTCTATGTGTGATAAAGGCAAAACGGTTGTCTGATGTAGTTTCTATATATTGGGGCTCGCCAAACGTACCATGTTCAGCGACAATTTGTTTTTTCCTAATGTCAATGATGGAAATAGAATGCGCAATTTCAAAGTCGCTCATAACAAGAAAAGTATCATCGGCCGTAACATCGATTCCAAACGGAAAATGGTTAGGAGTTCGAATATAATCTACAAATCTATTTGCATTTAGATCGAAAATCTGAATGCTTTCTTGAGAACCAATCGTCACGTAGGCATGTGAATCTGTGTGATCTATAGCTATTTGCTCAATCTGAGCATCAAGTGTCGTATTGTGCAATTGAACCTGATTTCTTGTGTCGTAAACAACAAAGTTTTGAGAATAATAATCGGTAAAAAGCAGCATTTCAGCACTATTAGTAAGGCATACATCTCCAGGTGATATAAAGTTGTCGATGGAATTTAGAAACAATCGCTTAGAAGCAAACAAGCTGTCAACGTTTAGCTCAAAAAGCCTGGATCCCGAAAAATAGCAAACATCGTTTTTAAATGCGATAGCCTGTTGTTGCGGATCTATCCTATCCTGATGGACTGAATCTATAATATCCTCATCTACTGAAAAAGAAATGACCCCCGGACTATAAAGTGCGGCCATGTTTGATGTATTGTACCATAGTCCCGTGAGAATAATTCCCCAAAGCCGCCCATTATAGGTACTGGTCGCGATACTTACTGGATAGCCTAACGAATCCGGAATTCTGATAGCATTAAATTTTACATCTTTTGTTTCTGGTTCGTAGACGTGCACGGAGTATTCGTATTGATCTAGTAAATATACCTTGGAATTATCATCGGAAACCGCGATTCCGGAAAGATCGTTCGAAATATGAACTTTGTTAAATGTATAGAGTGTAAGCCATTCTGAAGATGCTGCCCTACCTCCCGAATTTTCCACTCGAACATATCCGCTGCGGGCTGCCGGCGAAACCTGGACTTTAATGAGTGTATCGGATAAAATCAACACAGTGCCTGCCGGTCCGTCCCCAATATAGACTTGGGTCGAAGAATAGTCAAAATGTGCGCCGTAAATGTTCAGTACGCTATCCGGCATCATGCACGTATGCGATATTCCTGAAATGATAGGTGATGGTGCTATCACGGTTATCGGATCACTTTCGCCAAATTCATTTCCTGCCAGACGGGTGACTCGAATTAGAAAAACACCATCATCCTCAAACGTGATGCTGTGCCGATTCACAACGCCATTCCGAAATCCGACAACCCGACCCACGGATTGCTGCAATGGCCCGTCCGACGATAGTCTGGCGGAATCGTTAAACGTGGTGACCCGGTTTTCAAACGCATCAATTGCCGTAATCCGGATATCAAAGGGAACATTTACGGTTTGTGACAAAAGTGTTCCACCATTCATCGATTCAATTTTAAAGGAGGACAAGGGGCCATGATGAAACGTAATTATAAGTTTTTGTTGTATCTCCACATCATCAACAAATGCCGTGACGGTTGCAGAGCCGACAGTGGTTGGTGCTTGCAATTCCTGGGTGTATACGCCATCACCAATGTATTGAACGGTTCCGAGCAGTTGTCCGGCGGTGGTTCGAAATTCTATTTGATGCCCCTCATTTAAATTATTCAAAAG
The DNA here is from genome assembly GCA_964414825.1 of uncultured Cytophagia bacterium. Lineage (GTDB taxonomy): Bacteria > Zhuqueibacterota > Zhuqueibacteria > Residuimicrobiales > Krinioviventaceae > CAYPZM01. Next base: position 5,561 of record CAYPZM010000148.1, on the reverse strand, counting down.
AGAATCTTTGGGCACAATGGAAAGCATCGTAGTACTTTTGCCGTCGGCGGTCAAAGAGTCCGTGTTCACGTGAAATTGCGTAGCTGAAGGGGAGATGCCGAGTCGCCGCACTTGGAACGTATTGCTGTTACCGCTTTCCGGCCCGTTTGTATTGCGGACGGTGAATCTAAAAACCCCGGCTTGAGAAATGATTACTCTATGACTGTCGAGACGCCCATTGCGGAAAAACGTGGTCGCGCCTCCGCCGCTACTCAATTCGCCGGTGCAGGATAATAGCACAGATTCTTTAAACGTCGGTACAAGATTACCATATTCGTCACATGCCGTTATTTGGATAAAGAACGGAGTATCAACAATTTGTCTGGAAATTGGTTCCCCGCTGATATCGGCAATATCAAAATAGTCCAATCCGGCAGGGATGAACTCCACTATGGGCTTTTCCAGCAGTTCGATGCCGTCAACCGAAATGGAAAGCACGGCAGCTTGCGCTCTCGGTAAAGATTGCAAGAGTTGGGAATAAATCCCATCATTTTCAACCACCTGATCCAGCAATGTTCCGGCCGTGGTGGATATGAATACATGGCGCCCAAAACCCAATTTGTTTCCGAGGCTGTCCTTTGGAGTGACCGAAATTTGAGATGTTGTTAAGCTATTGGCAATAATTTGTTGAGGGAACACTGAAATGACGGTGTGTTCCTGGCTAATCCCCGGATGTGCCTTGACGGTTATGGAATTGCTTTGTTGGCGGATGGTTCTGTTCTCGTTTTGGACTACAAAGTAAAAGGATCCCGTTTCTACGAATCGAACAGAAAGCTTTTTGATACCATTTTCGAAAAAACTATCATTGTGAACCAAATCAAACTCGCCGTTTGAGGTGATCTCGACCGGCTCATTATATGAAGCGACTCGATTTCCATACCTGTCGTGGGCAGTGATTTGGATCTCAAATGCCTGGCCAGCAACCTGAAGGCTGTCAATAAAATTATTGCCTGACGAGCCTATTATAAATCGACTTGCAGCTTGCGGTTCACAACTCACCACAAGGGTTGACGGAGAATTGTTCAGGTGATGTCCAAACCGATTTTTGGCTTCGACTCTAACCGTAAAATCCGTTGCCTGCCTGGTAATATAAAGATGAGTTTGAGCAACACCTTGCTCGTCGGTTGGAACTGTGATTGTGTTTCGAAGATCGCCAAAATGTGCTTGTTGGGAATTTGATGAAAATGTAACGCTTTTATCTGGCAGTCCTGTACCATAGTTGTCGACAACTCGGAATTGCAGCCCATTTTCCATAACAGCGCCCGGTGCGGTGGTGATGCGGGTTCCGGAAAGGGTGTCGAGCAAGGTTTCAAAACCCGAAACAAAATGCATGTGCAACGGCAGATCGAGACGCGCATCCGGGAAAATATCCAATCCGGATGTATCGGCCAGTGCAATCAAGACGCCATCATTCCAACCAAATACCTGCACAATAGCATCGAGTGTCGTAATGACTGTCACGGAACCGCTAAAAATTCCGCTTCCAGGTTCCTCTTCCTGGATATTTTTTTCCTTGAGTACGGAACTATCCGCCTTTAAAATCCGCACATTTACACGGTCGAAAACAACTTGAGCTTTTTTTTTTAGTGAGGCAGCTTTAGCGGGTTTTGAATGTTGAGTGTCGTATTTGGAAAATAATCCGTCTTTGATCAGTTGCGGAGTTGACAGATCATCTGGATGATCATTTTGAGTGAACGTCCTTTCTATACCCTCTGCTGCGGGATCATTCAAATTGACGATGATTTTGATTTGTCCTGTATTCGATTGCTGTGTGGGCTGTTTATGGCAAATGCTGGCGCCAAGCAGAATAAAGCCAATGCAGCACAAGGCTGCTATTTTGCTATATGTTTTCATTTTAAAACCGGTAGTTTACTCCACTTTTCAACTGTAATCCCAATAAATCTAATCGCTGCAATTCTTTTACGGTGTAGCCGCTAAATCCTGCTGCGGATGTTACCCAGTAAAAATTCCTCCGCAAGCGAACAATCGTTCCGAGCCCTATACTCCAAATATACGCTTCATTGTTTCCTGTTTCATCTTCTCGAAAAAACATGGACTGTACCGAATATCGCATGCCCAAATTTTTTGAGACCTGATGGCGAACATTAAAAAAGATTTCAAGTTGATACGGCGAGTTGCTGGTTTCTTCGTTAAATATCGGATACTCGGTCGGATCGAGCAAAAACGTATTCGGCTCTTTCCAACGATTGCGGACCAGCGCTGCAAACCGGATGGGATAACTTTGAAAGATATAGCCAATATCAAGTAAGGATTTGTTTCCCGGCTTGAATGCATTTTGTCCGTCAAGCCGATCCTTTTCTGGCATGGTGTAAAAATAATCGATGCTAAGCGAGTGCTCCTGAAGCGATTTATCAAGTCCAATTCCCACATTCAATTCATTGGATGGCTGAAAGAGCATATCCTCTTGTTCATACAATTTGAATTTACCACGAATATATCCGGAAGCTCCCACCCCGGCGGTCACGCCAAACATATGATGTGAAAGAAAAACGCCCGCGTTTCCTTCCCACCCGGTTCCATACAAAGCTAATGGGAAATTTAGTTCGTCTATCGCTAATATGGAAGCCACCAACACTTGTTCATCGTTCAAGGTAGAAATACCCGTTGGGATGTTGAGCCCGCCCGATAGCAAAAGATAGTTTTCAAGAACATACCATGAACTCTGCAACTTTATGTCTGATGGCCCGGTTAATCTGAACGAGTTGAATTCGAAAGGTGAATAGGACGAAGACGCTGAAGCGGTGCTAGCTGAGAGGACGCCATGTCGGCCCAAATAAAGATCCAGTGAAATGGGAACAAGATATTGAGAAATTCTATCCGTATAATCGGATTCCTTTTGAATGTCCCATCCATTGTAAGCAAAAGATATATCTACAGCTTTTAGCTTGCAAAACGGAATACTCGATTGGGCTGAAAGTGAAGCCATCAACAAAAAAGACATGGTAATGCACAATAATTGTAGTCTCCGAGATTGCATAAAATTTGTTCAACCTCTCTTTTGTTAGGGCGGTGTAATGATAATATTAACGTCGCCCGTCCCTTCAATCGGTGGATCAAACCACTCGATCCCCGGTTGGCGAGCATCTGAAGTGCCGGCGCCGGTATGAATATTTACAACTTGCTCCAAACGGTGTAATTTGCGCTTGCGCTCGGTACGCTTGCGGAAAGGGGCCTGTACGGCGTGCCAACGCCACATGTCGGCCACAACCGTTTCTTCAATTTGTCGCGAAATCCCCCCTTTGCTGAATGAATTGCTCCCTCTTGACAAACCCCATTCTCCTGCGCGAACCACATGGTATTGGCCGGTTGCGCTTTCAGCGATGACAGTTCCTTCTGCAACGATAATGGCGAAGGTAGGCCCGTCCACCGCAATTGAAAACAGAGTACCCGATGTTTCAATGATCCATCCGTTGACTCTTAATCGTTTCGTCGTTGTAAACTTTAGTATTCCGGAAATTGCCTCCAATATACCCGCTTTTTTTATTTGGCATGTTGCTTTTTCCTTGAGCGAAAAAGGAAAATCCATATTTTCTCTGTCAAAAATGACTCCGTTGATATAGTTATGACGTTTGTTTGAAATTTCATCCTCCCCTTTGATGCGCATTCCTGAATAACAATCGAATATGCTATCATTCTTGGCGCGTTTGAGCTCGCTCAATCCTTGAACTTGCAAGGGTTTTGTTACAACTGTCCATCCCGTTTTTTTGTCATAAAATTTCACGATAGACAATTTGCCAATCATTTCCTCTGCAGCTAAAAAACGCATGGTCAAAAAAAGAATGACGCAGAGTAGTTTAACCTTAAGCAAAAGCATGATATTTAAATCTCCTTAAAGGAGGCCGATCGAGATTGTGCCGATTGCGCCATGATGTTTTTTATCCCCATTCTTGAAATATGAGAATGAAGGAACATCGCTGCAATGATAACGAGTGCCAGATATGTAAATTTAAGCCACCTTCCCGTTGTCACCTGCAGCACAAGCATAAGAATGAACAAAAGACCAATTTCGATCAGGTAAAACCGCTGAATAGAAAAACGCCAAATTTTATTCTTATTAATGTTTGCGCGTATGATGATGATGTTTGAGAATATCACCAGGAGAAATATAAAATAATATGTCGATTCAGGTATCTCGGCAATGAACGTCTCTTTCATTAGCATATTGAGTACATGCGCATGTACTTGAGCGATATAATAGGGCTTGTCGCCTATAAATCCGGGTGCTTCGATCCGAGTTGATTTATCCTGGAGCCCAACGAGAATTACGGTATTCTCTAAATCCCGAGAAATGCTGTCTTTATAAACATCAATGAATGATATTTTCTCAAACTTGGTTGGTGCGAATTTTAAGGGCAAGCTCACTCGACTGTTGAGATACACGAATCCAGGTTTGAGCTTCTGGTTGTGACTCGTTTCACAATACTCCAACTCATCATTTTCATTTACCTTTATGGCTTTTTGGTTCAATTTCAGAAATAAACAAAGCGGCAAGGCATAGCTAACGATCAGTTTGTCGCCACACATTGTCTCAATGCGTAAATCGATGCTTTCAACATTACCTTTTTTGTTTTCATACAAGCCGATATGACCATAATTGTATAAGGCTGGCTGCGAGGATTCGGATATTCCAAAAGTTCGCTGCGGTTTTAAAACGGGGTAAAATATGGAATCCGTGGGTTCATTGTATTCGCAGGCGAATACGATATTTTCTTGCGAGATTTGGTTCAGTTCATTTAAAAATTCGGCATCATAGTCCGACGTGTATGACAATGGAATCGTAAATCCGATTGGATTTTTGCAGTGTTTTTGCAGCGTGCGCAAGACTTTGCCATAATATTGAGTATAGTTTCGAAAATCACTACCCAACTCCGTTTTTGTGGCTTTGTCAATCATCACTAATTTAATTTCGTGTTTATTCTCCTTTGCAGAAATCATTGGCATATGATGTTGCCAATTGACTGATTTAAAAACCGGCACGTGACTTAAATAATCATACTCTGCAGAATATGCGATCATATAACTTCCAATAAAAAATAACAGATAAAGCAATTTAATGTGCTGCGGCAGATTAAATACCAGGAAAAAATAGGCGATTCCCAATAGAATGGACAGGAGTGTCCCAAAACTACCGAGAGGTGCGGCAAAATTACCGATAATAAAACCTGTAGATACTCCGACCAGACCTATCAAGTCCATATAATGAACTTTGATGAATTTATTGATTTTTTTTATGTGTGCCTTGTAAGACATATAATGCCCCACCTAAAACAGTTCGCGATATCTGCCGTTCGCTTGAAAAATGCTAGAGTTAGATTGCCCCAGAATGAATTATAGCTTTGCCGTTTGATCAAGTCCTCAAAGTATTGGACAAATTTTTTATAGCTTTATCCCCAGTTTCTTTTATTTGTCAAAAATAGCTTAAATCATTATCCCCCTACCATCAAACCCCCTCAAAGAATAAAAATGCTCCTCCCGCAACATCATTTTTTGCTCTCTTAACA
>CAYPZM010000147.1:0-11652 GCA_964414825.1 uncultured Cytophagia bacterium | reverse complement strand
GAATCCCGGTGAAACCTACACCTCGACTACGATCTATAAATTTTCAACAAAATAAGGTCTCGCTAATTTATGAAAAAGATTATGTTTTTGTTTTGCGCCCTGGCAACCGGTACTGTTCTGGCTTCCGATACGTCCGAAATAAAAACGGCTCTCGAGCGCGCTGTAGATTATTTTTATTCGACAAACGTTCACGGCGGTTATGTCTATTTTGTCACGCCGGATTTGTCCGAACGCTGGGGCGAAAGCCCGACCGATGAGCACACAATTGAAGTGCAGCCACCCGGCACGCCGGCCGTAGGGCAAAGTTTTCTTCGCGTTTACGAGTTGACGCAAGATGAAACGGCTCTAAAGGCGGCAAAAGATGCCGCATTTGCATTGATCCGCGGACAAAACGATCTTGGCGGTTGGGAGCATACCATTCGTTTTAATCGCCCCAAAGGCAATCGCGTTGGTTTTGATGATAATCAAACCCAAAGCGCTATTCGATTTTTGATGAATTTGGATCGGGTGATGGAACATGATTCCTTGTCCGCGGCTATAGAAAAGGCGTTGGACATGATGTTGACGACGCAACTCGACAATGGCGGTTGGCCGCATCGTTATCCGCTTAATTATGATTACCACGATTTTGCCACCTTTAATGACGGCGGCATCAACGATTGCTTGAACGTGATGTTGGATGCCTATAGCTATTACAAAAAAGACGAGTATCGAATATCGATCCTTCGCGCCGGTTGGTTTTTGATAATATCGCAACTGCCGCCGCCGCAGCCCGGTTGGGCGCAGCAGTACAACCAGTATTTGCAGCCGTCCTGGGCGCGGGCGTTCGAGCCGCCGTCAGTTTGTCCCCTGGTGACGGTGCGAAATATCAACACACTCATGGATTTGTATCTGTACACCGGCGATGGCCGCTACCTGGAACCCATTCCCGATGCGCTGACCTGGCTCGATGACACGCAACTGCCGAATGGCAAATGGCCGCGTTTTGTCGAAATCGGTACGGGTGAGGCGCTCTATTATGATCGCGGTCGTATCCGCGTCAATTCCCTGGAAGAGCTGCATATCGAACGCAGCAGCGGCTACGGTTATGAAACCGACCTTACGGATGCCTTGGCCAGCACCAGGCAACGATTTGATAAAGTGCACCACATGGGTTTTAAAAACTATGTGGCGGAACAGAACCGGCCGCTCTCAAAAGAGGAGATTCAGGCACGCCTGGACCGTTTACGGACGCATGTCAAATCCGTATTGAACGAACTGGATAAACAAGGCAGGTGGATCACCAAAAAGGATCGTTACAAACAGCATACGCCTGGACGGCGATGGAACGGCGAGTATAAAGTTCAGGACCGCATTAGCAGCCACGTGTTCAACACCAATATTAATATATTGTGTGATTATTTGGAATTGTGGCAGCAACTCGAGTAACGATTCCGTTTTCTTGATGGATTTGAACTGTTGAATATAAACTAATCGTAAGAGGAGCAAATCATGAAACGACGTGAATTTTTAGCTGTTTCGGTTTTGGGTGCTGCGACCAGCGTGTCGGCATTGGCACAAGAGAGCAAAGGAAATCGGCTGTATTTTGAATTTATTCGTTATCAGGTTACCAACAACGCAGACCGCGGCAAGTTGGAAGCCTATTGGGAAAACGCGGCCATCCCGGCATTCAACCGGCTGGGCATTCGCCCGATCGGGGTATTTCGGTCCAAGTTCGGAACCCATGGCCTGGATCTGTACGCGCTTATTCCGCATCCCTCACTGGAATCGTTTGCCACGGCTTGGGAGCGTATTGCTGAGGATGCGGCCTATCAAGCTGCGGGAGCCGAATTTCTTAACGCTCCCATGGATGATCCGTTGTATTATCGATTCGAAACCTCATTGTTGCACGCCTTTACTCATTTGCCCACACTCGAAATTCCGAAACACATCGAAGGCAAAAACGGACGTTTATACCAAGTGCGAATTTACGAAAGCCACAGCCGCGAAAAAGCCAAACTCAAAATTGAGATGTTTAATAAAGGCGGCGAGATCGCGTTGTTCAAAGAAACCGGTTTGAATCCCGTGATGTTTGGCGAAACCCTGGCGGGCGAAAAAATGCCGAATCTCGTCTATATTCTAGGGTTTGAGAATATGCAAGAACACGACAAGGCCTGGGATACGTTTCGCAACAGTGACGGCTGGGCCAACATGAAAGATTTGCCGCGTTATAAAAATACGGTTTCCTCGGTCACCGATTTTATACTGACCCCGGCCGGCTGTTCGCAAATGTAAATCAAGCCCGTCGCAAGGCGGGCTTAGAATTCCACCTCTACACCCAAGTTAAATGTGCGTCCACTGAGTGAATGTTTTAAAAGCTGGTTCCAGGGCGTTTTGCTATATCCGATCACATTAAAGTGATTGAACAGATTTAAAATCTCCTCCCGCAATTGCAGCTTGTAATCGCCAATCTTGAATTCTTGCGTAAAACCAATATCAAATCGCGTGTAGAACTGCATTCGCGCTCCGTTGGGTGTTGACTGGTAAAGCAGTCGCTCACCGGTTTGCTCATTTAAACGATAGGCATACAAGGTGTAGGGATAGCCCGAACCGTACAACAAACGGATATGGATCTTTGAGTTTTCCAAGCGCTCCATGTTCTCTTCCGTGTAAAACGCAATCTGATGCCGGCGGTCCGACGACATGGGAAAATATCCGCGGTCGTCAGCCAAAAGGTCCTGGCGCGCTACCAGATAACTGTAACTGATCCAGTTGCTCATGCTCTGCGATGGTTTCCAATGTACATACGCGTCCACCCCATAGGCAAAACCGGTTGCGTCATTATTCCCGGAGTAGAAAAGCTGTACGTTCTCGATGTTGTATGAAATTAAATTGTCATATCTTTTGTAAAACGCCTCGACTTTGAGATTGACGTTGCGGCGCGGTTTGCCTTCGTAACCGAGCGTATAGCTTGAAAGAGTTTGAGACTGTAATTTAAATTTATCAAAAGCTCCAGCAAATTCGCGATAGATTGGCGGTTGCGCATATCGGCCCGCGGTGATGACAAGAGAAGAATGATTCTTCAGGTCGTAACGAAACAGAAATCGTGGCAGTCCCAACAATTCATCGCTAAGAAACGCATAAACCGCCCGAGCCCCAACTTGCAGCAGTATATCAATTTGTGGACGATATTGCACTTGAGCAAAAACCGCGGCAACGCCGCCAGCCCAGTTGTCCGCTGTATTCAAATTGCCAACCGGATCGACAACGACGTTCGAGTCCTGAGTCGTATTCGAAAAAGATTGATATTGTGAATGGTCCAGTTTGAACCATTTTGCTTCCGCGCCTGCATTCCATATTAAAATCGCCGAGGCTTGTGTGTTCATCTCAAGTTTAGAGTGCACATAATCGCCCAAAAAGTCATTGTTAACTGTTTGATCGACATAGTTGGTTGTTGGCGTTTCATCCGTATAATAATGCGGTTGGAAAAACAGCGTACCGTGCAAATCCGTTTCTTCTTGCTCGTGTTGTCGAAAGAAAGAATTCGTCCAGGTCCAAGTAGTCGATTCTTTTGCATAAACTGTTTTTAATCCGAGCAAGTAACTTTGAAACGAAAACTGCTCCTGACTGCCCTCGTCATAATCGAGTTCGTAAATGCCCATGCGATAATCACGATTGATCCAGGTTTCCGGCTCTGAACGAAAGTGGCTGTTGGCAGCAATGCCCAACACTTCAAAGCGTAACGCAGGAGAAGGTCGATAGGTTGTGAATAGCTGCATGTCCTGAAAATCCGGCTGATAATCACCTTTGGCTTGCAACGATCCCAAAATAAACCCATAATTGATTTTACGATAGCCCAGGTGCATATTCCATTTGCTGTTGATTCTTGAATGCGCCGCCGCTGTAACGCCAGTGGTACGAACATCCAAAACACCGGAAATGGGTTTGTCGATCTCTGATTTGTATCGAATATCCAGGACCGAGGAGAGCTTGTCGCCATAGGTCACAGGAAAACCGCCAGAGCGCAGCTCGATGGTGTCAATCAAATAGGGATGAATCAACGATGGATTTTCGTGATAGCCTTTACGAACGATGTGAAGTTGCGACAATTCGAATCCATTTATATACAAAAGATTTTCATCATAATTGCCGCCGCGTACATTGTAAAAAGACGTTTGGTCGCTGGATGACGACACGCCCGGCAGCGTTTTGAGCGTTTGCATCACATCGGGCGTGGGCGAGGTCATGGAGCGGATTTCCGCGGGCTGCAATTGAAAGGTTGACACTTCGGGCGACTGGCGCTCGGCAACGATGGCGACTAGTTCCCCACTGAGAACCTGTGGCTTTAATGCGCATTCGATTGTTTTATCTTGATCGTAAAGTGTAATGTCTTTTTTTAGCGGAGTGTACCCCATAAAGGTTACATGGATCGTGTAACGTCCGGGAGAAGTGGTCAAGACAAATTGCCCGGATGAATCCGAAGTCGTGCCTATATATGTGGGCTTGAGAAACACGTTGGCACCAATAAGAGGCTCACTGGTTTCAAAGTCAAACACGGTGCCGGTTAAATGGACCGGCTTTGCGAACAAGGCTGATGAGACGAGAATAACCGCCGCAAGAAAACGTTTCATGGGAGTCTCGACTTTTGGAGATAAGGCAAAATTTAATCGTTGAACTCGTTGACGGAATGATAGTTCCGGCAAGGCGTTTTTTTGAGAAGGTTGTTGAAACCATTCCGCCTCGACGTTTCGTTCTTTAGGGAAGGCAAATCGACTCGATGAAAAAATATTACTTTTCTTTTGAATTCCAGCCGCTATTCAATATATTCTGATGTCTATTTTCATGTTTATTCATTACCAAGGAGTCGTCCATGTATGTGCGAATGACGGGGCTGTTCGCTCTTTTGCTGGTTTCACATCTGTTTTCCCAAATCATTTATGACATTAACCATTACATCGAAAATCCGGCTATGGTCGCGGAAAATCAGGAACCGCCACATGTACCGCTTGTGGTTTGTGATCAATTTGAACAGGCGGTTCGCGATCATCAAAATCAATCAAACTATTTCAAATTGTTAAATGGCAATTGGAAATTTCACTGGTCCACCAATCCGGTTGAGGCGCCGCAGCACTTTTATGAACGCGATTTTGATGTTTCTGACTGGGATGACATCCCTGTCCCCAGCGTCTGGCAAATGATGGGCTACGGCCACAACATGTATCGCAACATTCCGCAGGCGTTGCAACCCTATGATCCGCCGCATGTGCCGGATGATCTGAATCCGACCGGCTGCTATCGCACGACGTTCACTGTTCCACCGCAATGGGAGAACCGGCAAATCTTTCTGCATTTTGAGGGCGTCAAATCGTGCGCATTTGTTTGGCTGAATGGGGAATATATCGGGTACGATCAGGGGGGTATGACTTTCGCCGAGTTTAACGTCACCAACTCATTGCGCTCTGGCGGAAATACGTTGGCCGTCAAAGTTATTCGCTGGACCGATGGCAGTTATCTGGAAGACCAGGACATGTGGCGCTTTTCCGGCATTTATCGCGATGTCTATTTATTTTCCACACCCAATGCTCACATGCGCGACTTTTTTGTGCGCGCCGATCTCGATGACCAATATCAGAATGGATTGTTGACTGTTGATGTGGATGTACAAAAATATGCCAATGTCGAGCTGAACAAATTTCGCGTAAAAGCCCACCTTTTGGACGCGCAGAACGACACGGTAGCTGTTTTTGATAAAAATGAAAAATTCAAAAACAACGCCAGCGTATCACTGCAGCTTGGCGGAACCGTGGAATCTCCGAAGCAATGGTCAGCTGAAAAACCGTATCTTTACACACTTGTTCTCTCATTGCATGGAAAAGATGACGAGGTCATCGAATACCTCAGCGAAAAAGTAGGATTTCGGCGTTTGGAGATTAAAAGTGGGCTGGCACTTGTCAATGGCGTGGCTGTTGAGTTTATGGGCGTGAATAAACACGAGCACCATCCGCAATTTGGCCGCACCATGACCGAGGAGATGATGCGCAAGGATTTGGAATTGATGAAACAGTTCAATGTCAATGCGGTGCGGTTGTCGCATTATCCAAACGATCCGTTGTGGTACGACTTGTGTGATGAATACGGTATCTATGTGCAAGATGAAGTGAACGCCGAATGCCATTACGGTAAACAGTTTATGGCCGATTTGCCCGGCATGGAATTGTCCTATATGAACCGTTTTGACCGTATGGTTCAGCGCGATAAAAATCATCCGTCCGTAATCATGTGGAGCACGGGCAACGAATGCGGCACCGGACAGGTGCATTTTACAATGGCTGACTATCTTGACCAGGTCGATCCGGGCCGGTTTGTCATGCACCAGGACCACAGCGGCACCGCGCCGTACGCGGACATTGTCGGCCCGCGTTATGTAGAGCCGGCTGGATTTTTGGAATTGGCGCAAACCTCGGAAAAGCCTGTGGTCAGCGGCGAATATGCGCATGCCATGGGCAACAGTCTCGGTCATTTTGATGAGTATTGGGAGCTGTTTCGCGCCTATGACAATTTGCAGGGCGGTTTTATCTGGGATTGGGTTGATCAGGGAATTTGGACAGACTTGTCGAGCACACCGGATTTGTCGCTTTACGGCAATCGCGGCTATTTTATGGGACGACCCAAATTGGTGCCGTCTAAATTTGGTCAAGCCTTACAGCTCAGTGGTTTGGATGATTGGGTGGAGCTCTATCAGGACCCCAGTTTGGATATTACGGGGAAATCGTTGACCGTCGAGTGTTGGGTCTATCCCCGTGCCTGGGAAGGCTACAATCCATTCATCACCAAAGGCGAAAGCGCCTATGGTTTGGTGCAACCCGAAAAAGACGTTCTCGAATTTTATGTGGGAACCGGAAATTCGAGAACTGCGGTTCGCGGTCCGGTACCGGCGCAATGGAGCTATAACTGGCATCATGTGGCCGGTGTGTACGATGGCAGCGAATTACAGCTTTACATTGATGAGACATTAATCGCGACTGAGCCGTGCCAGGGCGATATTCGTTACAATCACGTTCCCGTCTGTATTGGCCGCAATTTTGAAATTCAGCATGAACAGTACGCCGGATGGCTTTCGAACGCCTTGTTCGATAATGTGCGGATGTATGCCCGTGCTTTGGCGCCCGAAGAATTGGGCCTGCAGGAAAAGCCGGTAAGCAATGACGCTTTGCTTTGGCTGGATTTTGAAACTATTGAACCCATGCCCGATTTCCTCACCTACGGCGTCAGCCCGTTTTGTATCAATGGCGTTGTACTTCCGGAGCGGTCCGTGCAGCCGGAAATCTGGCAGATGAAAAAAAGTCACCAGCCCATACGCATCAGGGCGTTGGATTTGGAGTTTGGGCTTTTTGAAATTACCAACTATCACAACTTTACCAATTTGGAAGATTTGCAAGGTCGCTGGATTTTAAAGCAAATGGATAAAACCATAGAGAGTAAGGAGTTTCGTTTGAACCTTGCGCCGCGGACCACGGATACGCTCTTTGTGGATTTGCCTTTACTGTCCTCTGAGCCGGGCATCGATTATTGGTTGACGATCTCGTTTCATCTTGCGGAGAAAACAGCGTGGGCCCCGCAAGGGCACGAAATTGCGTTTGAACAGTTTGAGCTGCCACTCCAGGTTTCCATGGCAGAGGCTGAGGCTGAGGTTGACACAACGGCTCTAAAATTTGTCGAGACCGCAAAAAGTTATATAATCGGTGGCGCTAATTTTATTTATACTTTTGACAAAACGTCGGGACTGCTCGCGTCCATGATTTATCGCGGCAAAGAGCTCTTGGCTTCCGGCCCGCAATTTTCTGTGTATCGCCCGCCTATCTTGAACGAAATCGTCTCCTGGGGCGTGTCCGAAGCGCAAGAGTGGTATGCGCTGGGATTGGATCGCATTCAGCACAAGCTTGAATCGATGAGCGCAGATACCACGCACTCGGATCTTGAAATATTTGTCAAAACTCGTTCTTCTGCACCCGGCGTGCGGCAGGGATTTGAAAACGAATGCTCTTACACCATTAAAGTCAATGGCGATATAAAATTGTCGCATCGCGTGTGGCCTGCCGGGAAATTTCAAATTCACTATTTGCCGAAAATTGGCCTGCAACTGCAATGCCCCGCCGAATTCAATCAGCTCCGTGTCTTTGCGGGAGAATTAAACGAACAAGCGAAAGGCTATCGCCAAATTACATAATCAATGACAGGGGGGAAAATGACAGAAAACGAGTTATCTTATGAGATAATCGGTGCGGCAATTGAGGTGCACCGTATCGTTGGGCCAGGCCTTTTGGAGTCGGCCTATGAAGAATGCCTCTGCTATGAATTAGATTGTCGTGGATTGAAATATCTTCGGCAGCACGCGCTACCATTAATATACAAAGATGTGATTGTCAAAGAACGTATGTATCGCGTCGATATTTGGGTTGAGAATAAATTAATTGTAGATGTAAAATCAGTTGAGATAGTCCCACCTGTTTATAAAAAGCAGGTATTAACCTATCCTCAGCAGACAAACTGTAAATTAGGCCTTTTGTTAAATTTTAATGTTCCCATTCTCAATGAAGGCATTGAACGAATTGTAAATGGATTTATTGAATAGCTTTAAGAAAATTGATCTTGTTTGGTTCAGTAGAGCCTGTAATCCTATCCTTTGCGTTTCTTTGCGTTTCTGTGTCTTTGCGTGAGAATTGGGTTTCCACCTATATTCTTGAAAATCTTATGTGCGGAATTTGTGGCGTTGTCCAAAAAAACTCGAATAATACCGTCTTTGTAAAACGCATGAGTGGTCTGCTTGCGCATCGCGGGCCGGATCGCACTGCCGTTTATGAATCCGGAGACGTCTGTTTTGGGCACACGCGTCTGAGTATCATCGATCTGGCTACCGGCAACCAGCCCATTTTTAATCACGATAAAAAAATGGCCATTGTATACAATGGCGAAATTTATAATTATCGGGAACTGCGCGATGAGCTGAGTAAACGTGGCGCAACGTTTCAAACCAAAAGTGACACCGAGGTCGTGCTAAAATTGTACGAAATGGACGGGCCTGATGCGTTTGCGCGACTCAATGGGATTTTTTCATTTGCAATTTTAGACGAGCGCTCCGGCCACTCTCGACTCGTGCTTGTCCGCGATCATTTCGGAATCAAACCGCTGCACTATTACAATCGCGATGGAATTTTCCTCTTTGCTTCGGAATACAAAGCCATTCTTCTGCATCCCAATGTGCCCCGGGAATTGAATCCACAAGCCCTGCATCACCAAGTCAATTTGCGCTATAACCAAACCGATGAGACGTTGATTCGCCATATTTATCGGCTGCCGCCGGCCCATTTTATGATTATAGAGGATGGTGAGATAAAGCGCAAGCAGCCCTTTTATGAATTAAAACCGGAAATCAATTACAAACGCTCCGAGGCCGAGTGGCTGGAAATGATTCCAGACTATATGCGCGAGGCCGTTAAACGCCAACTTGTTTCCGATGTACCGATTGGCGTTTACCTCTCCGGCGGCATGGACTCCAGCTCTATTGTGGCGATGATGCGCCAGTCCGGCGTGGAGCAGATTAATACATTCACTTTAGGTTTTAACGAACCGACGGACGAGCTCAGCGACGCGCAAATTGTTGCCGATTATTACGAGACCGACCATCACACGCTGCGACTCGATTTAAATCCAATGCGCCGCATGCCCGAAGTGATTTGGCATGCCGAGGAGCCGAAAATTAATTTGCTGCAAGGCTATGCCATGTCGGAGTTTGTTTCGCAGCACGTCAAAGTTGCGCTGGGCGGTTTGGGCGGCGATGAGCTGTTTTCCGGATACGACATTCATAAATTTGTGCTACCGTTCAACCGCTTGCACCAACTTGTGCCCAATGGATTTGAATCCGCAATCGCCTCCAAACTAAGCGGATTGCTGTATCGATTACAGTCTACGGTTTTGCCTATGAAATTTGATGAATATCGCCGCGGTTTACAAATGGCGCTGGCTACCGGCAACATTGAAAAATTTTATTTGATTTTGCGAAATGTGTGGGATTACGACAGGGCTCAGTCCAAACGCGTGTACTCGGAGAATTTTTTAGGACAACATCTCGAGCCGGTTGCTAAAGAGTTTGATCCGTTATTTGAACGCTACAATGGCATGACCCCGCTGGATCAGGTTTATCTGGCCGAAATCCGCAGCAAAATGCTCAACGATTATTTGCTCGTCGAAGACCGCATGTCCATGAGCCATTCACTGGAAGAACGCGTGCCGTTTCTCGATTTGGACCTCGTACATCTCGCCATGTCTATTCCGGCGCAAAAAAAAATGCTGGGCGGACAAACCAAGGGACTGCTGCGCAAAGCCATGGCGCCGCATTTGCCGGAGAAGATTTTGCAAAAGAAAAAATGGGGATTTACCTTTAATCCCTATTTACAATTTCAAAAAGATTTAAAGGCCACGGCCAAGCTCATTCTCACCAAACAACGAATTGAATCCGATGGTATTTTTAATTACGCTTATATTCGTGCCATTCTAGATGCCAAGCCGCATCCGAGAATGCGCTGGCATTACAATTACATTTGGGTGCTCACCGGATTTTATATTTGGAAGCGGATGTATTTGGAGAGTGATGGTTTTGTAGAACGAGAGTTTGAGCTGGAATCCTTTTATAGCAGTGGGGCCTAGCACATGATGTTTTGTTGCATGGCAAACTTTCGCAAAGTAATATGATGAAAACCGTTCTCATTTTAACGTATTATTGGCCCCCGGCTGGCGGGCCTGGCGTGCAGCGCGTCCTCAAGTTTGCTAAATATTTGCCGTTTTTTGGCTGGCGCCCGATTGTGCTGACGGTCGAAAATGGCGAGTACCCGGCTGTGGACAAAACGTTGCTTTTGGATGTTCCGGCCGATTTGTCTGTCTATAAAACAGCCTCAGTGGAACCGTTTGCTCTGTATCGCAAATTAACCGGAAAGAAATCGGAGGACCGGATTGCCACGTTTGTACTTACCGAAGAGAGCTCGAATTTGGGTCATCGATTCGCGACGTTCGTACGCGGGAATCTGTTTATCCCGGATGCCAGGATCGGCTGGAAGCCGTTTGCCCAACAGACCGCCAACCGACTTGTGCGCGAACACGACATTGACCTGATTTTTAGCACTGCGCCGCCCATGAGCACGCATCTAATCGGCAAAAATGTGGCCAAACAAACGGCTCGTCCCTGGGTGGCCGATTTTCGCGATCCTTGGACCGATGTGTTTTATTACCACTCGCTAAAGCGCAGCAAGCTTGCCGTCGCCATCGACAAACGACTCGAAGCTGGAGTGCTCAACTCCGCAAATGCCGTGGTGACCGTAAGTCCGACGCTTGCTGATCTGCTTGCAAAAAAGGCAAAAAATCGATGTCATGTCATCCCCAATGGTTATGATGTTGAGGATTTCCAGAACATCCCGCCGCTGCCGGATGACGGAAAATTGCATATTGTACATGCCGGCCATTTGGCCGTCAATCAAAATCCGACCGGTTTATGGGTCGCACTGCTACAACTTTTGAACAACGATGGTGCGCTGGCCCAAAGCGTTCAGATCGATTTTTACGGCTCCATTCACGCAAACGTCCGCCAATCCCTTGATGATTTCGGCCTGCTTGATCATTGCG
>CAYPZM010000146.1:0-11656 GCA_964414825.1 uncultured Cytophagia bacterium | reverse complement strand
CAGCAAACACAATTCAAATGTGCTCATACTCGTCTCCCTCTAACTGACCAGGAATGATTAATTCAATTTAGGCAAGCTATAAAAACAGCGTAGCAAGACTATGGGCCAAGTGTCTTGCTACGCTGTTTCTGATGTATTCATCTTCCACCCTGTAATTTGTTTGTTTTTATGTTTACATAAAAATTCGTATAGATTCAAGCATTTTTTGAAAAAAATTGCCTTGCCGCCCCCTCTGTTCGGCAAGGCAGTGGTCACAACAGTTTAGCTTTGCGCTTGTCGCAACTGTTTCTGCAATTGTTCATGCTCGGTTTGCAGACGCTTGCAGCGGCCGAGTTCTTTCATGTACTGGCTTTTGTTTTCCATTTGGTACGCCTTTTTCAAGTTCTCAATGGCTTTGTCAAATTGAAACGTGTACTCGTAGGCCACGCCCAAATTGTAAAAGCATTTTGAATTCGCAGGTGCGGATTTGGTGGCGCGTTGAAAGCACTCGATACCGTCATTCCAGTTGCCGATTTTTACCATGGCCACGCCTTCTTTTAATTCCGGCACCTCATCGTCAGTCAACAAGGTTACGCGTTCGCGAACCTGGTAAGGCGCAATGTCATGCATAAAAGCTTCCAGGGCTTGACTGCGTGCTCGTTTGAGCAAGAGCGAGCTGTCGATTTTTGGCGGATACTCGTCCGTGTTCATCTCGCGTTCCTTGGCACTCTCTGAAATTTTGCGGACGGCAATAATGGCGCCTGTACGCAAATCAGTAACCTGCAAGGACAGCTCTACCTGGGCAATACCTTCGCGTTTGTAGGAGCGATGCGAACGTCCCTCTTTGTCCCGGTAATCGCTATGGGTCAATTGTTCATCATAATGATGCTTGCCGACGCGTCCAAAAACCAGCGCAGCGCTGCCAATCAGCTTGCCCATTTCCACGGCCGTATTGTTGTCCACCAGGCCGGCATAGGTCAAATCGTGTTCGTCAAGAATTTGGCCGAGATGCTGACGGTCGAGCACCTGGTAACGATCCGATTGAAACAGCAGCATGGTGAGCTCATCCGCAACATCAGCAGAGGCCGGACCCGTAATGTCGCCAATGGCAATTTTACTAATTCCGGCGAGATTGACTTTGGCCGGCTTGGTTACAGGCACGTACATGGACGTTGACGCACAAGCAAGCAATAAAGCAAAAGTTAGAGAAACAGCGATCAAACCTTTCATGACATCCTCCCATAGATTAAGTTTTGGCGACTCCCCCCAAGCCGCCGTGGCTTTTTTTTGACGCAACAATATAACATGGCCGAGCCGATTAATCCAGCGAGTCAAGGTTGATCAATATTGTATAGTGGAGTAGAGGGTATTACAGGAGGGTGATATATTTTTTGTCGAGTTTTAGGCCATAGTATTTTTTGCCGTATTCGCCGACGATAGAGATGAGATAATAATCTAGCAAAGGAAAATCCGACAATTCATCTTTTAAAACTTTATTGACACGCGATATGCCTTGTTGCAGCTTTTCCCACTGAAACTTGAATGTTTGCGAATCATATAATTTGGCAAAGGCCAGCTCATCTTCTCTGCGCATCGAAAAACCGCCTAGCAGAAAGTACTTTTCATAATCCCAAGCAGGGATAGATTCGTCGCGAAAAGCACTAAATTCAGCTATAAACGAATAGATACAGCGCTGAAATTTTGGCAATTTGCAGGAATATTTGTTTCCGATATGTATATCGCCACTGCGACGATCGATTAAAAGCTGGGGAAATTCTTGAGAGCTCGATATCCATTGCTGAGCCAGTTGCACCATTTCTGAAAACAGGTAGGGATGAGAGGTAAACTCTTTAATTTTCTCCCGCAATCGAATGAACGGAATATCGACCAACACCAATCCCGAGTCTGTTGTGCTGACCTGTCGTCCATCTTGGGTAGAGATAAAAACAGGCGTTTTAGGCGGAAAATAAAACTCGCGATTATTCTCAAAATCCGGAGACCCTGTAAGGATATGAAACATGCGGTCCTGCGACCGTGCAAAAAACTGCATAATCATGGCCATGTAAGCGCTCATGGTTTTGCGACCGCCGGCAATGGAGCAGTGCAACGTTGTGTCTGGCTCCTTTGTGAGCTGCCAGACTTTTTGGGTGAGAACGTTGGCAAAGGACTCGTTGTCGTGCACGTTTTGAATATCCGAGGCATCATCAGGTGCTATAATGTTGGCTTTTGAGAATATGATGCGTTTTGGGTCAATCTCATATTCGTGGCAAAATTGATAAAACTTGCCGTTTTTTTCATCCAACAAATGTTTGCACGCCTCTTCCTTGCCGCTTTTGGTGGTGACGATCCAAATTTCATCAATGGAAACCGGATGGTCGTTAACCATCAAGCAATACAAGGTTTCGGTAAGAATTTGAGGAGTGCGTCCGCATAACGAAAGGAGAATGTGTTTCATGGCAACCTCACCTTTAATGGTTAAAAGAAAATAAGAAATCGAGTACTATTTGCCAACTGAAAATGCCAAGCTCGTTATTATTAATGCCCAGCTTGGTGTATGTTGCGCTCGGCTTGCCAAAGACGGATGATCTAATCGGAACCTTTTCCCAGCCGCACGCATCTAACTTGCATAAATTTGTTTGAAATACACACATATGTTCTTATGTTTGTAATACCTTACTACACGACTATAAACCGAATTCGGAAATGGTAAAGGAAATGCTATGAGAGTTTTATCTCTTTTTTTTATTTTTCTGATCTCTACGGCAACGTTGGTAAACGCCGATGTCCCCATGCCTGGCGTTGAGATGCCCGAGTCCGTAAAGCAAGCCTTGCGGCGCATGGAAGCCATGCACGCGGAAAGCGATCTGGCACAGCAGATGCAGGCGCGCAAGGCGGCGCGGGCCAGCGAGCTGTCGCTGCAAAAGGCGGATGTGATGACGATGAATGTGCCGTTGCTGTTGGGGACGTATGACGATAGCAACAACCGATACACGCGTGAGCAGTTTCAGAATCAGATTTATGAGAACAATCCCACTGGCACTATGGTGGACTATTATCGCGAGATTTCCTACGGCCAGTTGGAGCTCACCGGGCAAACGTATGGCTGGTATCGCACCCCGCAAACGGAAGCCACATACGTGGGCAATAACAACGGCCTTAACGGCGGCGGCGCGCTGTTTACCCGAAATTTGGTCGAGTTGGCGGATAAGGATGTGGATTATAGTCAATACGACAATGACGGCGATGGCTATGTGGATGTGGTGATGATCGTGCACACCGGTGCCGGCGCGGAAACCGGCGCGAATAATATCTGGTCGCATCGCTGGAGTTTGAACGGGGCCTCACGCTCGTATCCGAATCTGTTGCCGGATGGCGAGTATGTTACCAATGATCCGCGGCCCGGATTTCCGGGTCAGTTCATCAAGGTGAACGATTATATCATTCAACCCGAAGAAAAAAGCGCCTCCAACACCGGCATTATCGATATTGGCGTGTTTTGCCACGAGTTTGGGCACGCGCTCGGTCTGCCGGACTTGTACGATTATGACGATTCGTCCGAAGGCATTGGCAATTGGGGACTTATGAGCGGCGGCGCGTATGGTGCCGACGGTCGAAATCCTGGATATCCGGCGCATATGATCGCCTGGAGCAAAGAGGTATTGGGATGGATCGAGCCCATAACAGTATCGGATAAGCTCTCAGATGTGGCCATTCCGAACGTCGAAGAAAATCGCGATGCCGTGTATCGCATTTGGGCGGATGAGCCTGACGGAGATGAATATTTTTTAATCGAAAATCGACAAAAGATCGGCTTTGACCGCTTTTTGTTCGAGGCCGGTATTTTAATTTGGCACGTGGATAAAAGTATTTTGCAGCGCGGTTATGGCGTCAATAATAACGAAAAACACAAAGGCGTCGACCTGGAAGAGGCGGACGGGCAAAACGATCTCGATTTTCGACTGAATCGTGGCGATGCCGGCGATCCATTTCCAGGGGCCTCGAATAATCGATTGTTTAACGACGCAACGCAGCCGAACAGTCGCAGCTATTTAAATCGCGATAGCGGTTTTGCTATTCGTATCGATTCGCTGTCAAATACTGTCGCCTATATCGACATGGTGTTTACGCCGGCGCTGCTGGTGACGCCAACCACACGCAATGTGGCTCCTCAAAGCGGCAGCGTCGAGTTTGATGTCAAAAATCTGGGCGGCGGTAATATGGCCTGGAACGCTTCAAGTAGCGCGAATTGGCTGCGGCTGTCGCAGAGCAGTTTTACCAACGACAGCAAACTGATTATTGAGTATGATGAAAATGTGTTGGATGTAGAACGCACCGCGCAAATCCTCGTTTCTGCGGATGATGCTGAAAACAGTCCGCAAACCATTACCCTCACCCAATTTGCTGCGGGTGAGTGGAAAAGTCCAATTGTGTTTACCGATCGCAATGGCCAGACAATCACTCTGAGTTTTGGCCAGGTACATGGTGCCAGCGACGGTCTCGATCCCGAATATGAAACTGAACTACCCGATGCCCCTCTGGCAAATGAATTTGATGCGCGATTTGAGCTCCCCGACATTCCCAACGGTCTGCGCGATGATTATCGTTCCGCCGATTCTCAACTTTTGGAGTGGCGCATGCGGTTCCAGTCCGCTGTGAACGGTTTTCCAATGTCCCTCACATGGGATAGCAATACGCTGCCCGATGGCAGTATTTTTATCAAGGACGAATTCACGGGCACGCTGATTTCCGTCAATATGCGTGAAAAAGATGAGCTAATCGTTCCCACCAGCAGCATCAAAAGCCTGCGCATCATTTATTCGAAACAAAAGCCGCACATGGTGGATGTCAATAGCGGTTGGAATCTTTTATCGCTGCCATTTGTCGCCAAAGACAATACAATTCCGGCACTTTTTCCCAACGCGTTGTCACGCGCGTTTTATTACCGAATTGGCTATGAATCGACTGAGACGCTCGAAAACGGCGTTTCGTATTGGATAAAGTTTAGTGCGGATGATCGGCTGAGTCTTTTTGGCGATACGGTATCGCCTCAAGTCATCTCCGTTCATAAAGGCTGGAACCTGATTGGCCCGTTTGACCAAACTGTGGCGGTGGCCGACCTTACTACAAATCCGAACGATATTATCAAATCCGGCTTTATAGATTCCGAATTTGCATCCGCGGATTCGTTGATCCCGGGAAATGGGTATTGGGTTCAAGTGAATCAGCCGGGAGAACTCGTGTTTCCGAGTGCTACCTCGACACTGGCGCGAGCGAATATATACTCGGCGACTAGCACAGAGACATCGGAGCAAAGCTACGAATTCCCGTTAGTAGTTTCAGATGCTGCCGGCAACCACAAAACCTTGTGGTTTGGCTTGAATGAGCAGGCATCCAATGCCATCGATATTAGGATGCTGGAAGAAGAATTGCCGCCACTGCCCCCCAAGGGCGCGTTTGATGCGCGGTTTGTTGGTCATGATATCGGCATCCCCCAATTGGGATTGGGCAGCTATCGCGATATTCGTCGGGGCGATGAACTTTTTAGCGGCACCATTGAGCACGAAATTGAATACCAAGCGGAAACCGGGCCCATCACTCTGGTTTGGGAGTTGCCGGAGCATATTACCGGTCAGCTCAACAGCATGAACAGCAACATGATTAATAAAGAGATGCGCGGCAGGGACAGCCTGA
Source organism: uncultured Cytophagia bacterium (assembly GCA_964414825.1). Lineage (GTDB taxonomy): Bacteria > Zhuqueibacterota > Zhuqueibacteria > Residuimicrobiales > Krinioviventaceae > CAYPZM01. The sequence goes on along the minus strand of CAYPZM010000146.1, from coordinate 5,986 downwards.
GCATCAGTTTGACGAATGTTATACCGAGACTGAAAATGCGCATTTCCTATGCGGAGATGCCAAAACCCAGTTTAACCATCACATCCCCTACCGGCGGTGAAACCTTGATTGTGGGACAAGATGTAACAATCACCTGGGATTCTGAGCGGGTTGAGGGCCTTGTTGATATCCAATTGTCACGGGACAACGGTACCACATTTGAAACGCTGGCCCAAACCGAAAACACCGGCACGTTTACTTGGACGGTTGAGGAACCGGTTAGCGAGGCCTGCCAACTGCGCATTACCGACGAGTCCAATGAAACCGTTGACGAAACCGACGAGTCCTTTGCCATCCAATATGAAATGGCGGTGAATGAAAAGTCTTCGGTGCCGCAACAATTTGCGTTGCTGCCGAATTATCCGAATCCCTTTAATCCCGAAACCACGATTGCTTATCACGTTCCGGAAACGGCTACGGTTCGTATTGATATATTTGATACGCGAGGCGCTCTGGTTCGAACAGTGGTGAATGAGACCAAAGTTCCAGGAGAGCATCAAGTTGTTTGGAATGCTCGCAATAATGCTGGCAACCCGGTGCCCAGCGGGGTGTATTTTTATCGGATGGTTGTGGACGGCAGATTTAATGAGTTGCGGCGGATGGTGGTGTTGAGGTAGAAAAGCACTGATGAATATTCATCAGTGCTTTATCAAAATGCTCTTTATTCATGCACAGACTTACTTCAAAACGTATGAAATGAAATCCATTATCCTCTTCTGTTCCATACTTGTATTCATTTTATTTCAGATATAGATGGATATTGAGAGGTTGGTGCGAGCCTCACTGATGGTTGAATCGACGCAGAAGTAGGTTGAATATCTTTGTTGCGATTCAATGAAAAAAGATACGCAAAAAGCGCTCCAGCCAAGGCACCAACTAATGCAGTTATCATGGGATGTGATAGTATTTTTTCAAAAAGTGCAGGGACATATAGCCATTCCAAACAAAGCTTGGATTTATAAACTCGCTTTTCTGTATCTCCGGTTATATTGAAAATGTTCAAAGTCATATCAAAGCTTTGATTCTTTTTTCTAAATTTTATTGGGATAGCCCAACTCGACGAGTCTTCAATATTAACGTAGAAATCTTGCTCAAAATTTGTTATTACATGATTAATTGTAGATAATAACCCGTGTTTATTCCTTCGATTTCTAAATTCTATAAAATCTGTTATCTTATTGCCATTGTCAACTCTTTCATCAACAGCAAATCTTATATTCAGGACTCTATCCATCTTTAATTTACAAGAAAAAGGATGGTATGATATTAGAAAATCATCCTCCTGCCTTTTGCCATTCGGTACCCGAACGATAAATGCACCAACAGCGATGCCATCAAGAAAAAGTGTTTTTAATTGCGTGTTGTTGTCTAATAAAACGATCGCAGTATCGGAGTTTATTTTGTAATTCTTGATATCATATGGCTCATCGCCAAAAGTAGAAAAGCTTAAATTATTGCTCAAATCATTATCGAGTACCTTGCCGTTTGAGACCCTGTATGTTATTCTAAAGACAAGATTGTTGACATTTTCATCACGAAATATAATCGTATTGTTTCTTTTCTCCCAGGTTCCCTTTTTATTGCAAGCGTAGCTAGTTATCTCAAATTGATCAGGAAAAACCCATGCACGCACATATTTCCTAAAATTTCCGGGGCGTATCCAATCACCAGAATTGGCTGAATTAGATGTCGTGTCTTGATTCGTATAGATAAATTCACCATTTTCAAAAGCTGGATTCAACGCACCTCTAGATATAGTCTCACCAAATCCATTCGGAAAAATCAGTATGTTATTGCTACTGTCAATTTGAATAGCATCTGGATTTATATAGGAATAATTATCTTCGGCCGGCACCGATATATTATATGGGATAGCGTAAGGAGAATCAGCTTCGACCATTTTGGCTTGCTTATATACAAAGTAATGATTCCCATCATCACAGATAAAAGCAATGGTTTCATGCTCAATATTACCCATTGACACTCCACAATAAAGGAGCCAAAGAAAAGAAAAAATTTGTCTTGACATCAAGACCTCCAAAAGCTTGATGACTTGAATTGTGACACTTTTGGTATTATAAGATTAATCAAAACAGGTAAAATGAAACTCGCGGCGAATTAAAAGAGCTCTGATGAAGGCTTCATCAGAGCTCTAATTCTCAGATCCGATTATGCTTTAGTTTGAGATGTGTACTTCAACTCTTCGAGCCTCAGGATCATTTTCACCGGACTTCGCATCAATCCCTTCACCAACAGCTTCAACATTTTTTAGATCCAAATCTGTAGATGCAATGAGCCTTTGGGCATACTCGGCGCGCTTTTGCGACAGCTGCCTATTGAGGATAACGTTGTCCTCTGGCGTACTACTTCTAAATTCAGTTTTATCTGCATAACCCTTTAGTGTAATTTTACTATTGCTTCGGGCAGCTTTTTTCCGCATTGCTTCTTTTATATCGTTCGTCATTTGCTCAACTTGCTTGTCTGACAGCTGAGCTTTGCCGAGGGGAAAATCAATGATGTTGAATCCATAAGACGTGTAGACGATACTGGGATTGAAAACCGGGTCGTCATTTGTTAAAACCTCCTTGGCAATAACATGATTTGAGAAAAAACCAGGATCATAATTAACTGTAGCAAAATCCGGATTGCCGGAGTTTTTACCTTTAAATAGAAGAGTCAATGCAAATTGCGCATCATCGTTCCCAAATGCTGCTCGTATATTATCGATGACTTCGTTAGGATATTGGGCGTATGCCATGCAAAAGAAATCACTGCACAATGTTTTAGGCCCATTATTCTTTTTTGGTTTCGGAGTAGGATCCGATGTTCGAAGGACGTCTTCGATTGGACTTTTTCCCTCAACAATGGGCATTGGGTTCGTTTTTTCTAATTCTTTAAAAATCAAAGCTTCAAGGAATTTATTAGCTGCTTGGACACCATTAATTTGAATATCCGTTGCTTCGTCTAACCATCTCATTTCTCTCACATAATCCTTGTAGTATCCATAATACAAGGGATTGCTATCTTCTGTTGTTCTTGTTATGGGAATATTAAGTTTTCTATGTTCGGGACGCATGATTCTATTTCGATCCCATCTGTACCCAAAATAACGATTATTGACTACATCCATAAAGTGCAAGTGCATATCAATTGAATCTTTGATGGCTTGAACGTCTACTTTATCGTTGTCAAAAAGGGCAACAATCATCGTTCTTTCTTCATTTATTTCTTCGGTGGGATTAAAATCATCCGGTCCCTTTTGACTAATTGAAACATTCATATCCAACTTGACCTCAAAAAATTTGATATCTGTTACATCTCCGAGTTTTGAAACCTCAACTTTTGTCACTGTGACTGTATCAACAGGGGCTTGAGAAAACACCCGTGTTTCACAAAAGCTCCCATTCCGAGCATTTGCCTCTATCGGACCGTTTGCATTCTTAACAACCTGAATAAAATTTTCATCGTTGAGTTTTGCTCTTAATGCTTCATCATTAACTACTCTGATGGTACCATAAGTACGCGCTGGCATATGAAACTGATACGCCAAGCCAGCACCAAGGTCACTCATTGCTGGTACATCAATATCCGCTCCGGTAACCCGATTGATGGGCCAATCCGAGTCTTGCCAAAATATTAGTGGCGAATAGTATAAATCCAGGTACAAATTTTTATACAGGCGAGACTTGTTTCCCACGGTAAGACTGGTGCCTTGAGCGGTATGAGATCCCGATTCATAGTCCAGGTAGTCAAAAGCAAAACCCACATAAGGATTCAATACTTTGCGCATCCGGTCGGCAAAACAGCGATATTCTAATCCAACAGAGCGAAAATCAGTAATGTCATCGGCCAGTCCATTTCTTGTTGTTCCCGTTCCGATTCTTGTGGTTACCGCTATAGACGAGGACTTGGATAGTCGAAGAGGAATACCAATTTTGGCATTCAATACTTCTCGGGCAGCTGAAGCGACTAGAGCACCTTCGATTGGCATTAGAGTAACGTTACCATCAACCTGGAAGGAAAAGGGATAAGACACTAGCCCTGCAGAAAGAAAATAAGTGTCAGAGTTTACATCTCCAAAGTTCCAAATTGGAAGAATTCCCAATTGCAGATCTACTGCCAAGTACTTTTTAATTAAAAAATATCTTCCTGCGACGTAGACAGGTACAGTGGCACCGGTGTGTTTAGGATTATCAATCGAGCTTTCGGTATTAACATTGAGCAAGTTTAAGCCAGGCAAGACAAACTCCCACTTTCCATTTTTCGGTCGCCAGGATAATTCAATTCCAGCTCCAATTAATAAACTAACTGTCTCTGTTCTTGTTGGAAACAACTCTTCAATTTCATTCATCCCGCTGCCAAATAGCAGAAGAGGAGAGATTCCAAATCTTTCTTCAGCATCTAATGCATATCGATACCCTATTGAGCCATAAAGGGTATGAAGAGGCAAAGAATAGTGAACGCCTAATCCGAAGAGCCCGTATTGGTTATAAAGAGGCAAATCGCAGTCCGTATGGTAAACGTATTTTAGCTTGATTTGGTCATTTGGATAGGTTTCATTTTCCAACTCAATCTGCGTTTTTAAAAACCAGTCATTTACCAATCCATAGTCACCAATTTCAGACGTATAACTGTCTTCGGTTATTGATTCCAGAGATTCATCGAGCTCTTGTACTTTCTGAAATACAGAGTCCTGGATCGCTGCCTCGCTTTTAGCTAGCAACTGAATGTTAGCAATTACCAACACACAAACCAGCACAACATTAATTAACTTCATTTCAACCTCCCATTGAATAGATGTATGTTTTTTTAACTGTTGTTGCTGCTTCTAAAGTGATAATTTGTATTGCGCTGAAATAATGCCCCGCCCTTCAAGGCTACTTGTCAAATGCACCCCAAAAATTGCTAGATATTTAAAACTGTGGATATAAATGAAATGATTACGCCGCACATGCAATTGTTTCCCTATGAATACAAAATTCATATCTCATGCTAAATAAACTGTGCTATACGAGCACAAAGAATTAGACGATTAAATTGATGTGTTGCTTAATAATTATAAGACATTTGATAAAGATGAAGAGATGTGTTGATCCACCCTATTTCCCTCCTGTAACCGGTCTAAACCTATGAACATTTCAATTAAAAGTCAAGCAAATATATATTTTTTTTAATCTCTATATTGTTGCGCAACTTTTGCGGCAACATTAAACCAGTTGCATAAATCCTCATTATTCTCTTTATTAAAGCGCAGACACATCTTTTACAAAACATCTACCAGAATCATTGGGCAATAATTATAATGAATTATTGGAGAACACTATGAAACGACGAACGTTTCTAAAAACCACATCGGCAACGGTTGCTGCGCTGGCATTGACTCGATGTCAATCCACTAACGCGGTGCCAACTTACCTGCGGGATTATGCCGAGCTGCATCATCAAAATCCGAAAGCCGCGGCGCTGGAGTGGTTCAAATACGCCAAGTTTGGCTTGTTTATGCATTACGGCCTCTATTCCCTGCTCGGTCGCGGCGAGTGGGTGATGCTGCGTGAACGTATTCCGATTGCCGAGTACGAGCCGCTCAAGGCACAATTCAAAGCCGACAAGTTTGATGTTGATTTTATCACCGACCTGGCGCTGGAGTCGGGAATGACCTATATCAATTTGACCTCCAAGCACCACGACGGCTTTTGTTTGTTCGGCACAAAACAGCATGACTATAATTCCGTGGACTCGCCGGCAAAACGGGACATTATTGGCGACCTGTCGAACGCATGCCAGGAAAAAGGGCTCGGCTTGTTCCTCTATTATTCCTATTTCGCCGATTGGTGGCATCCCTATTTTTACCCGCGCGAAGCGGGATGGAATAATGCCCGGCCGGCATACGAGTTTGACGAACCACGCTACAAGTATAAAACCGATGAAGATTTTCGCATTTATGTGG
>CAYPZM010000145.1:0-11694 GCA_964414825.1 uncultured Cytophagia bacterium | reverse complement strand
AGCTTGTGGTTCTTGTGTTTATTACACTTGTTTTCTTCTTTTTTGTTCTTCCAGGGATTCTATCCCTCGAAGAACTCTGAATTGACGCAGTCAATTCACTCCATATTCAATACATCCGAGAGTTGATCGCCTTCAGGTTCTCCTTAATATACTCTTTTGTCGGCCCAACCATGGCATAAAGTCCGCACTCGCGTTCGGCCATTTGTACCAGCATCCAATAGGAATCAAAATTAAATGTGCCATTATCCGTGCGATGCGCGTAGAAAAAATGCACGTCCAGCGCGCCAATGATGAGGTTGACAATTGAATCCGCCATATCCCCCAACGGCGGTCGATTGATATTGTTCAACTTCATCGTCACTGTAACCAGCGTGCCTTTGCCGAGCTCAGATTGAATATTCAGGTCTCCCCCACACTGTTTGGCAATTTGCCGCAGCATGGAAAGTCCCATTCCCACGGACCGCGTCGTGCGCGTGGTGACAAACGGATCCAACACGCGGCTCACCAACTCGGAACTCATGCCTCGTCCATTATCTTTGATGCGGATGCGCAAATTGTTTTCAGATCGCAATTCATCAATCGCCAAGATCACGCGCGTGGATTCCGCTTCCACCGAGTTGGTGATGACATCCAAAATATTTAGTGCCAGTTCGCGCAAGAGTTAGAGCTCCGATTTTTCAAATTCATGCCTAGGTTCATTTATCTGTAGCGCCACGTCTCGGCCCTTCTCGCGTTTTAAAGCCGATTTTAATTCTGCGAACGAAATGTCTTCCATTTTTAAAAACGTAGCTTTTGTTCCGACTTGTTCGATCATATGCGCATCCGACGAACGCAATACAGCGTACGGCGATTTCTTCAAAAAGCCGATTTGCTTCACGGCATCGTCATACGGCTGTGCAATTTCAACGGCATCAAACGGCAAGTCGTTTGGAATAAAGCCCAGAACCCGCAACAAACTGTTGGCTTTTCTGTCAATATGCGCCGGAAAAATAATTCCACCCAAATCCAGTACAAAACTGGCAATTTGGTGCACATGCAAATTCGTGGGCATGGCCAGCAGCCGTTTGCACTCGCCTATCACGTTTTCCTTGGCATCCACAATGTATTGCGGGCCAAACCAATCCGGGTCATTTTCACCCTCGGCTAGATGCTCATAAATGACCTGTTGAAAAATCAAATCCGCTTCCGCATTTGGAAACAGACAAATCACGTGCGCCTCCTCGCGCGTATACACTTCCATGCCGGCAAAAACCGTCAACGCTTTATCCTCTGCCGCCTTGATCACGGCCGCTGCATTTTCCGCAGAATTATGATCCGTTATCGCAATAACATCCAGACTGTTGTCCAGCGCTTGCCGGACAATGTCTTGCGGTCCCATGCTCAGCTCGGCACACGGCGACAACACCGTGTGAATATGTAAATCCGCTTTGTACCAGCGCACAATTAAAAGCTCCCGCGCAGTCCAAGGTTGTAAAGCTTACCGGCCAAATCAAATGCTGTTTGGTTTGAAGTTAGAACCGGGATGTCTTTTTCAATGGCTTTTTGTTTGGCGCATTCTTCAAGCACAAGACCTTCTGGCAGAATGACGCCGGAAAGGCCTTTAAAATAGACCATGGCCAAAATATTTTCGTGCGTTTGGTTGGTAATCCATAATGCGGTTTTGGGTGATTTGGCCATTACGTCGCTCAAAATGTCTGAAATATAGCCGCAATTCACCTCGCGCGAAAGTTGCGATGTTCCGCTCAAGACGTCCAATTTTAAGGTATGTACAATGTCACTCAATTTCATGTTGCTTCTCGTTTGATTCGTTTGTTTCTCTTGCCGGCAGATAAACCGTAAACGTACTGCCGTGTTCAAATTCACTTTCTACCTCAATGCGACCGGCATAGGCGTCCACAATGCGCTTGGCAATGGTTAATCCCAAGCCGGTGCCGGTGATGCTGCGCGTAAGTTTGTTTTTGGCGCGAAAAAACTCTTCAAACAAACGCGATTTCTCTTCCTCGGTCAAACCGATGCCCGTATCCTGCACATCGATTCGTACATAATGTGATTCACGTTTTGCCGTAATGTTGATCTCGCCACCCGGCTTGTTGTATTTTACTGCGTTTCCTATAATTTGTCCGAACAGGCGCATCATTTCATCATGATCAGCCAAAATCGTCAAATCACTGTTTATGTTCAAGTGAAGGTTTAGCTGACATTTCTGAATTTCATGCTCAAAGCTGCTTAATCGTTTCTTTAAAAGCTCTCCTACATCCAAATCGCGAATTTCTCGACGAGTGGTGCCGGCCTCCATTCGCGAAATATTCAGCAGATCATTAATTAAACTGACAAGAGCTTTGGTGCGCTCTAACGAGCGTTGTAAATAACTGTCGTAGACCGATTGATCATCGCCAAGCGCCTTTTCCACAATCAATTCCAAATAGCCCTGCACTGCAGACAATGGAGCTTTGAGCTCGTGCGCCGCCATGTTGACAAATTGAGAACGCATGATATCGATCTTTTTTAATTCAGTAATATCACGAATAACGGAGACCAGCCCCAAAAGTTCGCCATTGGGACCAAGTATGGGCGTAGTATTGGCCATTACCACCTTTTCCGCAGGGGGATGAACAACGTATTCTTGTTTGATTGCGGTAAAGCCTTGCTTATTGGAGAGCATTTCGCGGATGAGATCGCAGATTTCCTGGGGTAGAACGTCGTGGATGGATTTGCCGACGGCAATAGTTTTGTTGATTTCCAGTAACGTTAAAAAGCTGGTGTTGTACAGAACAATCTCTTCGTCCTGGTTGATGATCAAAATGCCATCGTCCAGGGCATTAATAATAGTGCGGACGCGGGATTGCTCGCGCGATAACTCGAGCAGCCGCCGTTGCCGTTCCTCCTGCAATTGCCGCGTTTCTTTGATGAGCGCCCGCCGCTCCATCGCTGTTTTGACGATGTGCAGCAATTCGTCCGGCTCAAATGGCTTGGGAATGTAACGGTACGCGCCCATTTGTGTGGTCGTCACCGCTGAATCGATGGAAGCAAACGCGGTGACAATAATACAAATGGCTTCCGGGTACGCCAGTTTGATCGAACGCAGCACTTCCGTACCATCGAGATCGGGCATCTTGAGGTCGATAAAATAGAGGTCGTACTCCTGCGCTACGCCCAGCTCAATGCCTTCACTGCCGTTTTGGGCGGTGTCGACCTCAAAGCCTTGCAGTTCCAAAATGCGTTTGATGCCTTGCCGCATGCCGAGTTCATCGTCAACAACAAGTATATTGCCTTTCCCTGTGTTCAGGTTGCACTCTCCTATGGAAAATGAACCAGTGGAAATTTTAGAGATTTTAATTACGAAACAAAATCTTGCTATTCTTTAAAGATTTTGTCGTTCAGATATTGCACTAAATCTCTGGGTGCCACTGGCTTTTCCAAATAATCGTCCGCTTTGATCCAATTGGTCTCTTCAGCGGTATCCGTGCTGAAACGAAAACCGGTGTCGTGGCCGGCAGAAGTCATAATGATGACCGGGGTCGCTTTGCCTTCATCGGTGCTTTTGATTTTATGACAAAGAACAAAACCGGAGTCAAAATGCTCCATGGCTAAATCCACAATTACGGCTTTTGGTTTAAATTCTTTAAACTTTTCCAATCCTTCTTCACTGTCGTATGCCGCTTCCACATCGAATCCCGCTTGTTGCAACAGCGGCATATATTGCTGAATCAAATCAATATCATCATCAATCATGAGTACTTTTTTCGCCATCTTTTCTTCCTTTATATGCAAATCGATGTTCACTTAATGTTCTTGAAGGAGCAGCTCTTTAATTTTGCCATGCAGCTCTTTGGGACTAAATGGTTTGTCGATAAAACAGTCGACAGGATTCCACGCTTCATCCGCGCCAATGGTCAAATTAAATCCGTGCTCTTGATTAACGGACGACAACATGATAATCGGGATTTGGCGCGTGGATTCATCGTTGCGCAGTTCGCGTGCCACTTCAAATCCTTCGCCGACCTCGGTCATCATTACATCGAGCACAATCAGATCCGGTGAATTGTTGCGCGCGCTTTCCAAACCGTCCGCGCCATTATATGCGGTAAGGATGTCAAGTCCCTGCTGTTCAAGATAGGCCCGGTTCATTTCAACCAAATCCACATCGTCATCTATGAGTAAAATAGTTTTCATACATTACCTTCCGTTGAACTCGACGGTTGACTGTTCTTCGGTTATCAAAGGCAACGTGATCGAAAACGTGGTACCTTTGCCCGGTTCGCTGCTAACGACCCGAATATCACCTTTGTGCATTTTGATAATGCCATAGGCAATGGCCAGGCCAAGGCCCGTGCCCTTGCCAATTTGTTTGGTGGTAAAAAACGGCGTAAACAGTTTATTGAAATTTTCTTTGGTAATGCCCACGCCTGTATCTTCAAAATAAATGTGCAGCTTTTCATCGTTCGCTTCCGCACGGATGGTCAAGGTGCCACCATTAGGCATGGCCTCGGCCGCATTGATGGCCAAATTTAAAAACACCTGATAGAGTTGATCGCCATCCAAAACCACTTGCGGGACGTGATCGACAAATGTGCGAATATCAATATTATGAAATTGCGGCTGCTGACGTACAGCTTTGATGGTTTTGTCAACAATACATGAAATATTTTGCTTTATCATGGTCAAATGACCTTGCCGGGAAAAGTTGAGCAATCCCGAAACAATGGTCTGGCAGCGTCGCGCCTCATCCATAATAAATTTAAGGTCATCACTGTTGGGATCATCCTGTTGCATGCGCTGCTTTACGAGATGCGCATACAGCATAATCGAGCCCAGCGGATTATTGACTTCATGCGCAACGCCCGCGGCCAACTGGCCGATCGATGCCATTTTTTCATGCTGAATGAGCTGTTCCTGGGTATCGGCCAGCGCATTTAACGAATCCTGAAGCTGCTGTTGCATGCGCTCTTTTTTCTCGATTAAATAAGGCAAACACATGTCCGCCTCGGCCAGTTCTTGATAAACCGCGGTAGCGTATTGGCGACAGGTTGCGTAACCACACGCTCCGCAATTCAATTCATCGGATGGCTCAAACTTGTCGATGCGATGCAATATTTTTTCAATTTCCGATTGCGACGGCTCTTGCAAGTGAATCGTTTCGCTTTTAAAAGTGCGATACAGATTCACATCCTTGCATTCTTCAATGGCTTCACGCCAACTGTGGTAATCGGATGTTTGACGACCTTCGTCCGTATAATGAACGACACGCTGCTTGCGATTGAAATAATTAACGTTATGATCCATATATGGCCCGCTTATGCAGCCTTCGCAAAATAGCACATCGACCAAATCGGCCTTAACCTCGTGGTTGCGCAACGACTCGACCAAATTGAGCACCCGGCCTTTGCCTTCGGTGACGATCATATCGGAATTCATCACATCCGCAGGAAAACCGGCGCTGCGCAAAAATCCGCCGGAAATTGGGTAGAGCCGACCTAAATAGGCTTGCGGCGGATCAAATTCCGACGCTTCGGCCTGACCGGGATCGATCTCCAAAATGTGCCACAAATCCACCAGCTCCTCAAAAGTGAGAACTTGGTGCACGGAATCGCGCACTTCGGCATCCATTATTTCTACTTTTTTAGCCGAGCAAGGTCCAATAAATACGACTTTGACCTTTTCGCCATAATAGTGTTGCACCACACGTCCCATAACCACCATGGGCGAGACAATGGGTGCCAAATTCGAAATAAGCTCGGGCACATATTTTTGAATATAATTTGCCAATGCCGGACAGGAAGATGCAATGATCGGTTTTTCAACCTCGGGGCCGGACTGCTTTTTCTTAGCCAGGCGAAAGTATTCCTTGTTGATCAAATCCGCGCCAAACGCCACTTCAGCCACCTGGCTAAATCCACACGCCCGAACCGCGCCCAAAATTTGCGCGGGTTCCAGGTTTGGGAACGCAGCGGGGAATGATGGCGCCAGCATGGCAACCGTGTCATGCTCTTTTAAAAACTCCAGCACCTGATCGGTACCCTGCAGCACAGCCTTGGCGTTTTGCGAGCACACGATAACACAGTGGCCGCATCCCAAACAGCGGTTTTCGATCACTTTGGCCTGGCCATGTTCCACTTTGATGGCCTTGGCCGGACATTCACGAATGCAGGAGTAACATCGCTTGCATTTTTCTTCTATGGTCCAAACAACGGGCATAAAACGTCTCTATTCGGCACGATCTACATAATGCGTATGCAGCAACTCGTGCGCTTTATGGCTATTGGGTTCGTTTAAAAATTCTTTATATAATTTTTGCACCGATTCGTTGTGATGCGAACAGCGTTTTGCCATGTGCGCATCGATTTTGTAAATCGCCTGCATACGTTTTTCTGTCTTTTCCGGATCGCTCGGCAACGGCTGTCCACCGCCATTAATGCATCCGCCGGGACACGCCATGACTTCGATAAACTGATATGGCGTATCGCCGTTGCGAATGCCGTCCAGAATTGGTTTGATATTTTTCAAACTGCTCACAGCAGCTATTTTTAAAGTGGTGCCGTTGATATTGACGTCCGCTTCTTTGACGCCGTCAAGTCCGCGCACAGGGCGAAAATCGATATCAGACATCTCTTTTCCGGCTACCGTAAAATAGGCCGTACGAATTGCCGCTTCCATTACACCGCCCGTGGCGCCAAAAATCACGGCCGCGCCGGTGGATTCGCCGAGCGGATCGTCGAAATATTCGTCATTTAATCGGCCAAAGTCAATACCCGCGCTGCGAATCATCTGTGCCATTTCTCGCGTGGTGACGACGGCATCGACATCCTGGTACTGATCCGCCAATTCCGGACGCTGTGCTTCAAATTTTTTCGCAGTGCACGGCATAACAGAGACGACAAAAATGCTTTCCGGATCGATGCTCATTTTGTCCGCCCAATACGATTTGATCAGTGCACCCTGCATTTGGTGCGGGGATTTGCAGCTCGACAGGTGTTCAAGCAAATCCGGATATTGATGTTCGATATATTTGATCCAACCCGGGCTGCAGGAGGTCAACATGGGCGTTTTACCGCCGTTTTGCAGACGACTGAGCAGCTCGTTGGCTTCTTCGATGATGGTCAAGTCGGCACTGAAATTGGTGTCAAAGACGTAATCGACACCCATGCGCCGCAACGCGGCAACTGCTTTGCCGGTAACGATGGAACCGGGCTCCATACCGAATTCTTCGCCCAGCGCCACACGCACCGCCGGTGCAATTTGCGCTACTACGACTTTACTGGGATTGTTGATCGCTTCCCAGGTAATTTTTTCATTGCTTTTTTCGCGCAACGCCCCAACGGGGCAATTCACGATACACTGGCCGCAATATACGCACGAGACGGTATTCAAGCTGTGGTTAAATTCCGGTGTGACGTAGCTTTGAAAGCCGCGATTGGCAATATCAATCGCACCCACCGACTGCATTTCGTGACAAATGCGCACGCAGCGACCGCATAAAATACATTTGTCCGGATCGCGCTCTATAGATGGGCTGGCAATATCCAATTTCGCGTGTCGGCGTTCCCCCTGGTAGCGAAAACTGCGCACGCCGTACTCGGCCGACAATGTTTGCAAATCACAATTGCCGTTGCGTACACACGCCAAGCAATCCTGTGGATGATTGGCAATGAGCAGCTCGATAATGGTTTTGCGCGCGCGGCGAACTTTGGCCGAATTGGTTTGAACTTCCATGCCCTCGTAAACCGGGAACGCGCATGCCGGAGTTAAGTTGCGTTGGCCCTCTACCTCCACCACACAGATGCGGCACGAACCGGTCGGCGAAAATCCCTTGAGATAACATAACGTGGGGATTTTAATGCCTTCGCGATCGGCCACTTTGAGAATGGTTTCTCCAGGATTGGCCCAAACTTCATTTCCATTTATTTTAATTCGCATTGTATTCCTCGTACTTATTCCACAATAATCGCATCAAACTTGCAGTTGACCCGACACTGGTCGCATCGGATACATTTATCTTCAATAATATAATGAGCTTTTTTGCGCTCGCCCAGAATAGCGTTTTCCGGACATTTGCGCGCACATATTGTACAACCGGTACACTTGTCTGTATCGATCGTGTACGTAAGCAGATCGCGGCACACTCCGGCCGGACATTTGCGGTCATACAGATGCGCTTCGTACTCGTCGCGGAAATATTTTAACGTGCTCAAAACCGGATTCGGGGCCGAATTTCCCAAACCGCACAGCGACGTATTTTTAATCACCTCAGCCAGCCGTTCCATATAAACCATGCCCTGAAACCGCTGCAACGATGCTTCTTGCGTTTTTTCGTTGCGATGGCTTTGCGTCAATCGCTCCAAAGTTTCAAGCAATCGTTTGGTACCTTCGCGGCAAGGGATACATTTTCCGCAGGATTCAGTCTGGATAAACGACATAAAGTACTTGGCCAAATCCACCATACAGGTGTCTTCATCCATAACCACCAGGCCACCGGAGCCCATCATGGCGCCAATTTCTTTTAACGACTCATAGTCGATCGGCGTATCGATGACCTCTTCCGGCAACGCGCCACCCGATGGTCCGCCAATTTGTACAGCTTTAAATTTTTTACCATTCGGAACGCCGCCACCAATATCAAAAATCACTTCGCGGATCGAAACACCCATGGGCACTTCGACCAGACCAACGTTGTTAACTTTGCCGGAGAGCGCAAAAATCTTTGTGCCTTTGGAACCTTTGGTACCAATTTTACCATACCATTCGGCGCCATTTCGCACCAGCACAGGCACATTGGCAAATGTTTCCACATTGTTAATGACCGTAGGTTTACCAAACAAACCGGCATCGGACGGAAATGGCGGCTTGGGACGCGGCATACCGCGTTTGCCTTCAATCGAGTGCAACAGCGCGGTTTCTTCGCCACACACAAACGCGCCGGCGCCTTTTTTCAATTTCAATTTAAAATTAAAGCCGCTGCCCAAAATATTGTTGCCCAACAATCCGTAGGCTTCAGCATCTTGAATAGCTTTTTGCAAGCGCTTAATGGCCAAAGGATATTCGGCACGACAGTAGATGTAACCTTCATCCGCACCTACAGAATAAGCCGCAACAGCCATACCTTCAAGGATTTTGTGCGGATCGCCTTCCAACAATGCGCGGTCCATAAATGCGCCAGGATCACCTTCGTCCGCGTTACAGACAACGTACTTTTTATCACCTTTGGCTTTGTGGGTCAATTCCCATTTCAAACCCGCCGGAAAACCCCCGCCGCCACGTCCACGCAAACCGCCATCTTTTACTTCCTTGATGACCTCTTCCTGACTCATTTTGTTCAAAGCTTTGGAGAGCGCCTTGTAGCCGCCGCGCGCCAAATATTGATCGATATTGTCCGGATCAATCACGCCGCAGTTTTCCAGCACCACTTTTTGCTGCTTTTTGAAAAACGGAATGTCTTTAAGAGCCGTGTAGCCGCCCCAGCCGTTGCTGCTTTCACCGTCATACAGGCCGAGCAGTTTGTCTTCAAGAATGTTTTCCTGATTCAGCGTTTCTTCAATGATTTGCGGCACATCTTCCGGCGTTACCTGAGAGTAGGTTACGCGCGGATGCCCCGGCAATTTCACATCCACAATCACTTCTTTGGCGCAATATCCCACGCACCCGGTGGAAATGATTTTTACGTCTTGTCCGGCCTCTTGCAACTGCGATTTAAACGCATCAAACACTTTTTGCGCGCCGTTTGCCAAACCGCACGTTCCCATGCCCACCAAAACAACCGGCTCTTGATGATCAACAAGCAAAATCTCATTTTTGAATTTATGAACTCGCTCGTTAGCCGAGTCGGATTGATAGCATTTTTGGCCCTCGTTAATACAGTCTATATAAAATTTGCAGGGATTTTCCGGGCTGTGCCAACAATTCGCGAAAATCGCCTGAAATGAATTCTGCAAAGCCACGTGTTACTCCTTTTCTTCTTTACGAAAATCGTTCAATAGCTTTTTAATCTTTTTCGAATCGAGATTGCCGTAAAACTCCTCGTTCACCGCAATGACCGGCGCAATGCTGCAAGCGCCAATACACGCCACGGTCTCGATCGAAAACAGCAAATCTTTGGTGGTTCCTCCGGCTTTAATGCCGAGTTCGTTTTCCAGCGTGGTTAAAATATCAAAAGAACCTTTCACATGGCATGCCGTGCCGCGGCATACTCGAATCACATATTTTCCCAGCGGCTGCAGCCGAAATTGGTTGTAAAAGGTCGCCACGCCGTAAATCCGCGACATGGGCAGATTAGAATAGCTGGACACTTTTTTCAACTCGTGTTCCGGCAGATAGCCGAATGTTTCCTGAATATCCTGCAAGATCGGGATCAGTGCCGAGGCATCGTTTTGCGGATATTTTGTCAGTACAGCTTCTGTCTCCATCGTCTGTATTACCTCTTCAGTTCAGTGATTTATATCTTTATTGAATCAGTTTATTTACTTTATCCAAAAGCTCGGCCGGGCGCAGCGGTTTGGTGGCATAGTCGTCAACTTTCATCCACTCTTTATCCTTGGAAAACTGAAACGAAAACCCGGTTTTCTCTTCGGCCGAGGTCAACATCAAAATCGGTAAATAACGCAGATTTTGATCGTCTCGAATCGCATACGCCACGGTAAATCCGGAATCTTTTTCTTCCATCATCAAATCAAGAATCAGCATGGCGTAATGATCTTCTCTCAATTTTGATAGAGTGTCCATGGATGTGTATGCCGTATCCACATCAAAACCGCTTGCTTCTAGAATTGTTTTATTTATTTCGATAAAATCCGGATCATCATCCGCAATTAATATTTTTTTTGCTTCACTCATTTTACACCTTTAGCTAATTCCAACGCAGAACCCAGGGCCACAGTAAATTCGTTGTTACCAAACGAGTTTAAATGGTAGTAAAAAATGTTTTCTTGGCGAATTTTGCTTTCCAATTCGCGAGAATTGGTATCGGTTCGCACCAGTATTCGCACTTTGGGATTGCACTGTTTCAAGATTCGAATAGCCCGTTCAATTTGACTTTCTGTTTTTTCGGCATTTAGCACCACCACATCAAACATATGTTGATGTGCCTTTTGAATCGCCATCATCGAATCGCTTGCCGTATCGTACTCAATGTGATGGTTAGCCAAAAATGAAAGTATCTCTTGGTCTTTGTTTTCAACCGGATTTGTTATCAGCAAACAATTCATGAACATATCTAAAATACACTCTTTTTTTGACACATCTATCACAATAAATGTGCCAATCAATACAAGTTTATGTTCTTTTTGTGCTATTGTATTTTCACAACTTGTACGCACTCGTATGTCAAGAGTTCCCCGACTATATCAATTGTGATAGAGGGAGGTGTGGAGAATCTCCACAGTTTGGCAATATTTGGGAAAACATGCGGACTTTATGGTCTTTAACAAAGCTAGCGCTCGTAGTACACCTCTAAGGTTTGCTACGAGTTACAACCACAAGCAGGCTGCAAGTCGTTGCGGATATTTTGCGGAATATCTGCGGAACCCTAGAATGCACAAAATTATGGGGGTGCATCATGAAAACTCTTTTTCTTCTCTTAATAATTGCGCTATGCGTTCTTGCATGCGACTCATTAGAGATGGCAACCGGTCCAAATCCCGATTTGCCCATAATTGAAGGCATGTTAGTTCAGCATAACGGGGAAACCATGGTTAAAGTGGATCA
>CAYPZM010000144.1:0-11712 GCA_964414825.1 uncultured Cytophagia bacterium | reverse complement strand
GAGGGCGACCACCGCTCCGACATTTGGTCGCTCGGTGTCGTGCTTTATGAGATGATTTGCGGCCAACTGCCGTTCCAAGGTGAAGCAGGGCAGGCGGTGATCTATTCTATTTTGAACAAAGAACCGCAGCCACTCACCGGCTTGCGCACGGGTGTGCCCATGGAGCTGGAACGGATTGTGTTTAAAATGCTGGAGAAAAATCCGGATGATCGTTACCAGCATACCGACGAAGTGCTCGCCGACTTGCGAGTGCTCATTACCCGGTATGATTCCTTTTCCGTGGAACGCATGCCAGGTCAAGATTTTCGACAGCGAACCATGAACCGGGCGACGCTGATCATCATACCATTGCTCTTGGTTTTGGCTGCGTTGATGGTACTGCGTCCCTGGCAACAATCGGCCCAACCGGAACAACCGGTTGTTCGATTCCCAATCGCCATGCCGGCCGGCACACAACTGGTCTCAACACTTTTTTATCGATCCCTCGATGTTTCACCGGATGGCCGACGTATTGCGCTTGGCGTGAAACGAAATAACGAAAATTTACTATACATTCAAAATCTCGATGAATCCGGCCCTGTACGAATGACCGATACCTACCTCTGTCGCACACCAGTATTTTCACCGGATGGCAACAGTTTGGCATTTGTGAAAGGAGATACATTAAAGGTCAAACCTTTGAATGGCGGCGTTACAAAATCAGTATTTGTCTCGCCGGATATCAATGTAGAGAGTCTACATTGGTATGATAACAATGCCATGCTTTTGGATCTACACGATATCATAAATGTAAATATCCAAAGTGGGGATGTCGAAAAATTTACCAACATTCCGCGTGATTCATTGACGTTGGGTATTCGACCGACAAGCCCGCAGATGCTTCCAGACCGAAAAGCCATACTGGCAACGCTCAAAAGCATCATGGAGGAGCAAGGAGAAGTTGTGCTTTTTCATCTTACCAGCAACAGGGTGGATACGCTTGTCAAAAAAGCGCGTTACGCTCGATACGTGCCAACCGGGCACCTTGTCTACGCACACCGGGGAGCGCTCTATGCGGTTGAGTTTGATCTCAAAAATTACAAAATCAGCGGGCCGCATGTGCGCGTTGTTGACAATGTGGCCATGCGCAAGTCGACGGCTCAATTTGCTGTTTCAGAGAATGGCACGCTCGTTTATGCGGCTGGCGGAGATATTGAATCGTTCGAGAACCAAAAAGAGCTGGTTTGGGTGGATAGAGAGGGAAATATCGAGCCGCTTCCACTACCGGTTGGCGACTATACTGCCCCGCGTCTGTCGCCGGACGAGACAAAGTTGGCCTATTGGCGGGATGACCGATATTTTGTCTATGATTTTAAAACCCAAAAAGAACACTCTATTTCTCGGGGCCAAACAGGAGGCTATCAGAGTGTGTGGGCCCCTGATGGGGAGTCTCTTTTTATCGTTGGGGATTTTCACAACACATCCTTTTCAAGCATCTACCAGGTTGAAATGAAAAATGGCT
Organism: uncultured Cytophagia bacterium; assembly: GCA_964414825.1. Taxonomy (GTDB): domain Bacteria; phylum Zhuqueibacterota; class Zhuqueibacteria; order Residuimicrobiales; family Krinioviventaceae; genus CAYPZM01. The sequence goes on along the minus strand of CAYPZM010000144.1, from coordinate 10,211 downwards.
TTCCAATAAAACGTTTGACCCTCGATGAAAAGCGCGGCGAGATGGTTTCTTCTGTAGCCGCGGATGGCAGCGCCTTGTTGTATGTTTCCTATCCAAGCATTCATACAGAAAGTATTCGTTTTATGATGTTGCCACTGACTGGCCCGGATGCTCTAAAACCTTATCCCGGTATTCCAGAGTACGCGCTCACACCGACGCTTTCACCCGATGGGCAATGGCTTGCCTATGTTGCCATAGACGATCCCGGAGCTCCTTATACCCAGAGCCGGCAACTCTTCATACGCTCTCTTCGTGGTGATGGACGACATTACAGGGTCACAGAGTCTGGCGGATTTTCGCCAGTCTGGTCCAGCGATGGAGACGAGCTGTTTTATCTTGCCGGAGATACGTTGAAAAATATCATGGCAGTATCCATAAGCAGCGATTCCGAACCGGTTATCGGCGAACCGCAATTGCTGTTTTCGCATCGATTTCAGGTGATCTCGGCTGCGGAATGGTGGTCCAATTATTGTGTGGCGCGTGACAGTGAACGGTTCATTTTTGTGCAAAATAATCGACAGGCAAATGCAGCAAAAGTTCATGTCGTTTTAAACTGGTTTGAGGAATTAAAAGAAAAAATGGCTGCGGCTCGCGATACACGACTTCAGGCAGGCTTGGTGAACTAGTACTTTAGGGATACGATCGATGAGAGCTTTGCCCTCATTTCCGGACCAGCCTTGTGTGCAACGACATCCCCTAGACGACTTGCCGAATGAGCCGAGATCACAAACGGAATAATGCATCTATCCAGCCTGTTTTAAGCATCCAATGTAAGTTTGGAGAGAATCGGGGTATGATCGGCTCGACCATTTCACATTATCAAATCCTTGAGAAAATCGGTGAAGGCGGGATGGGACAGGTATTTAAAGCGCAGGATACAAAGCTCGACCGATTGGTGGCGCTCAAGTTTTTACCATCATCCAGCGTTGATGATGTGGGCAAAATACGCTTTTACCGCGAGGCACACACCGCTGCTTCGCTCAACCACCCCAACATCGCCTATGTGTTTAATATTGAAGAAGATGAGACGCAATTGTTCATCTCCATGGAATTTGTTGAGGGCAAGACCGTCCAGGAGCTATTGAGCGTAGGGCGACCGTTGCCGATCAAAAAAGCCATCGAATATGCGATTCAAATTGCCACCGGTCTGCATGCGGCGCATCAAAACGGCATCATTCATCGCGATATCAAAAGCGGCAATATTATGATCACCCCAAACGAACGCGTCAAGATCATGGATTTTGGGCTGGCGAAATTGATGGACGACACCAAGGTGACGCAAATCGGCACGCGAATGGGCACGGTGGCATACATGTCGCCCGAGCAGGCCGAGGGCGAGGATGTCGATTATCGTTCCGATATTTGGTCGCTTGGGGTGCTGCTGTACGAAATGATTTGCGGACAACTGCCGTTCCGCGGCGATGCCGAGCAGGCGGTGATTTATTCGATTCTCAAAGAAGAGCCCGAACCGCTCACCGGCTTGCGAACCGGCGTGCCCATGGAGCTGGAACGAATCGTCCTAAAAATGCTGGAGAAAAATCGCGAGAATCGGTACCAGCATGCCGATGAAATGATTGCCGATTTGCGGGTGCTTTTGACCCGATATGACGAGTACCTCAAGGGGCATCCGCGTGGTCGAATGGACTTTCGCAAACGAACCTTGACCGCTGCAACGGCGATTACCGCCCTTGTGTTGACTGGGATTGCTCTGATTGGGCTTGGGCGTCCCTGGAATACGCAACCCAAGCCGCCCAAACAAGTGGTGCGATTTGATATTCCCATGCCGGAAGGCACAACATTGTGGTCGCGAACGTATTGTCCGTCGCTCGCGATCTCCCCGGATGGTCAACGCATTGTGTTTCCGGTTTTAAAAAACAACCAGGCCGAATTATTTATTCGAAATCTGCCCGAGTCGCAAGCCGTGCCCTTGGGGACTGACGTGCCTGCAGCTATGCCGTTTTTCTCTCCGGATGGCAATACGATCGGATTCAATTCTTACGACACCCTGAAAAGCGTTTCCTTGAGCGGTGGCGTCACCCAAATATTGCAGACGGCTGGCGATGTTCGCTTTGGCATGGCGCATTGGTACGATGACCATTCTCTGTTGCTGGAAAATGTCGATCTCTGGAAGCTCGATACCCAGGGCGGTGAGCCGGAGCTGGTATTTAAAGCACCGCACGATCCGGCTGTGCCGGAAATCAAAATCAATTGCCCGCAAATGCTGCCCGGCAATAAAACGGTGTTAGCCACCTTGATGAGCGAAATGGAATTGGAAGGCGATGTGGTGGTGCTAAACCTGGCCAGCGGCACAATCGATACTCTGATTCAAGGCCCGCGCTTTGCCCGATATGTGCCAACAGGACATGTGGTTTATGCTCACAAGGGCGATGTGTTTGCCCGTCCCTTTGATCTCAAAACCCATCGTATTTCCGGGCGCCCGGTTCGAGTTATTGAAAATGTAGCCATGTTCAAATCCTCGGCCCAATTTGCTTTTTCGAAAACCGGTACGCTGATTTATGCCAAAGGCGGCGATATTGACTATTGGGAATCCCAGCGCCGATTATTGATGATCGATCGAGACGGCAACGCAGAGCGCATGCTGCTGCCACCGGGAGATTATAACGATCCGGAAGTATCGCCGGATGGCAGATACTTGTCATACTGGCGCGATGGCCGAAACTATGTGTACGATTTTATCGCGGGACGTGAAAAAGCGGTTACGGAGTACGAGCCTGTGGGCTATTTGGGGACGTGGACGCCGGATAGCAAATCGCTGATTGTCAATTCGTACCGAGATCAAAAAGGCTTTAGCGAGCTCTATCGTGTGCCCATCGACAGCAGTGGCGTGTACCATCGATTGACCTTTAGTGATTCCCTGATGAAAGCCCCCTATGCCGTCACTCCGGATGCAAACCATGTCATCTATTTGCAAATGCCCTATGCGGATGTTGAGACGGTGCAGCTTATGTTTTTGCCGCTCGTGGGCGACTCAAAATTTAAACCCTATCCAATTTTGCCGAAAAAAGCCATCAGCCCCGCGCTTTCTCCGGACGGACAATGGCTGGCCTATGTGAGCGAAGAGGATGAGCGCTCGCAAATGCTTTCAAAACGTCAAGTGTGTGTGCGGCGGTTGTTCGGTTCGGATCGCGTCTACAAAATTAGCGAATTGGGCTGCGGTGAACCCGAGTGGTCACGCGATGGCAAGGAACTGTTTTATATTCAGCAAGAAACATACACCAGCACCATCAAAATGATGGCCGTTTCCATTGAAACGGACCCGGTGTTTAAGGCGGGTGAACCACGGCTGTTGTTCGAGCGCAAACCGAAAACTGCCGGCTGGTGGTGGACCAACTATTGCGAAGCCCCGGATGGCGAGCGTTTTATCTGGATTGATGAAAATATCCAGCCGCAGGCCACAAAAATTCATGTGGTCTACAACTGGTTCGAAGAGCTCAAGGCCAAAGTGGAGGCGGCGCAGCGTTCGCAGTTGCAGACTCTTATGGGGCAAACGAATGAATGATTTACAACATGAAAAACTTTTATTACTTATCGAGCTGTCGAACGTGCTATCGCAAATGGACAACTATGATGCCATTCTCACCACCATAACGCGCAAGGCCATCGATTTTTTAATGGCAACAGATGCTCACCTCGAGCTCGTTAATCCTTCCACGCAACAGACCATAAAAACTATTGTGCGCAACGGTACCGAGGATGACCCGCTTCAACGCAAGGCCCGGATGCTTGTCAATGGCTGGGTGTTCAAGCACAATCAGGTCTGTCTCATTCACAACGCCCAAAAGCACGAGTTGTTTAAAAAAACGTCGCTTGCCGGCAAGGTGACTGGCTCTGTTTTGGCATTGCCAATACGATCTGAAAGTCGGCTTGTCGGTGCGCTCATTTTGAGACGAGGACACAGGTTTGAACCCGCAGATGTCGAATTTGCTGAAAATTTTGCGACCATCATTTCCCCATATTTTCGTGACACTAGCAATCTGCAAAAATATTTTGCCGCGTCTATCCCCGAAGACACCCTCCGTGCCAAATACGAAAAACTCGGTCTCATCGGCAAAAGCAAAACGTTTATTGATTTGCTTAAATCCATAGACGCTGCTGCAAATACTGATGTTCGCGTGCTGCTCGAGGGCGAAAGCGGCACCGGAAAAGAACGGGTGGCGCGAGCGATTCACCGACTGAGCAGCCGCAACGACCGGGCATTTATTGCCATTGACTGCGGTGCCATTCCGGCCAATTTGATCGAAAGCGAACTGTTTGGCCACGTGCGCGGAGCGTTCACCGGCGCCAATACCGACCGCAAAGGTTTGCTCGAAGAAGCGCACAACGGCACCTTGTTTTTGGATGAAATTGCCAGCATGCCCCACGAAGTGCAATCCAAGTTGCTGCGCGTGTTGCAGGAAGGCGAGATCAAACCGGTCGGCAGCAACAAATCCCGCAAGGTCGATGTGCGTATTATTGCCGCTTCGAGCAGCTCGTTGCAAAAGCTGGTTCAGCAGGAATTATTTCGCGAAGATCTTTATTACCGCCTCTACGTCTATCCCATCACCGTGCCGTCGCTTCATGAACGCAAGCTGGACATTCCCAGATTGGCAAACCATTTTTTAAAACGATTTGCTCAAGAACAAGGCAAAACCATTCACCGTTTTGATCCCCAATTGCTCGAGTACATGTCGGCCCAACCCTGGCAAGGCAATATTCGCGAGCTGGAAAATTTTGTCGAGCGCCTAACCACGTTGACACCCAAAGAAGCAAGCACGATCACCGTTTCTGTTCTGCCTCAGGATTTGAAAAAGCAGTTTAAAAAGGCTGTTCCCCAATTCGACATAAACGCACAAAAACTGAATGAACGACTGGCCGAAGTGGAAGAGGAGATGATTCGCCAGGCACTAATCGAAAACGATTGGAATCAATCACAAGCGGCGCGAGCGTTGGGCATTTCCGAGTACACGATGCGGTATAAAATGTCCAAGTTGGGGATTCGAAAACTAAACCAGAAAGAGTGATAAAGAGCTGAACACGCGGCGTGCTATTGTATAGCTATAAAAGTAAGGCTTTTCTGGTCGGAAGAGTCGATCGACAATTCTGATATGCCGGCTATTTGCATATTTCACCGGATCGTAAACATATTCTTGCACTCCGCATGGACGCTGGCAAATACGATCTGTTTCTATTGGAAAATTGGCGATAAACTAGGTCGCGTTATTTAGTTTGACATGTTCGTGTAGCCAAACACTTTTTATTTTCGTTAATATTTCTAATGGCATCTAAAACATCGAGAAATATAACGGCGGTAAATTCTGAAAAAACATTTTCTAAAGTGAATTCGTGAATTTGCTCGAATAATCCTTCTCATTTCTTCGATCTACACCTCGTTTTATATTGATCCAAGTATAATTAAATTAATGGCTTTGCGCCGTTTTGGAAAATAGAGCAGTTCGGCATCCTCCTTGCTCTAAGCATCTCTGAAAGTGGTTCAGCCCTGTGCCCCGCGAGGGAAAGTCCCTCAATGGGGTTCGGGTGGTCAACACAAAACGAGGAGGTGTTTTATGAGGTACTTGAGCTTTATGATGACAATCTTTGCATTACTGTTTTTTTCTTCCTACGGAACGGCTAAATGGGATGAATGGACATTTTATCATTCGCAGGCGTCGCAAGTTAATGCGCTTGCGGAACAGGGGGATATCGTATGGGCCGCAACCCGCTACGGCCTGGTTCGCATCGATAAATCCACATCGACTGCGCAGTACTTGAACAAAACCAATTCCAACCTGCCGCAAAACGAGGTGACTGCACTTGCAATCGATTCGAATGACGAGTTGTGGGTTGGCGTGGATGGACATGGTTTGGTCCATTACAACGGATCCGCCTTTACAGCCTTAACTTCATTGAATGAGAAACTAGCCGATGAGCAAATTAAAGCCATCGCTGCGGATACGGATGGCAGCGTGTGGATTGCTACAAGCAATGGACTCTTTCATTTTGATGGCTCGGCTTGGATGTTGTATGACGAAGCCAACTCGGATTTGCCGTCCAATCGTTTGACCGCCCTTGCTGTAGCAAGCGATGGCACCAAATGGATCGGCACGGATCGAGGCGGACTTGCTTCTCTGAAGGATTCGACCTGGTCGGTGTTCAACACAGAGAATTCTGATCTTCTACACGACCGAGTGCGGACCCTTATAGTAACCGAGCAGGGAGCCGTATGGGTGGCTGTTTGGGATGGCCTCGTTCAAATTATGGATTCAGCGATGACACTCTACAACGAATCGGAAACCGGTATGCCCATCGGCCGCGTGAATAGCCTGTACGTCCAAAACGATGGAACGTTGATGGTTGGCACATCCCGAGATGGATTAGTGATGTTTGATGGCACGAACTGGAGTATGCTGAATGGCCCAAATTCCGAACTGGCCGATCGCGGTATTTCCGCGCTGTTGGTCGACAGCGATGGCGCCACGTGGGTAGGCACGTCAACTTCCGGAGGGGACATATACCACATAAACGGCGATACCTGGACGGAGTATTCAACCGCCAATTCGCCCGTTCCCGGCGGCTATCATGTTTCCATTTATGGGTCGGAAATGTGGATTGGTTCCAATGGTGACGGACTGTTGCGTATTACGGATTCGGATACGACTCTGTATACGACTGAGAATTCGGATTTACCGTCAAACCAGGTGTGGCAGGTCCAAAAAGGCAAAAATGGAGAATATTGGATTGGCACGCAAGGTGGTGGTCTCGCGCGTTTTGAAAATGGAGAATTTACCGTGTATGATCCAGACAACACCGAAATATTGCCCGGCGATCAATTATGGCCCACTGCTGTGGAAGAATCGGGCCTCGTGTGGATTGGAAGTTGGAATGGCTTGGTATCGTACGACGGTTCGGAATGGCAGCTTTACAACACCTCCAATTCCGGATTGCCGGACAATTACGTATTCGATATCGCAGTTGATGATAATAATGTCAAATGGATACCCACCGGTGGCGGATTGGTGTCTTTTGATGGTGAAACGTGGACGACCTACACGATGAGCAATTCCGACCTGCCCTCCAATAGACTGTTTCATGTCACTATCGATCAGCAAGGCAACAAGTGGATCAGCACGAGGGATGCCGGCGTGGTCATGTTTGATGGCAGCAATTGGACGGTGTATAATACCGCCAACTCGGAGTTGCGCAGCAATACTATTAATCAAGTCCTTGTCGACGCGCAAAATCGTAAATGGATTTCCAGTCCCGAAGGTGGGCTGGCCTTGCTGGACGGCTCTTCCTGGACCGTTTGGCACATGGAAAATTCCGGGCTGCATCACAATGACGTGTGGGAGATGGCCGTTGATGAAAACGGTGATTTGTGGATGCTCAATGGCGGCATTATGGTTTACGATGCCAATATTGGTACAGGAACATCTGTCGAATCTGAAACAGCGCCGGTTGCCTTTGAATTGTTGCAAAATTATCCCAATCCTTTTAATCCAACTACAACTATTACATTTGCATTGCCAACCAGCGAGCATGTAAAATTGTCGGTTTACGATCTGTTAGGCCGCGAGGTCGCATCACTGGTGAATGAACGCTTGAGCGCCGGTCAACACAGCGTCACTTTTGATGGCGCGCAACTGTCTTCCGGCGTTTACGTTTTTCGTTTGCAAGCCGGCAGCCAGTTTCAAACGCGCAAGCTCGTGTTGGTCAAATAAGTTGATTTTGAACAAAGCTGTAATCCTGAACGCCCCGGGGTTTGTAGTTTCAAAATCCCGGGGTTTGTCTCGATGGTGGCTTTTGCGATAAATTCCTTTTTAAAAGCCGCGCGAATTTTTATATTCCATCCCGCTTAAAATTGACACACAACCAATCAGGATGAAAGCCATGATGCGCAAAAATCTGCTGCTCGCCCTAATGCTCCTCGTAGTTTATTCGTCGCCCAAAACAGCCGAAACAGAAATCCCCGCTTTGGAAAATCCCATGTCCGTGCAGTATCTAGAGGATCATCTTTTAAAGGCGCAGCCGCGACTGGTGTTAAATCCTGAAAATGATAAAATACTGCGAGCCAAGCTGGAAACCGATCCTGTTGTGCAAAACATGTATAGCGCCATAAAATTGAACGCTGAACGCATTTTAGATGAACCGGTCGCGGAACGCATTGTCACTGGCCGCCGACTTTTGTCCGTGTCGCGCGAGGTTTTGTATCGCATGAATATGCTGGGTATGGTCTATCACGTGGATGGCGAGCAAAACATCCTCGACCGCATAGACGCCGAGCTCAAAGCAGTGTGCACGTTTTCGGATTGGAATCCGTCGCATTTTCTCGATGTCGCCGAGATGTCGCTTGCTGTGGCGTTAGCGCTGGACTGGACCGCCGGCGCTTTGCCGCCATCTACAATAGAGCTGGCGCAACAGGCGCTCATCGACAAAGGACTGGCACCCAGTTTTGCGCACGATCATGGCTGGATCGATAACAACAATAACTGGAATCAGGTGTGTCACGGCGGTTTGATTGCCGCGGCCATCACCATTGCCGAGATCGATCCCGAGCTGGCGTCAAACACCATTTCGCGCGCGCTTGACGACATGCCGCATGCGCTGGTCGAGTACGGCCCGGACGGCGTTTATCCCGAAGGCGCCACTTATTGGGGCTATGGGACTTCATTTTCTGTCATCACCTCGGCCATGCTCGCCAGTGCGTTTGGCACGGATTTCGGCTTGGGTAATTATCCGGGATTCCAGGAGAGCGCCATGTTCAGAAAGGCCATGATCGCACCGTCGGGCCGCTATTTTAATTATGGCGATTGCGGCGATCGACGCAGCAGCAACGGCGATGTTTTCCTCGCCTGGTTCGCCGCGCAAACCGGCAACGCTGCTTTTTTCGAAAAAGAGCGATTTATGCGTCCGCCGGATGAGATGGGAGAGCTGTCGAGGTTGGCCGGCGCCGCATTGGTCTGGCTGGCGCAGTATGAGAAAAAAATCGATGAACCAATGCCGGCGGTTTGGATTGGAACTGGAAATACACCCATTGCGGTTTTTCAAAGGAGCGATTCTGATCACGACTATTATTTTGCCGCCAAAGGCGGGCGCGCAGCGGACAATCACGCCAATATGGATAACGGCTCTTTTGTTTTTGAATTGAACGGTGTGCGCTGGGCCGTGGATCCGGGCAACCAAAGCTATCACGACCTGGAGAAAACCGGATTTAATTTATGGGGACGAGACCAGGATTCGCAACGCTGGACACTGCTGACCAAGAACAATTTTGGCCACAGCACGCTCACGGTGAACGATAGTTTTCACCGTGTCAATGGCCGCGCCCTGCTTTTGGACTCGCAAAAAGGGGAAAAGCCGCGGGTGTCTTTTGACTTGTCGCCAACTTTTGGCGAGTTGCTAAAAAGCGCCACCAGAACATTCACCAAAGATAGCCCAACGTCCATTCTCATCGAGGATGCGATAGAGCTTTCGGAGCAGACCGACGTTTTTACATGGCAGCTTTTGACCACCGCGGATGTCGAGATTGTCGATGGTGGCGCACTTTTACGACAGGACGGCCAGTCGCTCAAGCTGGAAAATTTATCGCATCCGCAGTTGATGGTGTCGGTGATCTCGCTGGACCCGCCGCCGCTTGAACTGGACCGGCGCATCTCAGATCTGAAACGCATTGATATTCGAATCCCGGCATGGACAATTAAAGAAGATCATGTTAAGATTCGAGTTCGGTTGTCCGCGGATTGAGGTTTTCCGCTCTGCCGACATGAGCAAGACGCGCAGTCTCGCCAGGGATTGGACTGCCGCTAAATATTATCAAAGCTTCTCGCAACGCACCACTCTTACATTCGAGAACTATCCCCAATCGAGTCCGAACTTGCGAGAAATATATCGCCTGCAAGTAAACAAAAAACAACCCCCGAGTTGACATCGTGTTTTTTATCGAATTTTCCCACATGTTTTAGCAATTTCCTCAAGTCTCTCCCTTTTTGCAAGTTTCAATAAATTAATAGCTTAGCGTCGTCAATATATCCTTGCATTTTCGGCACCTTCCTTGCTCTAAATAATGTTGAAATGAGTTCAGACCAGTACCCCACGAAGGAGTGAATGCGCAAGTTGATGCTGGTGAAATAAGGCCAAGTATTATTTGTAGTACACCTTTAGAGACTGTTGAAAAACTA
>CAYPZM010000143.1:0-11789 GCA_964414825.1 uncultured Cytophagia bacterium | reverse complement strand
ACCAGCCGCCGAGTACGGCAAATACGGCTTCCAAACTTAGAATAATGGCCGCGTGCGTGGGGGGGGCGAATTTTTGTCCCACCACTTGCAGAGAATAGGCCACGCCCACGGACATCAAGCCGCCATACAAAATGGGGATGGCGGCGTTGAGAATGTCTTGCCAGGTAAACGTCTCGATAGCAAAAGCCACCACAAAGCTGAGCGCCGAGCACATGGCGTATTGCAGCACGGAGATTTTTCCCGCGGACATGCGCGGCGACAAAAAGCCGATGGTGTGCACGTGCGCGGCCCAGAAAAAGGCGCTCAAAAAGACGTAAAAATCGCCTTTTTGCAAGCCAAACGTGCCGGCCGGCATGGAGAGAAAATAGAGGCCGATCACGGCGAGGATGGCGCCCATCCAGTTTTCCAGGCCGATTTTGTGACGGAAAAAAAGACCAAGAAATGGCACGAGAACCACGTACAGCCCGGTGATAAATCCGGCTTTGCCGGCCGTGGTATAAACAATGCCCACCTGTTGCAGCGAGGAGCCGAGGAATAGAAAAATACCGGCGGCCAGGCTGGTGAGTGCCAGGGATCGAAAGGAAGCCGGAGTCACCCCTCTGGCGGGACGAAAAGCAAAGGGCAGCAAGGCCAGCGCCCCGAGCAGAAAGCGCACGGCATTAAAAATATACGGCCCCACATACTCCATGCCCACGCGCTGCGCGACAAAGGCAAATCCCCAAATGGCAGCGGTGAGCAGCAGATAGACATCGGATTGTAGGGCGCGTTTGTTCATAAATGAATACAGCTCGGCCTTAGAAGGACCGTTGTACAATGCCGCCTTTTAGCGAGTCAAAGGTGATGCTGCCGCTCGGTTTGCCGCGCACCAGCCAGCGTACGCGGACCTCTTCCATGGCCGGCACGGTGGCGATGTTGAGGCGTTGCGGCACAAACTGTTGTTCGGTCAGGTCGTTCAAATAGACATCGTGAACGATAAACCCGGCAACGACTTGCGGGCCATCAATTTTTAACCAGTCGGGACGCGTAAACTGATGCTTCACTTCGTGATTCGAGCGCGTGGGAATCAAACGCGTGTTCACCACCACGGCATCGATTTGGTACAGATTGTTACTCAGCGCTTTCACCTCCACCGTATCGATCACAACATGCGGCAAATGATAGGCGTGAAACAGCGTAAACGCCATGTTGCGGTGGCACATGTCCTCAATCATGAATGAAGGCGGCGTGCGCGTCCAGGATTTTTTCACACCGCCAATTTCAACCGAACCGTACTGCGGGTGCTCGACGGTTTGCCAATCGACAATTCCTTCGCCAAACAGCAGCAGTTCGTCAAAGCGGTACGTGTCTTCCTGACGACCAAACCAGCCCTGGCCGCCGTCCGGTTTGCGGAAATAATTGAACGAGGTCCACAACTCGTTGCTAAAGGTGAAAATGCCGCGGGCTCCGTAAAACCAGTCCAGCTCGCCGCCATACACGGAATACAAATCCTTGTACAGAACCAGATAATCATAACCGGGCAGCATGTCTTCGCCGACCTTGCCGAGATTGTCGTACACCTGAACATCTTGAGGGGAATAGCTGGAATCGGCAGCCACGCCGGGGCCGCGCAAAATCATGCCGCCGGAGTTGTGATAGCTTTGCGCGCCGGCAATATTGTCGTGCGCCAAAACAAAATCGGCCACCGCACGATTTTCAGGAATGGAAAACGGATAACGATCCGAGCCACCCTGCACATAGGTCGGCTGCCAGTTCCAGCCCCAATTGCGGTTGGGATCGTAATAGCCGGGGCCGTCCTCGTTGATCTCGCCATCGCCGTCATTGTCATAGCCTTCCCAGTCGAGCAGATCGTATTCGCCGGGCTCATCGGCATCGGCGCGTACCATCAATCGCGGATCGTCGGGATGCGTGGTCCAGCGGCCGTGCGGATTGGCTTTGCGCATGCGCACGATAAAGCTGTCGCCGTTCAAATCATCGGGCGGGTCTTCGTCGAGCAGGCCGTCGCCGTCGTCATCGCGCGGTAGCAAACCGGAGCGCGGCGAGTGCGGCGTATTGGCCTCGTGAATGTAATAATCGCGCGCATCGGGATTGATGCTGGGCACGATGTAAAACGTCTTGTGGTTCAGCAGCTCGGTAATCCAGTCAATGCGGCCAAAACTTTCCGCCAAATACCAGGCCGTGTACAGCGCCACTTCGCTGCCCTGGACTTCATTGGAGTGAATGTTGCCATCGATATACATGGCGGGTTTGCGATCCATATCGCCGACTTTAAAGTTGCTGACGGTGAGGGCAATCATATTGCGGCCTTGTACCGTTTTACCGATGATACTCACGCGCACCACCTGCGGAAATGTCTTTTCCAGACGCTTGGCAATGTCCACAATTCCGTCGTAATCGTAATAGCGGTTCCAGGCCACTTCGACTTGCGGATTATTGGGAGCGCCCATGGCTTTGAGAGCGCTGGGAGTCAAATCTTGTGCGAGCCCGGTTTGCACCAAGCACGGGACAATAAATAGAAGATTGAGAAACTGTTTGAACACGTTTTGCTCCTTGGTAATGCCAAAGTTTGTCAGATTGGCAGACTTGGATTTTTAAAACAAAGCATCATCTGTTGTTTTTTTTGGACTTGCAGTTTTGCACGATCTTTGCATGTGACAAGAGTTTTTCCGAGACTATTATCCGAGAATGTTAAAAGAGACCTAAAGATCACGTTTTTATAATGGAACGATGGCTGCATATCATGCTATCAACATTGAAAATCAAAATAATTCATCAATAATGGAGGATTACATCCATGGCTGAACCTGCCAAAAGTACGGCGAATCATTATGAATTTCAAGCCGAAGTTCGCCAGCTACTCGACATTTTATCGCATTCGTTGTACACGCACCGCGATGTGTTCATCCGCGAGCTCATTTCCAACGCGGCGGATGCATTGGATAAAGTGCGGTTCAAAAGCGTCAAGGGCGAAACCATTGCCGATCCGAATCTCGAATTTGAAATCAACATTAAACTGGACGAAAAAGAGAAAACTTTTACGATTTCCGATACCGGCGTTGGCATGACTCGCGACGAGCTGGTCGAAAACCTCGGCACCATTGCCCGTTCTGGCACGTCGGAATTTATCAAACAATTTAAAAAAGATGACAACGACATCAATCTCATCGGCCGCTTTGGCGTTGGTTTTTACTCGGTGTTTATGGCCGCCGACTCGGTTGAGGTAACCACCAAATCTACCAAACCGGACGAACCGGCATGGGTATGGACCAGCGACGGCAGTGGCACATTTGACATTACCGAGGGGCCCAAAGATGTGAAACGCGGCACCAGCGTTAAAGTCCAATTGCGCGAAGAGGCTGAGGAGTTTGCGCAAAAATGGAAGGTGCAGAGCATCATCGAGCGCTATTCCAATTTCGTGCCGTTTCCCATCAAAGTGGATGGCGAGCAAGTCAATAAAGTAACCGCCATCTGGCGCGAGCCGAAATCCAATATTACCAAAGACCAGTACAATGAATTTTACAAATTCATCGAGCATCACAGCGAAGATGCATTAACCTGGATGCACTTTTCAGCGGATGTGCCGCTGCAATTTCACTCGTTGTTGTTTGTGCCCAAAACCAACATGGAATTTATGGGCATCGATTCACCCAACGAGGGCATCAACCTGTTTGTGCGCCGCGTGTTGATTGACGCGCACGATAAAAACATTTTGCCGAAATACTTGCGATTTCTACGCGGCGTGTTGGAGAGCGACGATTTGCCGCTGAACATTTCTCGCGAAACGCTGCAGGAAAATGCCTACATGATCAAAATCAAAAATACCATTGTCGGCAAATTTTTGTCACATCTACAAGAGCTGGCGAAAACCGAGCCCGACACCTACAAGGAGTTTTGGAAACAGCACGGCCGTATTTTCAAAGAGGGCTATAACGATTACAGCAACAAGGAAAAAGTCGCGTCGTTGTTCCGTTTTAATTCATCAAAATGCGACAATGCCGATGAGCTGGTGTCGCTGGACACCTATCTTGAGCGCATGCCTACGGATCAGGAGGAGATTTATTACATTTCCGGGCCAGATCGCAAGTCGGTGGAAAACAATCCGGCGCTGGAAATTTTCAAATCGAAAAATGTTGAGGTGCTGTACTGTTACGATCCGATAGACGAATTTGCGCTGCCGGGATTGTTCACCTACAAGGATAAAAATATTGTGTCGGCGGATCAGGTCGAGTTGTCCAAGTTGGAAAAGATTCCAACCACCGACAAAGAAGCCGAAGAGACCGCACAAACAACCAAGAAAAAAGATACCAAAGACCTGGACAAACTGGCGCGCCGTATTAAAGACATTTTGGGCGATAAAGTTGAAGACGTCAAACTGTCGGATCGTCTGGTCAAAAGTCCGGCGGTGCTGGTGAGCCAGGGCATGTCCTCGCAAATGGAAAAAATGATGCAGATTTACACGCCGGACATGAAACCCAAGCCCAAGGTGATGGAAATCAACAAGCAGCATTCGGTGATTTTAAATCTGCTGGACATTTACAAGAGCAACTCGAAAGACCCGATGCTGGAGACCGTGGCTAATAATCTATTCACCAGTGCGGCGCTGCTGGACGGCCATATTGTCGACCCGCAAGCCATGGCCGCCGGAATTCAAAGCATGATTTCGGAAACCATTAATTTGTATCACAAAGAGCCGACCTCGGACGAAGCGGAGGAAGCGTAATTCACGCAAAACCTCAGAGGTTTGATAAATCTCTGAGGTTTGAATTCTGTGCGATAGCTATTCCAACCGAATCGTTTGTTCAACATAACCCACCGATGGACTGCCTACCCTAACGACGGCCTCGGAAGATTCCGACAGAATCAACCAGCTTTTTTCGACTGCATCGCCGCCCTTTATCACGTCCAACAAATAGAACGGATTGCCGCTCATGAGCTTGCTTTGACTGTCAAGCTGGAGTTCCGCTTTGATTTTTCGCACCCATTGCAAGTGCTCGCCCACGTGGCACGATGTCGGGAAATAACCGGCATTGTGAATGCTTGCCGTGATGCGACAAACATCGTTTTCCAGCTTTTCGGCTTTGGTGGAGAGTTGTAATTGCGGCAGCCAGTCCGCAAGTTGAACTATAAATGAGTTAAAAGAACCGGCGATCGTCTCAAGACTATCCTTGGGCGGGTTTTTAAGCACACCGGGGCGAAAGCCGCCGATCTCAACGTTTTGTTCAAAATCCGGATGATTTAGCTCACTCCATTCCACAAACACATCAGAAATCTGATGATCCAGCGCCAACTGCAACAATCGCCGTTGACCAACGAGCGGATCGCCGTTTTCCTCTCGAACCGAATCCGATGGAGCCAGCAACGCCGGCCATGGAACCGGCGTCGAAAACGACCAACGGCCATAATGAAAATAGGCCCACTGTGCAAAATTTCCTGGAACGGGTTCGGCTTTTCTAAACTTTTGATACGCCGTTTGTTTTTTAAATTGATGAGATACATAATCGTAAATCTTGGCATCTTGTGGCAACACACCATCCAATGGCATACCGCGCTCAATTTTGCCGAGCTTGCTGGATTCCCAGGGAGAAAGCAGATTGTCCGCATGCGAAAAACTAAATACCAAGGCTATATTGTCATGCGAAAACAGAAAATCCGCTACAGCTCGGGTTTCGATTTCAGAGACGGGAAACGGACCGGCGCCAGTTTTAAACGGCTGGTATTCGTAAGAAAAATTTTGATTAAAATTCACGCCACCACGCGGGTCTTCGTTCCAATTTTTATCGCCATCGTTATCCACGCCTTCGCTGAGCACTTTGTATTGGCCATATTCATTTTCTGCGGGATCAACTTTGCGCAGCAGTCGCGAAAAAAGTGAATCAGCAGCCCACGAGCCTGCCGGATCAGAGATGCGCATTTGGGTAATCCAGCCGTCGTTGTTTAAATCATCGACATCGTCTTCACTCACATGACCATCCGAATCGAGGTCGATTGGTCGAGCGTTTAGAGAATCGGCAATGGATGGCTTTTGCCACAACCGCGCTGTGGCATCTGGATTTACGCAGGGAAAAATGTAGAACACATATCGGTTCAGAACATTGCGGATGTGTTCGTTGTTTTGACTTTCGGTGGCTGCATATTCAATAAATGACAAGCACAGTTCGGTAGCGGCCGGATCATCGCCTTCAAGTCCACCCAAAATAGCAATGCCCGGTTTTTCTTGCTGGGGATTTGCGGACAAGGTAACCAGCCAGACATCCAAGTCATTTACTGTTTTGGCGAGAGATTGAACGCGGATGAGATCGCCATAATCATCTTGAAAATTGTCAAGAGTTTTGGAAAGCTGACGAGGATTGTGATACCCGTCGAAATACGAGTCGGCAAACGTGGCACCGAACAGGCAAAGCCACATCCATAGAATTTGTTTTGACATGAGTCTCCTCTAATGTTAAGAAGAAGAATATGCCAAATTTATCTTATTTTTTCAATGGAAAATCAGTGCATTCCGAGAATTCATCCCATCAACAATGCGGGATTTGGCGGGAAGCCTCACGACTCGCAGCGCTTTTTCAAGGCCTTGTTCATTTGTTCAAAACCGGCTCGTGTGTCGTCGTGGATATTTTTCATAATCATAGGAACCAAAATGCCTTTGAATAACTCACGCTGAACAAATCGAACTTTGTACGGTCCGAAAGGATGTAGCTCAAAAATGTGTTCGCCGTCAAACAACCCTGGAACTCCCAAGGAGCCGAGCCAGCGGAATTCGCGTCGCGGCACCAATTTGATCACCCGCGGTTTAAATGTCATAGCTTTTTGGTTCGGGGGTTGCAGGCGGGCTTTGATACGATTTCCAATCTGCACCGAGCCCTCCAGCTCTTTGACAAACGGGTTCCATAGCGGATAGGATTCAAAATCGGTAAGCACCTCCCATACCCGATCTGACGACGCGTTGATTTCAATTTCTGTAAACAATTCACGCATAACCATTCACTGTTTCTTGGGTTCATAAATATCAATGTTAAAACAATAGCCCCAGCGTCTTTTATTTCAAACCTGGGTGATTTATAGTTGAAAAGTGTAAAGCTTTAAATAAAAATGCCTCCGTCAAGGAGGCAACAGGTGTGCATGCGTTACTTCCAGGGCGGCGTTTCCGGCAACAGCTCTTCAAACGCGGCAATGCGCTCGGCCTCGTATTCTGTCGTGTAACCGCCGGAACGAAATTTTTCCGCATCGTGATTAAAAAACAGCTCCCAGGATTTTTCTTCTTTATCGGGATTGATCGGGAAAAACAAAATATCATTATCCTTTGCCGCCCGCATATCACCCGGAGCATCGCCAATCATCAATGCTTTGGATTTTTCATATTTGCCATAAGCCGTGGCAATTCCTATCATTTCTTTTTTGCTGCCCACTTCTTGTCCGCCGATAAAACGCACATACTGCGCCAAATCGTGCTCTTGCCACTCGCGCACCAGGGCTTCGTGCGGCGTTGCAGAGCAGACAATTACATCAGCCCATTGCGAGATTTTCAACAAACTTTCGCGAACCAGAGGAAATGGCGGCACATTATAAACAATATTGGCGACCGATTCATTCACCGCCAGTGACCATTCCAGCGCCTGCTTTAAATCCGGGTCTTGAGTTTTTTCTACCTCTTGCGTCAACGTCGGATTTCCCAATTTGGATTCACGCTTCATCCAGTCGCGCACGCCTTTGAGTTCGGGAATGGTTGCATGCCGTGCAATGACTTCGGGGCGTTCTTTGAGCAAATCCAACGCGAGCGTGTAGGAGATGAAGCGGTTGGCACCGCGCCACTTGGAATAGAGATTGGTAAATTCCGCGGCCTCGCGCGCGTATTTGGACACGGGCTGCAGATCAAAATATTTGATAAAATTGGGGATAAAACATTCTTTGTGCTTAATTTCCATGGAATCGAACGCGCAACCGTCCGAGTCGATGGCAATGAGAAACTCGTGCTGCGGTTTCATTTCTCTTAATTTGGCTTGGGGATCGGACATATTTTCATCCTCTATAAGTTGAGTTTAAAAATTATTTGATTCTCGTTTATCGATGCGCTTCCGGCACGTACTTGGGCAGCACTTGTTCGGCAAAAATGGGCTCCAAGCGCGCAAACCGTTGGATGCCATTGATGACCGGCACGCTCACCCAATCGTCGCCCATGAGCGGACGCGCGTATTTGACAAATTCATCGGTGACATCAATTTTGTTATCGGCAATCCAGTGTTTGGGAAATTCGCGCTCGGAATTGGCGACTTGTTCCAGCGGTACGCGGTCAAAATCTACGCTATAAATCAAACCGGGGCGACGTAATATTGTGCTCATATAACCGGAACCGTGCTCCAGTGCGATGACCACGCAATTTTGGCCGACTTTGTAAGATTCGTCCAAATCAACGTTTGATGAATAAATGGCGGTATCACGTTGGTCAGTACCGTGTACTTGACCACGAGCTTTGCCGCGCGCATTGATCCCGGCTTTATTGAGATGATTGACCACAATTTGCTGTGCGGTAAACATGCTGGCACCAAATTCCACATGGCCAAATGAATCGCGGGCGGCACCGACGTCGCCAGCGTCAAAGCCTTCGGAAACCACGACAAGACAACGGCCGGAGCGTTTGAGTTCGTCATTCACATTGTCGGTTAATTCGTCAATACTGACTTTGGATTCCGGCATGTAAATTTGCAACGGCATTTCGCGTTTGGGATCGGCCAGACGCGCGGCAGCCGGAATAAAGCCAATTTTTCGTCCCATCACCTGCGTGACCAAAACGGGATCGGCCGGACTCGAGCCTTTATTTTCCTCATTGGCATTTTGAATGTTCAGCGCCCAATAACGCGCCACCGAGCCGTAACCCGGCGTGTGATCGACCAAGCGGAATTCGGAATCGCCGACATCGTTGTCAATGGTTTTTGATCCACCAATGCCAATAAGATCGAGTCCGCGCTCGTGCGCCAGTTGCGCTACTTTGTTGGCCGTGTCCATGGAATCATTGCCGCCAATATAGAAAAAATAGCCAACATTGTGAGCCTTGAGAACCTCAACAATGCGTTCAAAATCTTCTTGTTGATGGTCCTTGACTTTGTAACGGCAAGTGCCAATGGCGCCGGCCGCCGGCGTAGTGCGCAGCAGGGCAATTTCTTCTTCCTGCTGGGCAGAAAGATTCAGCAATTCTTCTTTTAGCACACCTTCAATGCCATGCCAGGCTGCGTAAATCTGATCAAATTTATCGGGGAACATTTTGCACGTGTCCACAATACCGCGGACGGTGTTGTTGATGACCGGCGATGGCCCGCCGGATTGCGCTACGACAACATTTTTGTTTGTAGCCATTTCGTTTATCCTCCAAAAGATTTTTCACTTTTTACAAAGGGATCGGATATACTTTCTATATCATATTGCGTCCAGGAGCCGAAACCCTGACAGCGTGGGGGTGATCACGAATTAAACGGATCTTTTTTTAATCTATACAACATTTCCCCGGCTTTGGGGACGTAGAGGTAGCCCTCATCTTCTCGATCGACCCATTCTTGCGGATTGATGGTATCCGGATCGCGATAGCCGAGGTTGATTTTCTCGCACACCTCTGGCGGAATTTGTGTGGCTAAAATTACTTTGATGCGTGGGGTTTCCACACCATCCACAAACGTACCGACGCCGCACACGTGCGTGGAGTGCGCCATGACACCGCCTGGTATATCGATAAACTTGTCCATTTGGTGCAAAAAATAATCGCGCACGTGGTAGCCGATCTGCTCAATTTTGGCACCGTGCGTCACGGAAATCTCTTTGATATGCGGCGCGTAAATAATCAGCTCACCGCCGTCCGCCACCACGGGCTCCATTTTATACATGCATTTACCGCCGGTCCACAAATCGTCATACATTTCCGGAGCGCGCGCCAGCACACTTTTGTACGGCTTGTCTTTGTAAATTATATGCAATTTATCCGACAAATCCGCGGCCGCGGCCCAGGCTTCTTCGGGCGGCCCCGCAAATAGGCCGGCCAGATCGGTGCCTTTGACCACCAGGCTAAGGCAATAGCGCTCAACCGGCAAAAAGCTGGCAGCACGGTCGACTACTTGGCGCACCGGCGTGTATTTGGTGCCGATGATTTCCGGACTAGTAATGAGCGCGCCAAGCCAGTGAAACATGTCGATAATTTCCTGCCCGGCAATGCCCGGAAACAGATATTTATTGCCGCCGGAAAATCCCACGACTTCGTGCGGAAACGTGGGCCCGAGAATGATCAACAAATCATAATCCAATACCATTTTATTAATGAGCACATCCACCTTTTCGCACAACAACCCTTTGGATATGTGATCAACTTCTTCCTCGGTTATGGTGCCGATGTGAATGAGCTGCGCGGGATCATCCCAGTGGTGGTTAAAAAATCGAGCTTTGGGATATGTGGTTGAGCGCTCTTCCTGCGTGATGCCCACACGCTTGTTGATCATCTCGTCGCTCATGGGCGGATGCGTGCCAAGGGCGATCAAAAAATCGAGCGTCTGCACGCGGTCGGCCAGCAGTTTGTAGACCGTACGAAACATCACGTCAATGGGTGCGGTGCGCGAATGATCCGGCAAAATGAACAGCACATTTTTGCCATCCAACTTTTTGGACTCGAACGCTTCTGCACAAATCTTTTCTACTTTATGCTCACTCAGATATTCATCCGGTGAACCGTGTCCAAATACCACGGCGAATTCCTTTCAAACAATTCAAGGTCAAGGCCTGGGGTTTTCAAAATAGCCATTCTTTAAAAAATGTATTGCGGCGCTTATGGTCGCCTGCTTTCTCATAATGACATGGTGATTTGTTGAAATGAGTTTAAAGTCACGCATGCCTTCCAATTTAGCACTTTTAATGGATACGCGTCCGTCATCCTTGCCCGGTATAAACATCGACGCGACCGGATTGATGGAGCGGCTGCTCATCAAAATGCCGACGGGATAATCCGGCGGCTGCAGCGATTCGACAAAATTCGTGTCACCGGCCGCCAATTGCATGCCGCCCGGGCCATTAAACTTGCGAAACCAGGCGCACCAGTCAAATCGATTGATCAACTCGATGCCGTGGTTTGGCGGACTGAGAAATACGACGCGTCCCAGTCGATCCAGGGCATGCTCTTGCAAATAATAACGCACCATAATGGCGCCCATGGAATGGGCTATGACATGCAACGAATCAAATTGTTCGGGACCGCTGCGCGCAAGCACCTCGGAGAACAGCGAGTTCGCCAAAGTCGGAATGGTGAATTTTGTTGAAGGATAATCTATCAGTAATACTGCATATCCCTCTTTTGTAAGACGCTGCTGTAACGATTCAAAAGAGCTGCTGGAGCCGCGCAAGCCGTGCACCAAAATTACGCATTCGTCACTTTGTGTTGAGGCGGTCAAACGGTACCGGTACGTTGACGCGGAACAGCCGAGAAACAGAACCAGCGCCAGAACCGGCAAAATCCATATGAATTTCATTACAAACGTATTTCCCAAAAGTTGTTGGCTTTTGGGAAATCGACAACGATTTATCATCACACATTATAGGTTGAGGCGGAGGTTGTTCCACCACGGCCGGTCCAGTTGGTGTGGAAGAATTCGCCTCTCGGTTTATCCACGCGCTCATAAGTGTGCGCGCCAAAATAGTCGCGTTGCGCTTGCAACACATTAGCGGGCAAGCGTTCGCTGCGATAGCCGTCAAAATAAGCCAAAGCCGTGCTCAACGCCGGAACCGGAATACCGGGCTCCACGGCCGTTTTAATGACGCGGCGCCAT
>CAYPZM010000142.1:0-11798 GCA_964414825.1 uncultured Cytophagia bacterium | reverse complement strand
TTTCACAACAATGAGGCCGTTGGCTGGTGTTCTGTGGCGCCGCGCGAGGACTTTTCGCGGCTGCAGCGCTCGCGCATTTTGCAGCCGGTGGACGATTTGCCGGTGTGGTCTGTGGTGTGCCTGTTTGTGCGCAAGGATTACCGGCGCAAAGGCGTATCCACGCAACTGCTCAAGTCGGCTATCGATTACGTCAAAGCGCGCGGCGGCTCGATTGTGGAGGGCTATCCGGTGGATACCAAAGGCGAAACCATACCGGATACGTTTGCTTATTATGGACTGGCTTCGTCATTTGTGCAAGCCGGTTATGAAGAAGTGGCGCGGCGCTCGGAGATTCGGCCGATTATGCGGTTTGTGATCCAAGAGTAACCCTGTCAGGGCTTAGAGCCCTGACAGGGTGTCTTGACCAAACTTTTCCTTCCATCTAAAAAATATTTTTCTATCTTGTAATCACATCCAAAACAACACAAGCGAGGAACGCCCTGCCGATGAAGATTTCCTTTTTTGTCACCTGCATTACCGATACGGTGTACAGCCATGTCGGCATCAAATCCGTAGAGCTGCTGGAGGCGCTGGGCTGTACGGTGCTGTTTAATCCGAAACAAACCTGCTGCGGCCAACCGCTGTCGAATACCGGCTACCACAACAAGGCCAAAAAAAGCATGCGTGTGCTCATCGATGCATTGCTGGAAGATGATGGCGAGTATGTGGTGGCGCCGAGCGGCTCGTGCGTGTTGCAGGTGCGCGAGTTTCCGCATTTTTTTGAACATGAACCGAAATGGCACGACAAGGCCAAAATCCTGGCAAACAAAACATTCGAAATCACCGATTTTATCGTCAATATACTCGGCGTGACCGATGTTGGCGCGCGACTCGAAGCACGAGCGGCGTATCATCCGTCCTGCCACATGACGCGATTGCTGCGCGTCAAAGAGGCGCCGTTGGTGCTTTTGCAAAATGTGCAGGGACTGGAATTGGTGCCGTTTGCTGGTCAGGACAAATGTTGCGGCTTTGGCGGCACCTTTGCCGTGAAAATGGCGGATTTGAGCGGCGCCATGGTGGCGGAAAAAGTGGACAATATCGCCAAAGCAGGAGTCGATTGTGTGATCGGCGCGGACGGCGCCTGTTTGATGAACATCGAAGGCCGCATCAAACGGCAAAACCTAGCGATCCAAGTCCATCACATTGTGGAAGTGTTGACCATGAATAATAGATTCGAATCAAATATGCAAGAGACAACTCTTCAGCAACGGAGTGTGGTATGAGCATTCGAACCAGCGACCTCTCATTAAAAGAGCGCATGCAAAAAAATCTCGGCGATGTGTTCATGCGTTCTTCCATCAGTCATGCGCAGGATTTGATCAACCAAAAGCGCGAAGATCGCTATGCCGAATTGGGGCATTTTGAGGAATGGCGCGATATAGCCGCGGATATTCGGAATCACGTGCTGGAACATCTGGATTTTTATCTGAACCAGTTTGCCGAAAACGCCGAAAAATCGGGGGCTTTCGTGCATTTCGCAAAAGATGCAAAAGAAGCCAATAAAATCGCTCTTGATATTTTTCAGCAGAAACATGCAAAGTCGGCGGTCAAATCCAAGTCCATGGTCACCGAAGAAATTGGATTGAATGAGGTTTTGGAAGAGGCAGGCGTCAACATCGTCGAAACCGATCTCGGCGAATATTTGCTGCAGGTGGACGACAAGGACAAGCCGTCGCACATTGTGGTACCGGCGCTACATAAAAGTCGGCAACGCATTCGCGAGGTGCTCGCCAAGCACGATGGATACGATGGCGATGACATCCCCGAAAATATGACCCGCTTTGTGCGCGGCGTGTTGCGCAAGGCATTCATGTCCGCCGATATCGGCATTACCGGCTGCAATTTTGGCGTGGCCGAGAGCGGCACAGTGGCTCTAATGACCAACGAAGGCAATGGCCGGTTTGTCACCACGCTGCCGAAAACGCAAATTGTGTTTATGGGCATGGAGCGTGTGGTGCCGTCGTTTCGCGATCTCGATATTATGTTCAGTCTCCTGGCCCGTAGCGCGGTAGGGGCGCGCACCACGGTGTACATGTCACTGCTCACCGGTCCACGCAAAACCACGGATGTGGACGGTCCCGAAGAAATGCACATCATTATTGTCGATAATGGCCGCTCCAACGTGCTGGCCAGTCCGTTTCGTGACGTGCTGCGTTGCATCCGCTGCGGCACTTGTATGCTGGAGTGCCCGGCGTACCGGCACGTCAGCGGACATGGATATGGCGCGCTCTATCCCGGACCGCTCGGCGCAGCTCTGGTGCCTGTTCTGGCTGGATACAAAGAACACAAAGATATCACCAAAATTTGCTCACTATGCGGCGCGTGTAACGATGTGTGCCCGGTGAAAATCCCGCTATACGAATTTATTTATGAGCACCGTCGCATCATTGCCGAGGACAAACGTTTGACGCCCGGTTTGGAAGATTTTGTGTTTGAGGCCTATGCGCAAGTCCTGGCCAATTTGCCGTTTTATACGCTGGCGACAAAATTTGCGCATTGGGGAAATCGCGCTCCCAAAATCGGGCCGCTTCAAAAATGGCACGAGGCACGCGAGATGCCTATATTGCAAAAACAGCGATTCCGCGACTGGTTCGCCAACCGCCAAAAGCACGGAGGGTCGAAATGAGCTCGCGAGAACAGTTTATCGGAACTATCAGCAAAAGTTTGGGCCGCGATTCCGTTCCAAAATCCGTGGACTTGTTAGAGTATCGCCATCGGGTTCACCAGGAGATTATGGCAGAATGGTCGCAAGAACAACTGGCGGCGGCGTTTATCGATTACAGCAAAACCATTGGCGTGGACGTTTACGAAACCAAAAGCACATCCATCAACGACACGCTCAAGGACGCGTTGGCGGTACTGAAAGCAAATGACGTTTTGTTGGCAGATGATCCACAATTCCGTGACTGGCAAACCGCTGAATTTTTGTGCCACCAGTATAACGTCGAGGTGTGGAATGCGAATGAATCGCGCGAGAAGAATATCCAGAACGCGGATCGCGCTCAAGTCGGTATTGCGGTTGCAAAACTCGCACTGGCCGAATCGGCTACCGTGCTGCTGTTTCGTGAAGATGGAAATGGCCGCTCGGTGACCCTGCTTCCGGAAGCCACGATTTATATTGTGCCGCAACGTGCGATCAAACCGCGGTTAACGCAAGGGATGGAACTGATCGAAAAAGCGCGCAGACAAGGCGAATTGCCATCGTCGATGAATTTTGTCTCTGGCCCCAGCGCCACCTCCGACATTGAGCTAGTGCGCGTGGTGGGCGTACACGGCCCTATGCGCGTGGTCCATGTTGTGATTACAGATTTATAAGAGGTTGCCTTGAAAGCAATATTTTTTTCTCTCATGTTTGCGTCAGTTTTCATCTATTGTGAACGAGATAAATCCCCCATGCAGCCCAATCTAACGTTTCCGAATGCTGACTCGGTCATCATTATTGAAAATTTACATGATTTTGATCGTGCGGCTGTGGAAAAAAGCTGGTTCCGCATCGACAGTGTTTACACGGATGATAATGCCTTAATATATCACATCCAGTACGGCGGCGGCTGCAAAACTCACGAGTTTCAACTGTTCAGCACCAAGGGCATCTACAAAAGCAATCCACCGCAGGCGGATGTATTTCTCAGCCACGAAAACAATGGTGACACCTGCGAAGCCTTGATATCTGATACCCTAGTCTTTGATTTGACGCCGCTGCGAGGACGCGGGTATGAGCGCCTGGGATTGCGGATTTTCGACTATGAAAAAGAAGAACCCTACACGATTCTCTGGTGGTAGAGGATGGAAAGCTTGCTCAATCGGTTCACCTCGCATTTTGATTCGCATGCTCTATCCGGAATTCGGCTCTGGCAGTTTACGATGAATAATGTGTCGCGTGATTTTTCCTGGTATTTCCTGTTTCGCAGTTATCTACGTTTTCCGCTTCAAGCGGCTCAGGGATTCAAACATTACAAAGGGCTGGTACGTCAAAATCATCCGGAATCGTTGACGGGCACCCTTTCCAAAAATGATCTTTTCGATTTTCTCCAACAAAATCCTCAACAAAAATTTCTCATCGCCTCTGGTTTTTGTACGAAACCGTTTAATATTGAACAACAACGATCGATATGTCCGGCCGGTCATTTTAATCACAACTGTTTGCTGATCGAACAACTCAGCTCCTCAACATTGCCAGCGCCGTGTCAACAATGCGGCATTGCGCCGCTGGTTCTGGCGGCAGTAAAACTCGGTGCGGATGTCTATATCATGACCTCAGCTTTGGACATTGCCTGCGACCTGTTTTTGCCGGCCATGCGAACAGGTGAAAAATACATGGGATTATTTTTCCTCTGCCCCTATTCCACCGAGCTGTTTACGTTCGGACTGGCCACAGCCGGCATTCGTGGTGCCTTGGTGACATTTTGCCGCGGCGCTTGCGCCGACCATTTCACGTGGACGCGTGCTGACAAGGGCGTTAAGAACGAGCAAACCTTTGTAAAATCGCAAGATTTTGATCAACTGGTGTGCGATCTGGAAAAAATTTCGCAGGGAAAGCGTTATAAACAAGAAACCCGATACCAGCAAATCAATAACATTTATCACTCCTCAGAAAATTAGGAATCCCCATGGCCGAGGAAAACTTTTTACTCACCAAAATTGTTGCCACACTTGGACCGGCAACTTCCGATCCGGATATCATTGAAAAGCTGATTTTGGAAGGCGTGCGCGTGTTTCGATTCAACTTTTCTCACGGAACGTTTGACGAGCATGAAGCGCATTTGAAGCGAGTACGCCAGGCGAGCAAAAAATTGGATATTCCAATTGGTGTATTGGGCGATTTGGCCGGACCGAAAATCCGTGTGGGAAACGTGCAAGAGGGCGGCGTTCGCTTGCATCCGGAGGATATGGTCGAATTTCAAAAAGAAACCGTTTTTACCCGAGCCCCGGAAAACGGCGAGCCGGTCGTATTTTCTACCAGCTATCCCCATTTTATCGAGGAAGTGCAGCCCGGTGAGCGCGTGTTGCTGGATGACGGGTATGTGCGGTTGACTTGTATCGAAAAAGTAAAAGATCGCGTGCGCTGCAGAGTCGTTGACGGTGGTCTCATCACCTCCAACAAAGGTGTCAATTTGCCGGACACCGACATGTCCGTGCCTGCCCTAACCGAAAAGGATGTAGAGTGCGCCGAATTTGCCGTGCAAAAGGGATTCGACTTTCTCGCCCTGAGCTTTGTGCGTCGCGGGAAAGACATCAAGCAGCTCAAAGATAAACTAGGAGAATTGGGCGCGCGCCCCAGCTCGGAATTCCCGTTTCGCGACAATGATCTGGAGTTTAGCGCTATCGAAGTGGAGAGCGAGAGCATCATCCCGGTGATTTGTAAAATTGAAAAACCGCAAGCGATTGACAACTTGACGGAAATTTTACGCGAGTCCGATGCCGTGATGGTGGCGCGCGGCGATTTGGGGGTGGAAATGGACCTGGCCGAAGTGGCGGTTTTTCAAAAACGCATCATCAATTTGTGTCAGGAGTATGGCATTCCGGTCATTGTGGCCACGCAAATGTTGCAGAGTATGATCGATTCGCCATCCCCCACACGCGCCGAAGTATCGGACGTAGCAAACGCCATTTTTGACGGCGCCGACGCGGTCATGCTCTCCGGTGAAACCGCCATTGGCAAATACCCGGTGCGCACGGTTCGCATGATGAATCGCATCGCCCAAAAAACCAACGCCTATTTGAAGAGCGAACCGGTGTTGCGCACCATGCCGCCCAAAATTAGCGCGGTGCATCGCCGCGTGGCGGCCATTGCGCACAGCATTCGCAGCATTGTGCAGGATATGGAGGTGAAATATCTGGTCATCTGGTCGCAGCTTGGCGGCGGTGCGGTCTATTTATCGCAGCAGCGCATTCCGCGGCCGATTTTGTTTTTCAGTCCGAGCGAAACCATGCTGCGCCGCACGTCATTGCTGTATGGCATCAAACCGATGGCGTTGGAGCAGCCGGAATCGGTTACCGAGTTTTTAAAATCGGTCGATGACTTGTTGCTTGAAAACAAGTGGGCCGAGCGCGGCGACACGATTGTGGCATTGCTGTCCGAGCCGATACAAAAACTGGGCATTGCTAACGAAATTGTTATCCATTACGTGGGGGATGTCTAATTTTCCATTGCCTTTGAGGATCAAATCCGTTATCATAAAAGGTAGACCATTTAATAACGAGATTGCTGTGAAAAAGCATTACATTTTGCTTTCACTTCTCGGAACCCTTTGGGGCATAGTTGAGACTCAGCTCGGCTCCCTGCTGCACGCGGCCGATCTGCCTTTTATCGGCCTGTTAATGATGTCGTTTGGCATCTTTTTCCAAACCACGGGGCGGTTAATTACGCGCCTGCGCGGCTCTGCCATTCTAATGGCGATTGTGGTGATTTTTATCAAAATGCTGATCATCGGCGGCATTGCCTTTCCCATCGCTGTTGCGATTTTTCTTCAATCCCTGCTTTTGGAAAGCATCTATTTTCATCCGTCTCCATCGCGATGGCGCACCTGTTTGGCCGGGGCCGCAGCCGTGAGTTATTCGCTGTTTCATCCCTTTTTATCCCTGCCCCTGTTTATGGGATTGTCGTTTTATGATGCGTATAATCGAATTGTTCTGGGCGGCAGCGCCTTACTCGGACTGCCGGAGCAAAGCGCCTGGCTCATTTTTTTGCTGCTTTTGCTTTTGCATCTCTCAATTGGCGCTGCAAGCGCGTTTGTGTCATACGGGTTTGCCATCAAGCTGCAGGAACGCGGATTGCTGCCAGCGGGGTTTCTAAACCGGTGAAAATGCAATGATTCCAAAAGCGACTAGAAAAGATAAAAAGCAGTCGGGAGTCCGCAGTCGGCAGACGGAAAACCAGATTTTGCAAAAGCTTCATTTTGTAACTCATCCAAACGAAATTTAAAATGCCTGGAAAGAACATCATCATAACCGGCGAGCTGCACACCGGCAAAAGTACGCTGGTGCGAAGCATTTTAGAGTCGATCTCAATCTCCTATCTGGGCGTGTTCAGCATGCCGATTTTGCGGGGGGCGCGTCGCGTGGGATTTGCGTTACGACGCGTCGGCGAATCGCGAATAGAGGTGTTTGCCCATGAGAATTGGCAAAAAGGGAAAAAATACGATCGTTATACGGTCATCGAACAACCGTTCGAGCGTGCCGAGCTGTATTTAAATGAATGTCTTGGGAAACATGTCGAATTGATTGTGATTGATGAAATCGGTGCAATGGAGCACCATGTTGTATCGTTTTTGCGAGCGGTATTGCAGGTGCTCAATTCACCAAAACGTTCGCTAATGGTTGTGCAAAAACGCGCACAAGCGGCTTGGGAGCTGCTTGAAAACAGAAACGATGTAATTGTATTCCAGGTCACAGAGGACAATCACATCGCCTTGCAATTATCGATTTTGGAATTATTGGAAAAAGAAACGAAATCCGATAGCGCCGTTAATGCTAAAATCGGTCGCTGGCGCTAAATCCAATACCGGGATGAGTTCAAAAAACAGATCAAACGGCTGGTCTTGGACGATGTAATTTAGTCCCACTGGAATCCGCATGCCAAATTTGCTATTGTCGGACAGTTTTACGCGGCCACCAATGCCGTAATACAGCGCCAAGTTTTTGATATCCGGAGCAAATAAATCAAAATTGTGAAACACATAATCCACGTGCAGATGCAGCGCACCGTCACCAACAAATGACCATGCCGCTGCAGCATTAAAGGCAGCGTTACTGGAAACCCACTTTTTGCCCGAGACTCCCGTTGGCTCGCCAATAATAATGCCGATACCGATGCCACTTTTTTGAGCAAGAACGTTTTTTGTACACATCAATAAAACAAGCAGAAAAACAATTTGGACGGTTCGACGCATGTTCCCTCCTTTGAAAAATAAGAAAAATTGACTGTTGCGCAAAATATACGAAATTTTTATAAAAACAAAATGTTAATTGTCAAAAATAGTGACCGCTCATTTAAGCAGATCCATTGTGGTTGAACAGAATATTTGAGTTAGAATTCGTGAGGAGAACATTGTGAATCGACAAACATCGCTGGAAACGATCAAGCAGCCAAATTATTTGTGGGATATCATCATAATCGGCGGCGGCGCAACCGGACTGGGAGCGGCTGTGGATGCGGTCTCGCGCGGATATTCGACGTTGCTTGTAGAACAACACGATTTTGCCAAAGGTACCTCCAGCCGCAGCACCAAACTTGTTCATGGCGGCGTACGTTATTTGAAACAGGGAAACATATCG
The DNA here is from genome assembly GCA_964414825.1 of uncultured Cytophagia bacterium. GTDB lineage: Bacteria > Zhuqueibacterota > Zhuqueibacteria > Residuimicrobiales > Krinioviventaceae > CAYPZM01. The sequence continues at coordinate 3,482 of CAYPZM010000142.1, read as the reverse complement.
CTGGTTCTGGAAGCGCTGCACGAGCGCGGCCTGCTGGCGCATAACGCACCGCATTTGGTGCGCAATCAAGCGTTTATTGTGCCCAACTATGGCTGGTGGGAAGCGCCGTTTTATGGCATTGGCCTCAAAGTGTACGACATGCTAGCCGGCAAGCTGGGGCTCGGCGCTTCAAAATGGCTGTCCCGAAAAAAGACATTGGAGGAAATTCCAACGCTTGAACCACAGGGCCTCAAGGGAGGCGTCATCTATTATGACGGCCAATTTGATGATTCGCGTCTGGCCATAAACCTCGCGCAAACTGTTCACGATTTGGGAGGCACGCCAATTAATTATGCAAAAGTCACACGTCTTCTCAAACATGGTGCGAAAATCAGCGGTGTTGTCGTTCACGATCTTGAAAATGATGAGGAAATCGAACTCAAAGCGCGTGTGATCATCAATGCAACCGGCGTGTTTGTGGATGCCATTCGTACCATGGACGAACCGGATGCGGGCAATCTTATCTCGCCGAGTCAGGGCGTTCACCTCGTCTTGGACAAAGAGTTTCTGCCTGGGGACACCGCGATCATGGTGCCGAGCACCGACGACGGCCGCGTGCTATTTGCCGTTCCCTGGCACGATAAGGTCGTTGTTGGAACAACGGACACGCCAGTAGATTCGGTCTCGCTTGAACCGCGCGCGCTTGAGGAGGAAATCGATTTTATTTTGACCCACGCTGCCCGTTATATGACCAAAGACCCAATTCCATCTGATGTTCTCAGCGTGTTTGCCGGATTGCGTCCGCTTGTGAAAGCGGGCGAGGGCAAAAACACCGCGTCCTTGTCACGAGATCATACGATTTTGATTTCACAATCCGGGTTGGTGACCATCACCGGAGGGAAATGGACAACCTATCGCAAAATGGCAAAAGATGTTATCGACAAGGCTGCTACCATTGCCGGACTGGAAACCCGGCCATGCAACACCCAAGAGTTGCGCATTCACGGCTGGCTAAAAAATTATGACCCAGCGGATCCCCTGCGATATTACGGATCGGATGCCTTGGGCATTAAAAAATTAAAGGGCATGGAAAATTTTGGCGAGCGTCTGCACCCCAATCTTCCCTATAGCGCTGCTGAAGTCCAATGGGCAGCCCGCGAAGAAATGGCGCGAACCGTTGAAGATGTTCTTGCCCGGCGTACCCGTGCGCTTTTATTGGATGCGCGCGCCAGCATGGAAATGGCACAACCGGTCGCCAAGCTTATGGCCGCGGAAATGAACAAGAGCAAAAAATGGCAGCGCGAACAAGTCGAAAATTATAAAACTCTTGCTCGCGAGTATATTTTGCCAGAGTGACACATAACGTCAACTCGTCGAAAATCCAGCCGCTTAACATATTCTTAATATCCATTTTCTAAAAATCGCTTGACGGTAAAGTAAAAATAATCGAACTTTGATTGATCGCTGAATTATTTAAGTGGAGGCAAAAAGGTGGAATCCATTCGAATCGTCGATGTGAATGAAAAGACCGTTTTTGAAACCGGCGTGTGTGGTTATAAAGACAAAAAGCGGCCGGGATTTCTGGAAAAAGTCAATTGGTTGAACGATCGCTTCAAAGAGGGACTGCGAATCACGTCTATTGTCTCGGAGGAGGATGGCACCCAGGGCATGATCGAATATCTGCCCGGCGAGTTATGCTGGCGACCGGTAGAGGCGAGCGGCTACATGTTCATCCACTGTTTGTTTGTAGGATTTAAAAAGAGCTACAAGAATCGCGGATTGGCCTCCCAACTCATCGAAACCTGTGTTTCTGAAACGCGAGGCAGCGGTAAATTGGGGGTCGCTGTGGTGACACGAAAAGGTGCATTTATGGTGGGTCGTGATATTTTCCTAAAACACGGATTCCAGGTGGTCGACACGGCAGCATCCGACTTTGAATTGCTGGCACTAAAGTTTGATCCTCATTCGCCATCCCCGTACTTTAAGAACAATTCCGAGCAAATGAAACACTATGCCGAGGGGCTAACCATCATCCGAGCCGATCAATGTCCGTATACGGTTAAAAATGTTCGAGAAATCAGTGAGACGGCCAAACAAATGTTTGATATTACACCTCGCATCATCAATTTGAATTCTGCAGAGCAGGCACAACGTGTCCCGCATGCGTTTGGCATTTTTTGCATGTTGTACAATGGTGAGATCATTGCCGCACATCCAATCAGCAACACCCGATTCATCAACATTATGAAAAAATTGCAATAAAATTAATTTTAATTGGCAGGAGGGAGCACCCGTCATGCAAAAGTGGAAATTAAAACAATATCCCGGGCCAAAGCTTGCTCGAATTGTCTTTGTCTTTTTGGTTCTTGTTGCTACAAAGCTTTTAGCCTGGAGCCCGCCGGACAGCCTGCTGGGGCATTGGTACGAGTCATTCGAGGCGAATAAAGTGTTTATAAAACAGCCAGATGGAACAATACATCCGGATAGCTCGGTGCGGGTCGATATTTTTATTCAAGCGAATGGTGACGTATTCGGAAACGTGGGCGAGGCTTGCCTGATAAGGTGCCGAATTAAGAAGAACCGCACCTGGCTGGGTAGGATGCTGAATTTCAAAACCGATTTTATCATCCGCGGCGGCTAGTTGGAGGGTGGCATAGTTTCTGGAGATGTAGTCAAAAAGCGCGAATTCACTATTCCATTCAATATAAAGAACGGCAAAATGAGGGGCTCCATAATGATGTTGCAGCGCTGGAAATATCCGTATCCGTTGTTGCCACAGTTGCGTTTGCAGCGCGAGTTGAGCTCTGAACTATGATGTAAATCATTTTAAAACAAAAAGGAGAATGTCATGGATTCTGAGAAAAGCAGCACACAAAAAAATGTACAAAACGCATGCAATATTGGTCCTATTTGGTTTATCGGCTGGCTGTTTACGATCGGTTTTGTTCAACTTTCATTTTGGAAGGCCGTATTGGCATTGATCATTTGGCCATACTATTTGGGTAATTTTTTCTCCACTTGATAAATTTGCGAAATTTTTGATAAAACTCAATTTTATCAAAAAGAGAGGTGAAAACAGCTTTAACTATTCTTTACGTAACGGAAATATACAGCTCACGCGCATTGTTTAATTTCCCTTCATACATCTAACTAAAATTTGGAGTCATTATGCAATTTGTTGAAATGATCGGTTACAAGCGCTACAAACAATTGGAAATCAAATGGGCCAAATCCAAAGGTGGCTATATTTTTAGTGTAGACGGAATGAATACATCGCAGTTTATGCCCGGCACCTTGGACGATGCGTTTCGCACCTTTACTCAAATCATCGAACAACGAACCGAAAAGGTCCTAGCTGCTTAAAACAGTTACTTGGGGGCCCGCTGAAACGAATAGGGGTTATACTATTCGAGCGATCCTATTTCCCCGCACATTTATTTTTGCCAAATACGGCCATAGATATTTGCGTCTGGCCACTTTCCGCTCAATGTCAAAATTGTGCT
>CAYPZM010000141.1:0-11805 GCA_964414825.1 uncultured Cytophagia bacterium | reverse complement strand
CGGTGCCGAGATCGCCGCGCTGCTTGACGGTTACTCAAAATTCAACAGCCGCCGCAAACCCGAGTTGCTGTCCGCCGAAACCTACAGTCTGGAGCATTGCCGCGAGTTTGAGCGGGTGGTCGAGGATTACAATCGGCTGGCCGATAAAGCCGGGCGCATCTATGAAAAAATTGCGCCAGAGATGCGGGCGGCGTATTATCAGCTCGTGCTGCATCCGGTGCAGGCCGGCGCCAATTTGAACGAGCTGTATTTGACCGTGGCGAAAAACCGCCAATACGCCAAACAGGGACGAGCGCTCACCAACGATCTGGCGCAGCGGGCGCAAGTGCTGTTCGACCGCGATTCCAGTTTGTCCCATTATTACAACACTATTTTATCGGACGGCAAATGGCACCACATGATGGATCAGACTCACATCAGCTATACCTATTGGCAGCAGCCGGAAAACGATGTGCTGCCCGAGGTGCAAACCCTGGAGCTGCCGGCGGCGCCGGACATGGGCGTGGCGATTGCCGGGTCGGCTGCCTGGTGGCCGCGGTCGGAGCCGCCGGCACTGCTGCCGGAAATTGATTCGGCGAACCGGCAGCGGCTGTACATTGATGTTTTTAATCGCGGCGCCAAACCGTTCAACCTGAACATTGAAACGGCAGAGCCGTGGCTGCACGTTTCGCCAACATCGGCAAACATTGACAAGCAGCAACGTTTCTGGCTGGATGTGGATTGGGACGCGGCGCCGGCCGGCATGCATCGGGTGCCGATCACTCTCGATGGCGCGGAACAAACCGTCATGGTGACCGCTGTGGTCAATCAACTCGATCTGCCGGACACCGCCCGCGGTTTTGTGGAACGCAACGGCGCCATCGCCATGGAAGCGCCACATTACAGCCGCCAGGTGGATATCGCGCCGGTGCGCTGGCAGGTGGTGCCGAATCTCGGCCGCACGGCTTCGGCGGTAACCCCCATGCCGGTGACCGTCGCCGACCAAACCCCGGGCGATGGTCCGCGCCTGGAATACGATTTTTATCTGCGCCGGGCTGACTCGCTCACGGTGCACGTCCTGGTTTCTCCGACCTTGAACTTTCACAACGATCAGGGGCTGCGCTACGCCGTTTCCATCGATGACGCCGAGCCGCGGATGGTCAATCTTCACCAGGATTTCTCGTTGCAGGATTGGGAAGAGGCGGTGCGCCGCAACATCATTGAAACCGTTTCCGGGCATGCGGTGACCGAGCCGGGCAATCATACCCTCAAATTCTGGATGGTCGACCCCGGCGTCGTGCTGCAAAAAATCGTCATCGACACCGGCGGCTTGAAATCGAGCTACCTGGGTCCGCCGGAGAGTGTTTTGCTTGAGTGATACTGAAATTTAAAAAAATGAACCACAGAGCACATAGAGGTCACGAAACAAAAGCGATTAACCACAGAAGTAGCAAAGGTGAACAGAGGAAAAATGGATTCCGGGCAGAGGCTGGAACCAGGTTAGGCCCCGAAAAGTTTTTTCCTCTGTTATACCCTGTTTCCTCCGTGGTTCCGTTTTTATCTCTGCAGGCTTTTTGTTAATCCAATTTGGGAGATATAATTATGAAATCATGTTTTCGCAATGCCGCGTTTTTTATCCTGATCGCCTGTGTCTTTTCCGCCTTTGCCCAAACCGGCAAAGTGTACGATAACCTCGGCATGACCAGCGACATCCTGGGCGGCGAGCACAAGTTTGCGCTTTACCTGCCGCCGGATTACGACACCTCGGAACGCTCCTATCCCGTGCTGTATCTGCTGCACGGCGGCGGCGACGACCAGACCGGCTGGGTGCAGTTTGGCGAGATTTTGCACATTGCGGACAAGGCGATCAACAACGACGCGGCGACGCCAATGATTGTGGTGATGCCGGACGCCGATACCGGGCACCGCGGTTACGCCAACGACCTCACCGGCCAGTGGCGTTACGAGGATTTTTTCTTTGAGGAGCTGATGCCGTACGTCGAGAGCACCTGGCGCATCAAATCCGCAAAACGCTACCGCGCCATTGCCGGCCTTTCCATGGGAGGCGGCGGCACTTTTAATTACGCCCTGCATCACCCGGAACTGTTTTCCTCCGCCTGTCCGCTTAGCGCTTCCACCGGTCCGCGCGATGTCGAGGCGGTCAAAAGCCGGCTGCAACGGTATTCCCACGATTCCACGGCAACCTTTACCGAGGCGCAATTGCAAACGTTTGTCGAACGCGAAAGCGCCGTGCACATGATGAAAAATCTTCCGGCCGAGGATATCAAATCCGTGCGTTGGTACATCGACTGCGGCGACGACGATTTTCTCTACGAAGACAATTCGCTGATTCACATCGCCCTGCGTCAACGCGACATCCCGCACGAATTCCGCATCCGCGACGGCGCCCACAACTGGACTTATTGGCGCGAATCGCTGCCCGAGGTGCTGCGGTTTGTGTCGGATGCGTTTCATCAATATTAAAATGGCGGTAACATGAAAATTACCGATGCGAAAATCATTGTCTGTTCGCCAGGCCGTAATTTCGTCACCCTGAAAATTAAAACCGATGCCGGCATTATTGGCTGCGGCGATGCGACCCTGAACGGCCGCGAAAAAGCAGTGGCCACGTATCTCGAAGAATATTGTTTCCCCAGTCTCATCGGCCGCGATCCGTTCCAAACCGAGGACATCTGGCACTATTTTTACCGTGGCGCCTATTGGCGTCGCGGGCCGGTCACCATGACCGCCATCGCCGCCATCGATATGGCGCTGTGGGATATCAAAGGCAAGGCGCTGGAGACCCCGGTGTATAATTTGATTGGCGGTAAAAGTCGGGACAAGGTGCTGGTATACACTCATGCCGACGGCCGTGATTTGGAGGAGGCGGCCGACAAGGTGGGGCAACGGATGGACGAAGGCTTTTTGGCGGTGCGCGCCCAGTGCGGCATTCCCGGTGTGCCGGATACCTATGGTGTGGCCAAAGACGCCAAACCGTACGAGCCGGCGGGACGCGGGTTACCGAAAGAAAGCGTTTGGGACACGGAAAAATATCTCAACCACATCCCCAAACTGTTTTTGCGCCTGCGCCAAACCTATGACGATGACGTACATTTGCTGCACGACGCGCACCATCGCTGCACGCCGATTGAAGCAGCGCGGCTGGCCAAAGAGCTGGAGCCGTATCACCTGTTTTGGCTTGAAGACGCCGTGGCTGGCGAACTGCAGGAAAGTTTTCGACTCATTCGGCAGCATTCCACCACGCCGCTGGCCATTGGCGAGGTGTTTAATTCGATTTACGATTACACTACGTTTTTCACCGAACAGCTCATTGATTTTTTCCGCATGTCTGTGGTACACGGCGGCGGCATCACCCATCTGCTCAAAGTGGCGGCCATGGCCGGCGTCTATCACATCAAAACCGGTTTTCACGGCGCCACGGATTTATCGCCCATTGCTTTGGCGGCAGCACTGCACGTTAATGTGGCGATTAACAATTTCGGTATTCAGGAACTGATGCCGCATTTACCGATCGTCAACGAGGTGTTCAAGGTAAATTATCAATATAAAAACGGCTACATGTCCATTGATGATTCGCCTGGCCTGGGCATTGAATTCGATGAAGACGCGGCCGCAAAATTTCCTTATCAACGCGCTTTTTTGCCCATCAACCGCAAATCCGATGGGACGTTATTTCATTGGTAGTATTTTTCTATTGCTTCCTGGAATCAAAATAGCAAGAGATGGAAATCCGGAATTTTTTGCTTTTTTAAATAGCACGTTCACCAACAGGAGTATTGGTGTTATGAATAGTTTTCGTATATGCATAGTTGGTCTTTTATTATTCACCCTTTCATCATTTGCCATTCAGCTCGAACCGCTCGATCGTGGCCTGGTCGCCATAGCGAGAAACGACGGCGGGATTTTTCTAAGCTGGCGCTTGCTGCACTCTGATCCGGATGATATTGCGTTCCATGTGTATCGCGATGCTCATAAAATTACGGATGAGCCCATTTTTACATCTACGAACATTGTCGATGCGAATGGCTCGAACACGAGCATCTATACGGTTCGAGCTGTGGTTGATGGGCAAGAACAAGCACTGTCCAAGCCGGTTGCTGTTTTGACGCAGAATTATCGCTCGATTCCCTTGCAAACGGATTTAAATTACGGCGGCAATCACGTCGGTGTGGGAGATCTGGATGGTGATGGCGAATACGATTTTGTCGTGAAACGCGGCTCGCAAGATATTGATCCGTCGCAAGGAACGATCGCGACCAACACGTTCAAGCTGGAAGGCTATAAAAGCGACGGCACATTTTTATGGCGCGTCGATCTGGGCTGGAACATTCGCCAGGGCATCTGGTATTCGCCGGTTTTGGTGTACGATTTGGATGGTGATGGCAAGGCCGAAGTGATTGCGAAAATCGGTGAGGTGAATGAGGATCTGAACGGCGATGGCAAAATTGACTATCGCGCCGGTTCCGAACGGCGAGTGCTGTACGGACCGGAATATTTTGTCATCATTGACGGCGAGACCGGTGAAATCCTGGCCCGCGACGATTGGATCGAGCGCGGTTCTGTCAGCTCCTGGGGTGATGATTATGGCAACCGTGTCAACCGCAACATGATGGCCATCGCATATCTCGACGGCGAGCGTCCCAGTTTGATCATTCTGCGCGGCACCTACACCAAAATGTACGCCGATGCCTGGAGCTGGCACAATGGCCAGTTGACCAAGCTATGGCGCTGGTATCGACCGTCCGGCGGCGGTGGATTTCACAACTTGCGCACGGGTGATATTGACGGCGATGGTAAAGACGAGATCGTCAACGGCAGCATTGCCATAAACGACGATGGCACGGAAATGTGGCAGACCGGTGAAGGCCATGGCGATCGCATGCACATGACCGATATCGATCCAGAGCGTCCCGGATTGGAAATTTGGTATGTGCAGGAATCGCCTGCGGTAAACGGCATCCATTTGACCGCGGCCGAGGATGGCGATGCTATTTGGGGCATCCCCAAATCCATTGCCAGCGGCGACGTGGGACGCGGCCTGGCCGCTGATATTGATCCGAATTATAAGGGACTGGAATGCTGGGCATCGGCTGGTGATCTTTATAACTGCAAAGGCTATCGCATTGCCAGTCGACCTTCACAGTGCAATATGGCCATTTGGTGGGATGGCGATTTGCTGCGCGAGCTGTTGGATGGTACGACCATCCAGAAATATGGCGGCAATCGACTGTTGACCGCCAGTGGCTCAACTGGCTCTAGAAATGCGCCTATGGGATATGGCGACATTTTTGGCGACTGGCGCGAGGAGGTGTGGTACATTGCCAATAACAATGAGCTGCGAATTTATACGACCACCATTCCGACGGATCGCCGATTTGTCACATTTATGCACGACAAGGATTATCGTATCAGTGTGGCGTGTGAAATGGTTGGCTATATGCAGGCCACGCAGCCGAGCTTTTATTTTGGTGTGGATATGGATCAAGCGCCGGAAGAAACGCCTCCGTTTGAGCCCACGGGATTGCAAGGTGTGGCGGGAGAGGATTCCGTGCTCCTCACCTGGAACGCCAATGTTGAGCAGGATTTGGCTGGATACAATATTTATCGGGCTGAAACATCCGGAGGGCCCTATACCAAAGTTAATGCGTCACTCGTGAGTCAAACCCGATTTATCGATCGTACCGTCACCAATGAAATTACCTATTGTTATGTTATCAGTGCGGTGGATGTGGACGGTAATGAATCGCGGTATTCGTCAGAAGTAAAAGCGACGCCCACCAGTATTCCGGTTCAACCTCGTGGATTATGTGCCGGTGTTGACACGGATTTTGTGCGGCTGTTCTGGTATGCCAATCCTGAAGTCGATATTGTGGGTTATAATGTCTATCGATCGTTTTCCCGTGAAAGCGATTATTCAAAATTAAACGATGAGCCCGTTGCGGACACCTCTTTTGTTGATACGGACGTCACCCGCGGCAAAGTTTATTACTACCATGTAAAGGCAGTTGATGACGATAATAACGAGTCCCTCATTTCAGGCATATTTACCGCTCGTCCCGATATCCCCATTGTTCTTCAGGCTGAAGATGCCATTTTGAACGATGGATGTCGTATTCGGGATCACGCGTCCGGTTACAACGGCACAGGATTTGTGGTTTTTCGGGATGATACGGGTGTTCTTTTTTTTAATCATGTGAATGGTCGTGATGGCGGCGAGTTTCGTCTGCTGTTCCGCTATTCTCAACGCACCGCCAGTGAGACCCTGGTTGGCGTTCTGCGCGTCAATAAAGACAGGCAACTTGTGCGCACATACGATACCGGAGCTACTAGCCAATGGCGTACGGACACACTCTCGATTACGTTGGATGCGGGCATGGATAATACCATTCGCTTTGAGGGCTCGCGAGGTAATTTTTGCAATTTGGATGAAATTATCATCGAGCCGATGGATTATACACGGGTAGATCAATCTCAATCTGCTGAACGGGAATACACTCTGTATCAGAATTTTCCAAATCCGTTTAATAGCACGACTCAAATCCGATACGACTTGAAAGAAGAATGCCATGTAACGTTGGAGATTTACAACAACCTGGGACAAACCGTCGCAAAGCTGTTGGACGATCATCAAGCGGCTGGTTCCCACTCGATCCAGTGGGATGGGATTGATTGGCAGGGTAACCCTGTCCCGAGCGGCGTTTATTTTTACCGGATAAGCTCAAACACGAATTTCGTTGACAGGAAAAAGATGCTTTATTTGAAATAATTGAATCAGAATAGGCGTCCCCAATTCCGCTCAAATCAAAAAATGAACTTGACGAGGCCTTGTCTATCTCGGTAAAGTAAATACTTGACTGTTTTGCTACCATTAATGCATCTGGCAATGGATTTTTATTAGGAAAAGCCGATATCTTTATAAATTCGTGTATCCGAGAGAGAGAATCGACAATTCGGCCGTGCAGATGCACAGGTTTTTGAAAAGATTCAATGGTCTGTGTAAAAAAATGTAAATGTAGACCTTGTTTGTTACAGAATTGATTGTTTTTTAGGGGGCTTTTTTATACATTAGCGCTCATTTGATTTACGATTCAAATCAAGTTATTTTATAAAGTTTGCAACGTCCGCCTGTGGTGCCAAGCGCATCAAAACATCTCCGGACGAATCTGCACGATTTTTCCAGTAATTGAATTGTACTGTCTTTATCTATCCTGAACATCAAAGGAGCTCGTACATGGAAGTCAAACTTGAGAATCTCATTGAGAAAATAAAGTCCGAAGGCGTGATGGGCGCGCAAAAGGAATCGGATGAGATCGTAAACAAGGCCAAAAAAGAGGCGGAAGAGATCGTCGCTAATGCAAAAAAAGAGGCCGAAGAAATTGTATCCAAAGGGGAAGTCAAAGCGCAACAGTTTCAAGCCAATGCCGAGCTGGCTATTCAACAAGCCGCACGCGATGGCGAGCTGTTGTTCAAAAGTCGAATTACCGAATTGTTTGATCGGGTGTTCAAACGTTCCGTACAAACCACGGTGTCGCCCGAGTTTATGAAAGAGATGATTTTAAAGATTGTGGATGAATGGAAAAAAGGCGAAACGGAAATTACGGTCAGCGACCAGGAAAAAGACAAACTGCAACAAGTGCTGTTTAGCGGCCTGCAGGAAGAGGTCAAAAAAGGCATTTCTCTCAAACCGAGCAGCAACATTTCCGGCGGGTTCCAAATCGGTATCAAGGATGAAAATGTCTATTATGATTTTTCCGACGAGAGCCTGGCCGACATTCTCAAATCCTTCCTAAATCCCCGATTGAATGAAATTTTGAGTAAAAAGAATGGATAAATACTATTACGTCGTCACCCAATTGCCGCTTCTGGCGTTTGATCGAGAGGCCTACATGACGACAGAAATGTTTTTGGAAGAAGCGGAAAAGTGGTTGAGCCCCACGGATTATGCCATTCTGAGCCAGGCGCGGTACGATGCAACAAATCTAACGACCAGAGCCCCTCGGCTGCTCAAACAGTATGTCGAGTGGGAGTATCGCTTTCGCACCGATCTGGCCAAATGGCGCAAAGCGCTCCGCGAAGGTCAGGATTATAAACCCGAGTATTTTAGCGCCTCGCTCGTAAAAGAGAACAATCCGTTGGAAGTCGAAAAAGCACTGTTAAAACGTCGATGGGCCTTCATCGACGAGGTGGAGCCGGATCATCATTTTGATTTGGAGTTTCTCATCCTCTACTTTTTCAAACTCCAAATTCTGGAAAAGTTGGCGCTCTATAATAAGGAAAAAGGGCTTGAAATTTTTCAAAAAATTAGCAAGGTAGACATATGAGCTTAATAACGGGAAAGATATCGGGCATTAGCGGCAACCTGCTGACGGTTATCGTCGATGGCAAGATCACGCAGAACGAAGTGGGTTATGCCATCAAGGGTGACCAGCGTCTAAAGTCCGAGGTTATTCGAATTCAAGGAAATAAAGCATTTTTGCAAGTATTTGAAAGTACCAAAAGTTTAAAAGTCGGCGACACGGTCGAGTTTACCAGCGATCTGCTCTCCGTGCAATTGGGACCGGGATTGCTGCAGCAAATTTACGACGGTCTGCAAAATCCATTGCCCCAGCTTGCCGAAAAACACGGCTTTTTTCTGCCGCGCGGCGCTGTTCTCGAAGCACTGGATAGCTCCGTAAAATGGCATTTTACACCGTCCGTGAAAAAAGGCGATAAAGTGGCTTCTGGCATGTATGTCGGTTCAGTACCGGAAACACAGTTTACGCATTATATTATGGTGCCGTTTGATGTATCAGGCGAATGGACCATTGACGACATTGCCGAAGAAGGCGATTTTACGGTAAAAGACAAAATTGGCGTCATTAAAGACGAGCGCGGTAATTCCCGCGATCTGTTCATGTCGTTTGATTGGCCGGTCAAATTGCCCATTATGGCCTACAAACAAAAAGTTATGCCTAAAGAACCGCTGATCACCAAGGTGCGCATCATCGACACGTTTTTCCCGGTGGCCAAAGGCGGAACCTATTGTGTTCCCGGACCGTTTGGCGCTGGCAAGACGGTGATTCAGCAAATCACCAGCCGTTATGCGGATGTGGACATTGTGATCATCGCCGCCTGCGGCGAGCGCGCCGGTGAAATTGTGGAAACCATGCGCGAGTTCCCGGAACTGACTGACCCGCGCACCGGTCGTTCGTTGATGGAACGAACGATTATTATCGCCAACACCTCGTCGATGCCTGTAGCCGCGCGTGAAGCGTCGGTGTACACGGCCACGACCTTGGGCGAGTATTATCGCCAAATGGGTTTGGGCGTGCTGCTGTTGGCCGATTCCACCTCTCGTTGGGCGCAAGCCATGCGCGAGCTCTCCGGACGTTTGGAAGAGATTCCGGGTGAAGAAGCGTTTCCGGCGTATCTCGAATCACGTATTGCCGAATTTTACGAGCGGTCTGGCCTTGTGGAGCTAAAAGATGGCAAGGTTGGTAGTTTGACCATCGGCGGAACTGTGTCCCCGGCTGGTGGTAACTTTGAAGAACCGGTGACACAGGCCACGCTAAAAGTGGTCGGCGCGTTCCACGGATTGTCTCGCGACCGCGCCAATGCTCGTCGGTTCCCCTCCATTCACCCGCTCGATTCCTGGTCGCGTTACGAAAGCGCGGTGCCGGACGACCTGGTGGAAACCGCACGCGATTTTCTGTTTCGCGGCTCCGAAGTTCACCAAATGATGATGGTTGTGGGCGAAGACGGCACCTCGCTGGACGATTTTGTCACCTATTTGAAATCTGAATTCCTCGACGGTGTGTATCTGCAGCAAAACGGTTTTGACCCTGTTGATGCGGCAACATCGCCGGAACGGCAAAATTATGTATCTCAAATCATCAACAAAATCTTGACCCGAGAATTTGAATTCGACAATAAAGAAGAAGCGCGTTCGTTCTTTTACGACTTGCGCCAAAAGTTTATCGACTGGAATTATATGGAATACGAATCAGACGATTTCAAACAACAGGAAAAAGTTATCACTGATTTGATAAAAGGATAACCCCTCATGAGAAAAGTATATAATAAAGTAGAAAGTGTATCCGGAAATGTGATCACGGTGCGGGCCGCCGATGTCGCGTACGAAGAGCTGGCGGAAATTACTACGCGACGCGGCAAATCGCTGGCGCAGGTCATCAAGCTTGAGGACGAGCTGGTGTCCCTCCAGGTGTTTGCCGGAAGCCGTGGCGTTTCCACGGATGATGAAATTCGCTTCCTGGGTCATCCGATGAATGTGTCGTTTTCGGAAGATATGCTGGGACGCATTTTTAACGGCTCGGGCGTACCGCGCGATAACGGCCCGGAAATTGCCGAAAACGTGATTGAAATTGCCGGCCCCTCGGTGAACCCGGCCAAGCGTATCATCCCAAGCCGCATGATCCGAACCAATATTCCTATGATCGATGTGTTCAACTCGCTGGTGGCATCGCAAAAGCTGCCGATTTTCTCGGTTTCCGGCGAGCCCTACAACGAGCTGCTGGCGCGAATCGCCTTGCAGGCCGAAGTGGACATGATTATTCTGGGCGGTATTGGATTAAAGTTCGATCAATATATGTATTTTAAAAATGTGCTCGAAGAAGGCGGCGCGCTCAATCGCTCGATCTTTTTTATGCACCTGGCTTCGGATCCGGTTGTGGAAGGTTTGATGGTGCCGGACTTGGCCCTGGCAGTTGCGGAAAAATTCGCCATTGCCGGTAAAGAAGTGCTTGTGCTCCTTACGGACATGACCAACTTTGCCGATGCGCTAAAAGAAATTGCCATTACCATGGAACAGGTGCCGTCGAACCGCGGCTATCCCGGTGACTTGTATTCGCAGCTCGCTGCGCGTTACGAAAAAGCGGTCGACTTTGAAGGCGCCGGCTCCATTACTATCCTGGGAGTAACCACCATGCCGGGTGACGACGTAACACACCCGGTACCTGACAACACCGGCTATATCACTGAAGGGCAGTTTTATCTCAAGAACGGCAGGATCGAGCCGTTCGGTTCGCTCAGCCGTCTGAAACAGTTGGTGAACAATAAATCCCGCAAAGACCACCGCGCCATCATGGACGGTATGATTCAGTTGTACGCGCAATATCTCGAAACCATGGAAAAAAAGTCCATGGGTTTTCGCATGAGTGCCTGGGATGACAAGCTCATCAAATACGGTAATTTGTTCGAATCGCAAATGATGTCGCTTGACGTGAATATTCCGTTGGAAGAGGCACTGGATCGCGGTTGGTCGATTTTGGCAGAATGCTTCAAACCGGAAGAGACCGGTTTCCGTTCCGAATTGGTCAAAGAATTTTGGCCGAAAAAAGAAGAAACAGTAGAGGTTGAAGCCGATGGCGAAAATCAAGCTTACTAAAAATGAGCTAAAAACTCAAAAGGATGCGCTAAAACGCTTCACCCGCTATTTGCCGACGCTGGAGTTGAAAAAGAAACAACTGCTCGTCGAAATTCAGCGCATTCAAAAAGAAATAGACGACTTGCAGCGCGAAAATGAACGCGTCGAACGAGAAGTCGCGCAGTGGGTCGATGTGTTTGGCGATACCGCAGTCGACGTCTCACAATATATAGAAATTCACGAGCTGCTCACCGGCACGGGAAATATCGCCGGTATCGACATTCCGGTTTTTCAGGATTTGACATTTGAGGATGTCGAATACGATTATTTTGAAACGCCTTTATGGATTGATCGCGGCATTCACGTGGCCAAAGAACAAATGCGACGTCAGGCCGAGTGGGAAACCTTGCAAAAGCAAAAAGAACTGATCGAAGCTGAATTGC
>CAYPZM010000140.1:774-11821 GCA_964414825.1 uncultured Cytophagia bacterium | reverse complement strand
TCTATTTGTGAACAATGTGAGCACAGTGCTCTTGCTGGAGAAAATGATTCAGCTTGAACAAACTAAAAATCAGTTTGCGGATTTTATGCAATCCCGCAAACAACAAGCGTTTAACGATTATCTTGCGCAATTGGAAGTGGTTTCTTGAAATCGAGCTGGCTGGATATTTACAAATCTTTGGGTCACCGTTTTCGCAAACGGCGGTTGTGGCACACGTTTGTTAAACCGTGGCTGCTTAAACAAACGTTTCACAAATCGGGCCGCCAGTCTGATGGCAAAAAACGTTTGCTGCTGGTCAAAACGGATCTGATTGGCGATTATTTATTGTTCCGAAATCTATTGCCCTATTATCGCGAGAAATATGCGGATTATCACCTCATACTCTGCGCGAATTCCGCTAATAAAACGCTGGTTCAAGCTCTGGATCGAGAGTGGATCGACGATTGTATCTTTCTAAATCGAAATAAATTTCTCAAACACAAAGATTATTATTATCAGTTCATGCACGACATTTATTCACGCCACATAAATACGGTCCTTCACCCTACTTTTACCCCGGATATTTATGCGGATATGCTGGTGTTTGCCTCCTTGGCTGCGGAAAAGATTGGCGTTCAGCGCAATACGATCAATCAAACGCCTCAACAAGCGAAAGTTACGGAGACATTTTACACCCAGCTTGTGGCAACCGACTCGGAACCCAAGTTTGAGTTTTATCGCAACAAGGAAATTGCACAAACTATTCTCAACATGTCTATACCAGCGGCGCAGCCGAGTTTGAAGCTAACGAAAACCGAGCCGTATCTCAAGCAGCCCTATGCGGTTGTGGCGCCGGGAGCTAGTCATAAAAACAAGCGTTGGGGTTTTTTTGATCAATTGGTTTTTTTTCTAAAAAAAAATCACCACCTTGTTAGTGTACTCGTTGGTGCCGGCAACGATAAACAGGCGATTCACTCTGTCATTAAATCGGTGGATTCAAATCCCATCAATTTGTATAATCAGACATCATTGATTCAACTTTTGCACATTATTGCAGGAGCGCGGCTTGTGGTAAGCAATGACACAGCGCCGGTACACATGGGCGCCATTTTAGGCGTGCCTACGGTGGGCATCAGCAGCGGAACACATGCATTTCGATTTAACGGGTATCCACCGGAATTTGTACATGTGCGTTTTGTATTTCCGCCCACGTTGCAAGAAAAAATGGGCACCCGCGAGTTTCAGAATGTTTCCGCCGAATATTCAACGCATCCGGATATCAATTCGATTACAACGCAGCGTGTAAAACAAGCTGTGGATGAGGTGTTGTCACACAATGCTTGAGCCAAAAATAAGCATCGTCACCATTTGCAAAAACGCGCAGCATTCAATCGAACGTACGCTTACAAGTGTGGTGTCACAAACATATGCGAATATTGAATATATCATTGTGGACGGCGCCTCAACGGACAGGACGCTGGAGCTCATTTACAATTATCGCGAACAGATCACAAAAATTATTAGCGAGCCGGATGACGGCATTTACGATGGCATGAACAAGGGCGTTCGCGCGGCCAGCGGTGATTATATTGTATTTATAAATGCCGGCGATTATTTGATAGAGGCCAATGTGATAAAAAGCGTTGTGCAAACCATTCAAAGTAAAGCATTGCAAAACATAGATATACTGTATGCTAATCTTTTGGTTTACGATCCGGTTCGTGGTCAGGGATCTATTTGGGCCGCGTCGAAACGCACCCGGCTTTCCATGTACATGGGCAGCTTGCCGCATCCGTCAACTTTTTTTTCACGCACTGCATTTGAGAAAAACGGATTGTATGACACGTCTTTTAAAATTGCCGGAGATTATGAATGGTTTGTGCGCGCGTTTGAAAAAAACAAGCTTTCCTTCACGCACCTTGATGTGTTGACGGCTGTCTTTATAAACGATGGTGTATCAACGCATCAAAAATGGCAATCGCTTCAAGATGAGGAAAAAGAACGCTTTCGCCAATACTATTATTCAAAGGCCGACCGATTTTGGCTTAACATGGGCGTGTTTCTGAGGAAAAATAAAGTGCTGTAAACTAGCATTCCCGTAGAGTTTGCAAACAAATCGGCCATTATTATTCTCATCGAGCCTTTGCGGACTCTAAACTTTAGCGTGCGGAGCAATGAATCCAAAATGAACATATTATTCAGAAATCCTAATTATCTTATTTCGGGTTCTGCATCTCAAAATCACGGGAGGAGGCTGTTTCTTGGGATCCAAATTAAACGAGCCGCGCAAAGACAAAATCATTAGGGAACGCATTGGCAACTTTGATCTCTATTTGTATCGCTCACACCAGCTTCCCAAAATTTTAAAAGAATGGCCGCACTATTCGTCAAACCTGGGAAGATTGGCCAAGCACCTTTTGCAAAAATATCCGGATATGGTGCTTCTGGATATTGGCGCCAATATTGGCGATACCGTGGCATTGCTAAAAAGTGTGATCGACCTCCCCATGATTTGTGTGGAAGGCTATGAAAAATATTTCACCATGTTGCAAAAAAACATCGAACAATTTCAAAAGGTATCGGCATATCAATATTATTTGGGAGAAAAGAATCAAACGGTGTCGTCCGTTTTGAATGAAAATAAAGGTTCGATGGCCATTGACGGTTCTTTGTTAGCCGAACACATTTCCATGATTACTCTGGACGAATTTGTAAAGCGTCATTTGTCAGCATTAAACGTAAAACTGATTAAAATTGACACGGATGGCTTTGATTTGAATATCATAGCTGGCGGATTCGAATTTTTGCAGAATGCACATCCGGTTTTGTTTTTTGAATTTGATATCGATTGTATGACTCTCCCGCTAAACAAAGCATTTAAATTGTTTGAAGCATTGGAAAATATGGGTTATGCTGATATTTTGTATTTTGACAATTACGGCCGCTTTTTGCTCTCCGATTCGATTAAAAACAAACATTTAATGCAGCAATTGTTGTTTTATACCAAACAAAAACAAGGCCGTTTCGAGTATTTTGATATTGCACTTTTTCATCAGGATGATAAGGAGGTGGCAAGACGTTTTATAAATT
Organism: uncultured Cytophagia bacterium; assembly: GCA_964414825.1. Classification (GTDB taxonomy): domain Bacteria; phylum Zhuqueibacterota; class Zhuqueibacteria; order Residuimicrobiales; family Krinioviventaceae; genus CAYPZM01. The sequence continues at coordinate 8,752 of CAYPZM010000140.1, read as the reverse complement.
CCGAAATGGCACTTGCTGCTGATCCGGAAGAGCAAAAATGAAATTATCCGTTTTATTCACTGCACATAACCGAGCCGAGCTGCTGAGGAAAGCATTGCTGTCGTTGTCCAGCCAATCCAGGCTGCCCGATGAGGTGGTTATTTCCGATGACGGCTCCGAACAGGACATCCCAACGTTATTGCGTCCTACGGTAACGCAAATGCCGTTTCCCATAAAATATGTGCGTCAACCGCATCGTGGGTTCCGAGCTGCCAAAGTGCGCAATAATGCAGCGCGTTTGGCAACCGGTGATCTCTTGCTGTTTTTGGATCAGGATATCATCGGAACCGAAAAATTTGTGCAAACATACACGAGCGACGCGTTTTCAGGTCAATTTCGAGTAGCCTGGCCGATTCGGTTGACTCGAGAGCAAACCGAAGCGTTAAGCGATCAACACATTAAACAGTTTAACTTTGAGCATATCGTTACAAAGGATCAACTTGAAAAAATTGCGAAACAGTATCGCAAAGATCGCAACTATTATATTTTGCACAAATTGCATTTGCGAAATATCGGCCCCAAACTGCGCTCCGGTCTTTTTTCTGTTTTTCGGGAGGATTATTACCAGGTGAACGGATTTGATGAACGTTATCAGGGTTGGGGCAATGAAGATGACGATTTGGGCCGGCGGTTACATGTGGCCGGTGTACGCGGTAAAAATCCGTTTTTACGCGAATATCCATTGCATCTGTATCATGAACCACATCGGGTGGCAGAAGAGCGTCCCAATTTGACCTATTACCGCAAACGCGTAAAGGAAATTCACAACGGCGGTTATCGTTGTGAGTTCGGCGTAGCAAATCCGTTGGGGCAAGAAGAGCTGACGATTTTACAATTAAATTAGAGGGTAAAACGTGAAAGTTGAAATTTCAAACGGCGAGCTTGTGGATAAAGTGACAATTTTGCACATCAAACGGCAAAAAATTCAAGATCCGCAAAAGTTTGCCAACGTACAAAAAGAATACGATGTGCTGCTAAAATCCATGAAAAAAATCGAAATCACCCAAAAGTCGCCCGAGTTTCAGGAGCTATTACACGTCAACACCAAGCTATGGAAAATTGAAGATAAAATTCGCATCAAAGAAGCGGCAAAAGAGTTTGATGACGAATTTATCGAGCTGGCGCGCAATGTTTATTTTACCAATGACAAACGCGCCGACATTAAAAAACGGATCAACATGCAAACCGAATCGGCACTCATCGAAGAAAAAGAATACGTCGAGTACAACAATGGCCAAAGCAATACTTGATCCCTCCGCAACGATCCGTAAAATACTTGTTGTGCATCTGCGTCCGTTAGGTGATGTGCTGCTCACCTCGGCCTATCTCCCGGCCCTTCGCGCGCGATTTCCAATGGCACAAATTGATTATCTGGTTTATAAACCTTATGATCGCCTGCTGCTCAATAATCCGTACCTTTCTAATGTTGTTGCGGTTGAAATGGGTACGGGAAAGGATTATTTGCGCAAGCGGCTGGACCTGTTTTGGCGAGTTTATCGCCGTCGTTACGATTTGATTGTTGATTCCAACAACACCACCACTTCGGCGCAGGTAGTGGCATTAAGCGGTGCGCGTTATCGGTTGGGCAATGAACAGGGCAAGGGCGGACCGATTTATAATCTTTTGGCCAAAGACGGGCCGGAGCGCTACAATGCCGCCAAACGGTTCGATACACTAAAACCGCTTGGCATCTCCGAGGAGCCGGTTCGCTTGTTTTTTTATATTTCCCAAGAGGCGCAACAGTTCATCGACAACTGGTTGATTCAACATCATTTACAACATAAGGAAATTGCACTTTTTTCGCCTGGCGCGTCCTATTGGTCGAAAGCGTGGAAATCCGAATACTTTGCTGAATTTGCCGACAAAATTGCGCGACATACGAGTATGACTCCGGTCATTATTTGGGGACCTGGCGAGGAAATTTATGTGAAAGAGATGAAGAGCGCCATGACTTTTAACGCTCCTGTGCTGCCGCCTACGAACATTGACCAGGCCGCGGCTATGCTCAAACGAACGCGAATGCTGTTTTGTAATGATGGCGGTGTGAACCATCTGGCCGTGGCCACACAAACACCAACCCTGGCATTTTTTGGCGTAATTTCTCCGCAAAGCTGGTCGCCGCAAGGTTATGTGCCCACGCATTTCCACATGTTTAATCCGGAATGGGATTGGCGAGAGAAAAATGATTACAGGGACCATGGCTACAATCCGGAGCACGCTTTTGAACGCTTTAAAAAGATTTCCGGCAACTTGGGGATAGAGGTGTATGAATAAGCTTTCCGTGACCATCATCACGCTGAACGAAGAGCGCAACATCGAACGCTGCTTGAACTCTGTAAAATGGGCGGATGAAATAGTTGTTGTGGATTCCGGGTCTACGGATCGAACATTAGATGTTTGTCGTTCTTTTGGCTGCAACATTGTGCAAACCGAGTGGCTGGGATTTGGTCGCACCAAGCAACTCGCTGTGGAATCGGCATCAAACGACTGGATTTTTTCTATCGATTCGGATGAGCAGATGACGCCCAAGTTGGCCGAACGAATTCAAAGCATTCTGAACCAACCAGAAAACGAGATGATTGCGTACCGCGTTAATCGGCGCTCGTTTTATTTGGGAAAACTCATCAAGCACTCCGGTTGGAACCGGGATTATCCACTGCGGCTGTTTAACCGCACATATGGCCGTTTTAACGAAAAGCCGGTACACGAGGGCGTGGATTTTCAAGGCCAGGTAAACGAGCTCGAAGAAATTTTATTGCATTACACCTTTCCGACGTTGACATCTCACATTCAAAAAATTGAAACATATTCGCATTTGGGAGCGCTGGAAAAGGCAGAACGCGGAAAATCAACCAGCGTGTGCGGCGCTGTGTTCCGAGGGATGTTGGAATTCGTCCGCATTTATGTGTTCAAAGCCGGTTTTTTGGACGGCAAGCACGGCCTCATCCTCGCCATCAATTCAGCGTTTGCGGCGTATATGAAATATTTGATGTTGTGGGAGCAGACGAAACAGCCAAACACGTTGTACTAGTCTACATTTCTGCCATTTCTAATAACCGGTTTTCAATGTACCGCGCCACGTTTTCTACATTAATATCCAGCATACATTTAAAATGACCGAGAGGGCAAGAGTCGCTGCCGTGCAAGCTGCATGGACGACAATCCAAATCAACTTGAAACACTTTGTCTTGAGCTCGAAACGGGGCAAAGCCATACCGTTCAACAGTCGGGCCGAAAAAGGCAACCACATTGGTTAAAACAGCATTGGCCATGTGCAGGGTGCCGCTGTCGTTGCACAACAAAAAATCGCAGCTTTTGATACACGCAGCAGCTTGAAGCAAGCTCGTTTCTCCCGCCAAATTTACGGCATTCGTTACAGTGCTACGCTTTATAATGCGTTGGCACAATTGCCGCTCGGCCGGGCTGCCGACAAAAATAAAAGCAATCTCTCGATGTTTGAGCCGCTGTAAAAGCGCAATAAATTTCTCTTCCGGCCAGCGTTTGGTGGCCCAAACCGAACCCGGAGCCACGGCCACTTTGGGAAAACCCGCAAAAGTTTGTTCTAATTCGTTTGCGCGTTCTACATTCGTTTCATTAAAAAATAATTCGGTTTGGATGTTTTGGGCTTTGGATGAAAACGGGGATAACAAATCAAGGTAGCGTTCAAGCTGTCGTTTGCTTTTGTCAAAAAGAAGACGATCTGTGTACAGCAGTGCAGCAGAACGGCCAGCAAACCCAATGCGGCGTTTTACTCCGCCCAAGAAGGCTAGTTGGGCGGTTGTCCAGGATTTATGTGGGATGATCCCCACGTCGTATTTACGCTTTCGGATGGTTTTTGCCAAGAGCAAAAATTCTTTCCCTTTGCTCGCGCGTTTGCGTTTGTCAAAGATCAAGATATCGCGAATATATGGATTGTTTTGCAGCAATTCCGCGGTCTGGGGGATCAGCAACACATCAATATTTGCATCGGGAAACAAATTGTGCGTTTCACGAATCAATGGCGTAGTGAGGATGACATCGCCAATAAATGCGGTTTGGAAAATCAAAATGTTCACAGGGAAATTCCTCGGCTTTGTGTGCTATGCAGAATGGCGTTAAAGACTTGTTTTGTGCTGATGGAATTCATGCACTCCATTGTTTCGTAAAAATCGCGGTTGCAACGACTGCAATCCAAATTATGGTGAATCAAGCGATGGCCCTGGTCTTCGCGATACGGAAACCAGATTTCCGGCGTGCCTGGACCCAAAATACCAATTGTAGCAGTCCCCACTGCCGGCGCCAGGTGCATGGGACCACAATCGTTTGATACAAATCCATCCGCAAGGGCCAGCAATGCAGCAAGTTGGCGCAATGCAAGAAATCTGGGTTTGGGAAACGAATGTGTGCATGCGCTTAACACTTTATCCAAGAGCTCTTGTTCGCCCGGGCCCATGGTAAAAAAAACTTGCGCATGGGTTTCGCTTGCCAGCCTATCCGCTAATTCGGCAAAACGTTCGGGCAGCCACTGTTTGGCCGGCCACGAGGCGCCGGGATGAATGGCTATGAGCGGCAATCCAATATCGTATCCCCATTCTTGAAGGTAGGCAAAGGCCCAGGAACGTTCGTCTTCCGTTACTGCAATGTGCGTATCATAGCATTTTAAAGGAATGCGCAGCGGAGTCAGATAATTCAAATGAAATTGAACCGCAGATTTTATTTTTCCATCATCCTGAATTTTGTGCGTAAACAAATGTCGACGTCCGCGAAAATTTCCGCCAATTCGCATCCGCGCGCCGCTGGCCCACACGAGCACGGCGGAACGGGGATTACCAAAAAGATAAATTGCCACATCATAACGAGTTTTTAGTAGATGAAGAAAAACCGGCATTTTAGAGTTTTGGCGGGCCAACCCAATGATCTCATCAACAAATGGGTGATGCTGCAGTAATTCGACAAACGGCGTTTCCCCCAGAAAAGTCACATGCGCCTTGGGGAACGCTTGTTTGAGATTTCTCAAAACAGGGGTTGTAAGAATAATATCGCCCATAAATCTGAGACGCGATACCAAAATATGACGGATATTCATGAAAAAGTCCTATTGAACGGCAGCAAGGGCTAAAAAATTTTGCTATCTTGAATGAATTATCGTTATATTGAACTTTTACAGCCTATGGTATTAATAGTTTGCTAAAGAATCAAGATATTAAAACGCGCCTTTAAAATCGTTTTAAACGTGTAAAAACTGAACCAGCGCGTCAAAGTTCCGGAACATTATGAATTTGTACCTGAGAATATTATCCTACGTCAAGCCTTATTGGAAATCGGTAGCCATCGGTTTTTTCTTTACCATTACATTTGTGCTGTTTAACTCGATCTCCGTGTGGGTATCTGCCGATTTTGTACGCGAGCTGTTTCATGCCGAAGCCAATCAGCAATCGCAACAGGTGGAAGAATCTCCGGAAACCGAAAGTCGCGAAGATTGGCTTGCCGATCAACTGGCCAATCAAGGCGTGTACGAAAAACTCAAAGCAACCATTCAATCTATTTTAGTGCAGGACAATAAATATGAGACATTGCAAGTTGTCTGCATTGTCATTTTTTTGTCCTTTTTCTTTAAAAACTTGTCCACCTATTTGCACCGCATTTTCTTTTATTACGCGCAACTTAAAATTGTTGTTCGACTGCGCAATGAGCTTCAAGAGACGCTGCTCAAATTGCCGTTGTCGTTTTTTCATAAACGGCACACCGGCAACTTGACTTCGGTCGTGTTTAATGATGTTAATAGCATCCAAACCGTGCTGGATAGCAGTTTTGTTAAAATATTTCTCGCACCTCTGCAAATCATCATTTATCTGATCATTTTGATGCTGATCAGTTGGAAGCTGACCATTGCTACATTGCTCATCATTCCTATTAGCGGATTTATCATTGTGAAAATCGGCCAAAGCATGCGCCGAAAAAGCCGCCGGGTGCTGGAGCAGATTTCCATGGTTGTGCGCGATTTCCAGGAATCAATTTCCTCCATTCGTATTGTCAAAGCGTTTACGGCAGAGCGTAAAGAGATTGAAAAGTTCAAACAAACCAACCAAAACTATTTCAAGCAGGCGTTTCGCGCCAAACGACTTGATTTTTTAACGTCGCCGCTTAACGAAACTATTGGCGTTCTCATCTTTACTATTCTGTTGTGGTATGGCGGCGTCATGGTCTTTCGGGGACAAGGCATTAATGCCGAAGATTTTATGCGATTTCTCATATTTCTGTTTATGTTGTTTCAGCCGATGAAAGAGCTCTCCGGATTGAATAATGTACTGCAGTCCGGCATGGCCGCTGCCGAGCGCATTTTTGATTTTATGAACATGCCGCCGGAAACCTACGAAAAGCCAAAAGCAGTGCCGCTAAACACATTTAGCGATTCTATCCAATTTAGGGATGTTTCTTTTTCGTATGATGGTGAAACGATAGTTCTCAAAAACATCAACTTGACCATCAATAAAGGGGAGATGGTTGCGTTTGTCGGTCACAGCGGCGTGGGCAAGTCCACGCTGGTGGATTTAATTCCGCGTTTTTACGATGTCACTTTAGGCTCTTTGATTATTGACGGTATTGATGTGCGCGATTTAAATTTGACTTCGTTGCGCAGTCAAATAGGTATTGTAACTCAGGAGACGATTTTGTTCAACGATACCGTTCGAAAAAATATCGGATATGGTGCGGAGACTTTTACCGATCAGGATATCATTCAAGCCGCAAATAATGCCAATGCCTGGGAATTTATCCAGAAAATGGAAAATGGTCTGGACACGATGATCGGCGAACGCGGTGTCACCATCTCCGGTGGCCAGCGCCAGCGCATTTCCATTGCCCGTGCAATCTTGAGAAACACTCCCATTCTCATTTTGGATGAAGCGACCTCAGCTTTGGATACTAAATCTGAAAAACTGGTGCAGAACGCCATTGAAAAGCTGATGCACAACCGCACCGTTTTGGCTATCGCGCACCGGCTGTCCACTATTTTGCATGCCGATAAAATAGTGGTCATGGATAGCGGCCGAATTGTGGATGTGGGCAAGCATGCCGAGCTGTTGGAGCGCTCACCCGCTTACCAACAACTGTATAATATGCAATTTCAGGATCAAAAGGTTGCTGATAAAATGATTTGATTTTCCTGTTTTTTTTCTATTTTTAGAGTTTAACAAAGTCTGTGAGGCCTATGAGCAATATCGTTAAAATTAACTCCCAATTTCCCGATCCCACCATGATTGCGTACGTGGCAGATGTGCTAAAAAATGGCGGTGTCATCGGGTATCCAACGGAAACTGTGTACGGTGTTGGCTGCAACTCGTTTAATCGTGATGCCGTGGAACGCATTTATCAACTGAAAAATCGCGACCGTAGCAAAGCCATGATATTAATTGCCAGCGACACCGTGCAAATTAGCGAGTTGGTCGAGTCGATTCCGGAAGCGGCGGAAAAATTGATTGAAAATTTTTGGCCAGGGCCGCTGACCATCGTGTTTGAAGCTTCTTCGCGTTTAAAAGAGTTTGCATTTAGCAAATCCAAAACCATTGCCATTCGTATTCCGGATTGTAACATTTGCCTGGAATTGATCAAAGAGACGGGATTTCCACTGGTCTCCACCAGCGCCAATCGCAGCGACGAGGCTGCGGCAATCAACGCGCAACAAGTGCTCGATGCGTTTGGAGATGAATTGGACATCATTGTGGATGGCGGTGTGACCCGCGAGAGCGTTCCCTCAACCCTTGTTGATGTTACGAGAATGCCAGCGCGAATTCTTCGGGAAGGTGCCGTTTCCGCGATGGAGATCAATACGGTTCTTGATATCGACTAAAGCACGATAGGCATAATCGTGTTTGGAATTTTTGTTGATTGCTAATAAATGCAAAACATCAAAAAACGTGCACTTTGCCTAAATATAGGATTTCAAAAAAGTAGGACAATC
>CAYPZM010000140.1:0-764 GCA_964414825.1 uncultured Cytophagia bacterium | reverse complement strand
AAAAATGAGAAAAAGTACTTGAAAAAGAGGTAAAATATTGTTATGATTTTTTTACACCTAACTCACAAAACCCTTAACCTAAAAAGGGGGAAATAAATTATGGCATACGACAGCAAAGGCACCGTCAACAAAGTGATTTTGATTGGACGTTTGGGGCAGGATCCGGAGCTCAAGTACACAACCTCGGGAGCTGCATTTGTAAATCTTAGTCTGGCCACCAATACCAGTTACAAAGGTCAAGACGGCAATTATGTGGAAAATACCGAGTGGCATCGGATTGTCGCCTGGCGCAAACTGGCCGAAATGCTGGCACAGTATTCAAAAAAAGGTACGCGATTGTACGTTGAAGGTAAATTGACAACGCGTTCCTGGGATGATCAGAATGGCCAAAAACGTTACATGACGGAGGTTACTGCGGATAATGCTCAACTGTTGGAAGGGCGCGATTCGTCTGCCTCTGCTCCATCATCCCCGCCGGAAGAGAGCCACGTTGCCGAACCAAGTCCCGAAGAAGGGGACGATTTGCCTTTTTAAGCAATCGAATAGGTGGTTTGTGAGTTCTATCCGAAGCGTTGTCAGCTTCGGATTTTTTTTTCCGATGGAATACTATATGGAATTTGACATCCTGATTCAAAAAGCGCAGAGCGCAAAAGCAAAAGCAATTGCGCCGTACTCCCGCTTCCCCGTAGGTGCTGCATTGTTGGCTGCGGATGGCACCATTTACGATGGCTGCAATATCGAATCGAGCTCTTATGGGCTCACCA
>CAYPZM010000139.1:0-11837 GCA_964414825.1 uncultured Cytophagia bacterium | reverse complement strand
CGGTTAATTTGCTCTAACAAATCCAGAGTCGCTTTCGGTTTGGTGATACCTGAAACACTTGCGGTTCGTTCATAGGGATAATTTATCAGATAAAGCTTTTTCACATCCAGCAAATCGGGCACATACTCTTCAGCCAAACGTTCAGCTTGAATCGTATGTATATGATCTCGCATATCCAAGCTACCGCCACTATTAAATTCATCATCCGCCACCACAACACAGCATTTTTGCCATTCGCCGAATTCTGTCTCGGTTATATAGGATTCCAGCTTGTCCACCACGGCTTTAGCTTCGGAGAGTGTTCGCACCGGCAATCGTCCAATGGCCATTTGCATACCAGCATTTTTGCCTTGGGTATAGGTAAACCAGTCCTCGGAAGCGCGGGTGTTGTTCATGCTCAAACCGCCGATTTCGTATGGCGGGATAAAATTGGGCGCTTTGGTATTGCGGATGTCTTTGTAATCAAAATGGCCGTCACCAAATAGCAACACGTAACGCGGATTGCCCCAAAATTCTTGCGCATAAGCCAAAAAATGGGTAATCGCATTCGGGTCCTGGATGCCCCAACCAAATTCGTTTTGAATGTCCTGATACAACACAGTTTTTGTATTCATTCGCTCTTCAGCAGGAGCAGATTCGTGCACCTGTTTCAAACGTTCGGCTTGCAAAGTAAAGCCAGAATGGGTGATAATGATATAATCGGCGCTGTTTGCTTGCCGCAGACCGGCAATTTCAATGCGTTCACTCATATCTTCCGCAGAAATGGTTTTATAGGCGGAAGGTGATACGGCAATATATCGTATTGGGTAAACGGACGAAATCTCATCGGCAAACTGAATGACAGTATCCGACAGTTTTTCAGACGTCAATTCTCGCACATTTTCACTATCCAACACATCAAAAATGCGCACGTTTTTCGTAAAGTCGCTTAACTGATACAGCACGCGGCCATCTTTTAGCGGCGACCAAAACGACAGCGTGTTGTTGATGGCAGATAAAGACCGTTGATATTCCACCTCCAGCCAATCCACATATGCGGATTTGACATCGGATTGTGTTTGGTAACTGATTGTCATGCTATTGTCGCCATTCATCAGCACATCGTTGGCGACAAAAGAGTGGTCGGCCCAATGGATATATTCGTCATCCCCACTTTGCTTACATTGTCCAACCAGATTTCCATTAACAAATATGGAAAATTCATCTCCATAGCTGAAGGATGCCAGAGCGCAGCGAAATTCGGTGTGTTCGGACAAAATCGGTTTGTCGAGAGAAAATGTCCAGCTAAAGGTTGAGGCATGACTGGAGAGCTCGCTTCCCAGCCAAACCACACCGGAACCAAAGGGATTATATTTTTCCTTTTCAATCCATTTTAAATCGCGTGTGGACTGAATCACCTCCAAATCCGGAGAAACGGGTGTGGACTGCGTTTGAATCCGTTTTCCGGTTTGTTTGTTAAAGGTTAGCCAATAGACATTTTTGGTGTCAAAGGGATGCGTATAGTGTTTCAATCGAGCGGCGGAAGTGTCATACTCGACTCCTTCTAACGAGCGGCCGTAAAAGAGCAGATAATCGTTTTCATCAAATCTGCCATCATGGCCATCGTAAACCCAAATGGGCGTTTCGATGAGCGTATCATTCTTGGCCAGACGCGCGTCCTCCACCAACTCTCGTCCGCCGTTATTAAAGATTTGCAGCGTCGTTGGATCGATGGAGGAGAGGGAAATGCCTTTTGCTTTTAACGTAGCTCCGGTGAGTTTGTACATGCCCTCGCAGGTTTGCCCGGCATTTTCGATAAACAGTTTGTACCAGTTATCGCCCACAAACGATGTGGGTTGGGATTTCAACAACCGAGAGCGGCGGCTGACAATCTGCTGCGGATTTACGACAAGAGAGTTTAAAACCTCATCCGTAGAGGCTTCAATCGTGGGGGGAAACGATCCGGAAAAGCGAACAATTGCCGTGATGCTGGAATATTGCCTGGCTTGATGCGTTTCAGCCTCATAGTGCAAAGGGCAAAACGTGATGCGGCACACCCGAACGTCGCGAAAAAAGTGCGGCTCCTCTGCTGAAACCAATTCTGGCAGCATGACGGTTGTATCATTTTCAAAATAGACCAGCCTATATCCCTCTGCCTCACGTTTCATGCGGGGATGCGGTGCCAATTGTATATTGCGCAAAAGCTGATAATCGGATTCTTGAACTGAAACGGAAATATTGGCATTTTCCGGAACCGCTACAAAAATATGTTTAACCGGAAGTTGCGGCTCGCCAGTCAAACCGGCATAAGAGCAGCCGGAAAATGAAAGCTGTTGTCGTTCGCCTTGGGGTGTTTGAATCGTGTTGGATTGCCAGGTTTGCGGCGTGAATTGTAGAGTGAGATGGGTTGAAGAAATGGATAAAACCGAAATGTCAGAGATGGTGCCGGCAACGGACGTGATCGAAAACATCAGACATGTAAACCACACACATTTGATACAAGACATTCTTCCTCCTGCCATTTGCATGGTTCCAAATTCAAGTGGATGAAAACGGCTTTGATAAAAAGTCGCCGTGTATCAATGTGTATGTGAAATGTCTCCCTCTTTTGATTTTCCCTTTTGCAAACTCATTGGACAAGCTGTCGAAAAATCTGCAACCAAGTCATGTCTGCGGACACAAGCTTCCATAATTCTTTTAAAAATAGACTCCCGCCTGCCGCGGGAGTGACTTGGTTTTTTCGACTGGGTTGCGTTTTTTACCGCGCCACAATCAACTTTTCTACCGCCTCGGCGGTCAAGGTCTCGGTTTCGGTATAGGATTTTGCGGAAATTTTATACAGGTACACTCCATTTGCCACCGGATCGCCTTGTTCGTCGCGGCCGTCCCAGGATTGCGGGAAAATGTTATAGCCTACTCTTCCGGGCATGGGATCAAATGTTTTGATCAAGCGGCCGGCAACCGTAAAAATTTTAATAGACACCTGGGCATCCTGGCTAAGCTCGTAGCGGAAGGTAGACTCGTCGGTCATGGGATTGGGATAGTTGAGCGCATTGCGCACGTTGAGCTCCGAATCATCAATCACCACAAAATGCGTTTCCACAATGGACGAGTTGTTCGAATTATCCCAGGCTTTTACTTGGATTATGTGCTCGCCAATAGGCATATCCAAAATCGTATAGCTCAACTTTCCGTTGGTGTAGCTGCCTTCGTTGTAGGTAAAATATTCGGTCACATCAATCGAGTTGGTAAAATCTTCATCAATGGTGAGCAAAATTTGATGCCCAACATCGCCGGCTGTGTTGACGCCGCTCAAACTGTCAGCTACTTCCACAGTCAATGTGGGTCGCGTAGATACGTAATCTCCCGGCACAAACGAGGGATCACCAAAATAAGCTTGCATGGTTGGGCCTTGATTGTCGACCAAATCAACAGCCGTTCCGCCTACGCCAAGGCCATGCCGGTAGCCGGTACCGGACGAGTTGTCATCCCAAAAGTAGAGACTGATTCGGCCATCACCGCCGCCGTAGGAAATATCTTTGGGCACAATAAACTGCACATTAAATTCGCCGTTTTCAATTTTTGCCTGGCCTCGAAAAATGGTGTTGCCTTCGGTGTAAAGCGTGCGGCTGTTGACACCGGAGGGGCTTTCGTATTTATAACCCTTGCGTGTATCGAGCACGCGAACCAACATTTTACCGTTATAATCGGCCAGCATTTGATCTTGATTTTCAATATAGCCGGAAATTTGCATTTTGCTCAGCGCTTGAATGCTATCCGGCGTAATGTCGTTAATGACCGCACGATACTGCGGTGCGCACAATCGCATGGCCGGATCACCAAACAGGGCATATTTTTCGTTATTACGGCGATTGGTTTTGATTTCTTTTCCCAGCATCACCGCATCGCCAACACGCGCGGTGCGGCCTGTTTCTTCGTACCCGTCAAACAAGTATTGATACAGCAGATAATTAAACGCGGCATTGTCATCCGCATAAGCGAGCCGCGCCGAGGACACCATAGAGACTGCGCCACGATTTTGCGCGCCCAAAATCCTTTCAGCAAAACTTTGATCCACCGGCTGGTCCCAATGCGCAAATTCGCAGGTGGCTGCCACCCACATGGCCAAACGCTTGCCGTTTTCAAACTTTGAAAAATCACGCGTGTGATCGAGCACTTTTTCATGCGCCCATAATTCATCATTTCCATGTCCAATATAGTTGATGATCAAAGAGCCACGATTGATTTGCTCCAACAAATCGAGCGTTGCCGCCGGTTTTTCGCGCCCCGTAATACTGGCCGTTTTTACGGCGGGATAGTCGATCAAATAAATTTTATTCACATTGAGCAAATCCGGCACATACTGCTCGGCCAATCGTTCCGCCTGGTCGGTGTGCAATATTTCCCAGTCGGTATCGTTGGTGTATTCATCGTCCGCAACGATGGTCACGGTTTTCAACCACTCTCCGTATTCCGGCTGGGTTTCGTACTGGATGATTTTATTGATCACATTTTGCGCTTCGTCCACGGTTTGCACAATCAACCGGCCGATGGCCATTTGCATGCCCGCGTCATTGCCCTCGGTGTAGGTAAACCAGTCGTCGGTTACGCGAGTATAATTTTCATACGTGCCTTCGGTTTCGTACGGAATGATCAAGTTGGGTACATTTTGTTTGCGGATGTTTTTGTAATCAAAATGGCCATCGCCCACGAGTAGTACGTATTGCGGCGAGCCCCAATTGTCCTGCGCCCAGGCTAAAAAGTTGCGAATGGCGGCCGGGTCTTCAATGCCCCAACCAAATTCTTTGATGACATCCGAATAATTTACCACGTGCGTTTCCAGCCGGTCTTTGGGACTCCAGTTTTCGCGCAAGCTTTCCAGTTGCTGGGCTTGCTGATAAAAATCGTCGTGCGTGATAATGATATAATCCGCATTCACTGCCATATTGCGCAAACCGGCAATATCTTCCGGCGTTATGGTTTCGGCTCCCACATTTTTAAACACGGATGGTGCGGCGGCTATGTAGCGTTTGGTATCGAGCATATTGCTTTGATCGGCAAAATCGACCACGCCATTATTCACCTCAGCACGAATTTCGCGGACATTGGCAAAATCTGTGACATCAAATACGCGAATATCGCTTCGGGAGAATCCGGAGATTTGGTAACGTGCCGGCTCGTTTTGCAGCGGCGCGGTAAAAATCAACCTATCATCCAGCGCTTGAAAGGCTCGGCGGTATTCCAGCTCAATGTAATCGACATAGGAAAACGCGGCATCTGAACTCATATTATAATTTACCGTGACGGTATTTTCGCCGCTCATCAGCACGCCGTCTGCAACAAACGATGTTTGATTCAGCGCATAACTATAGGTGGCGCCACTTTGCTCGTATTGGCCGAGATTGTTGCCGTTGGCATACATGGAAAAATAGTGCCGACCCGATGTAAGCGAGGCCAGTGAAAATCGAAACTCGGCCTGCTCCTGGGGCACTGCACCCGGCAAATCAAAGCTGACCGAATAGGTGTTGGAGCGATTGGTGAGCTCGCGGCCCAGCCAAACGGTACCCGAGTTGTAGATATTGTAACGCTCTTCTTCAATCCAGGCCAAATCGCGAAAATGCGGTTGCGGGGACAAGCCGTCTGTCGGCAATGAACTCAGCGATTCCATACGTTTGCCGCGCTGGGCGTTAAAGGTTATCCAGCACACATTTTTATAACTATAGGGATGAATATAATGCCGAAATTGATTGCGATTTTCGACAAATTCCTCGCCCTCCAGCGAGCGGCCATAAAACAAAATGTAATCGGATTCGTCAAATGAGCCGTCGTTACCGCCGACCACGAGGATGGCATTTTCGACCAGCGTATCATTTTTGGCGTTCACCACATCGTGCGAGAGTTCACGGCCGCCATTGTTGAACACTTGGATGGTTGCGGGATCGATGGAGGAAAGCGTCTTGTTTTCTTTTTGCAGCACCTCGCGCAGAGTGGCGCCGGTAATTTTGTACATGCCTTCCATGCCGCCGGTGCCATCGCCCGTAATCGTTACTTTGAACCAATTTTCGCCTTGAAAGGAATTGGTCGCGGCTTTGCGCAACAGAGACTGCGGCGGCACAGCTCTCCAGGCGCGCGCTTGCTCATAGTTTAAAAGTAATTTTTCATAGACAAATTCATTTTCTTGAGGTTGTATTTGCGGCGAGTTGTTAACGTTTCCAGTAAACGTAACTTGAAGACGGATTCGATTATATTTGCGCACCGTATTTTGCAGCGGCTGATAATGGAGAGGAAAGACTTGTAGCTTGACGAGACGTTGCGAACGAAACGGATACGGCTCTCCGGCTGAAACGACCGCTGCAGGAAAATTTTCATTCTGTTGATAGACTCGCTCGTCCGGCTCAAATGTGTACTGCACGTCCATATCCGTGCGTTTGATATAAGGGATCGGAGCCAGGCGTGTATTGGGCAGGGTTTCCGAATCGAAATCCAAAACCTGAACGCTCATATCGCCGTTTTGCGGAACACCTAGAGTGAGAGTTTTAACCGGAAGCTGCGGCGTGCCTATTTCGCCCAACAATTCCGCGTCTTTAAATGTAAACGCTTTGTAGGACCCAGACGCGGCATTGATGTCGCGCTCAATCCAATCCGGAATGGTCACCTCGAGAATCATTTGTTGTGACGTAGAGGAAACGATACTCACATCGTTGTGGGCCGCAAAGGCAGAAACTCCACCAAACAACAGTAAAGTGAAATATTTAAAAATCCTACGCATAGGGTATCCTTTTTTAGTGCGTTAACACTTTTGAACAATATCGGTGATTATCGCCGTATCTTCCGATTTATCCTGTTCGGATCGGTCGAAGAATTTGACAACCAGAAAAGATAGCGCCAAAGCCACCAGCGCCCCTAAAATTCCGGCGCCTTCGGTGCCATTGACGGAAAAACGCATGCCGACAAAGTAGCCGACAATCATCATGGCCAGCGGAAATAAAAAAACCAAAACCGAACCGCGCAGTACATCGCCCGGATTTATATCAACTTGCACCACATCTCCCACTTGCGCGTCGATGCGGTTGGATGCTTCGAGCTGCATTTTGTTTTCACCAAATGCGTGGCACACGTTGCAACCTTCGCACTTGTCACCGCGATTTACTTGAATGAGCGCCTTGTTGCCGCGCAATGAAACTATGGTTCCAATTTCTTGCATTTGTCCAGTTTGGCTTTATTCAAAAAGATAAAATTCTAACATCAGAATGAACACGAATGTTCCTTATTTTCGGGAGCTTACGTTTTGAGCCGGTCCAATCGTAGACGTTGTCGTTCGTCGAACAAACGGCGCGAGGCCAGAAACACCGCAGCCACCGAACCGAATCCCGTTCCCGAAGCGATCATAAACATGATCAAAATTTGGTATTTTACCGCTTCAAGCGGCGCATTTCCGGCCAAGATTTGCCCGGTCATCATGCCCGGCAAGCTCACCAATCCGGCAATGGACATGGTGTTGATGATCGGGATAAGCGCGCCGCGTATACAATCTTGACGAATATCGCCGATGGCGTGGGTCCAGGATTGGCCCAACATCAACCGGCCTTCGATGATGGCGCGCTGCTGCCAGGCAATAGTGGTCAAACGATCGAGTCCGAGCGAGATGCCATTCATCGTATTCCCCAACATCATGCCCAACAACGGTATGGCATATTGCGGCTGATACCAGGGCTGATTGTTGATGACAAACACCAGTGCGAGAAACGTGATCGTAAAAGACGACAAAAACATGGCCAGCGTGCCGAAACCAAATCCCCACCAGCCCTTAAATCGGCGTTTTTGTCGATTTGCTGCTTCACGTCCGGCAGCCACCAGCATGATTAGAGCAATGAGGGAAATAAAAGCAAAATCCGCTTGCGCAAAAATCCATTCCAACAGCAACCCAATGAGCAACAGTTGCACGGTTGTGCGCAGGGCGGCCACAACAATGCTTTTCCAGATTTGCAAATGCAAAGCAATGGTCAATCCTGCCAGCAACACGATCAGAATGGCCGCAAGGCTCAGATCCAAGGCTGTGAGAGAAATAATTTGACTCATAGCTGCACCTCTCGGATGTGTTTGCCACGGATCTCATAAACACGATCAGCCACGCGTTTAAGCTGTGTGGAATCGTGGCTCACCCAAAACAAAACGGCCGGATGTTGATGTTTATATTCGGACAAGATCGACTCGACCTGCTCGACAAACTTGGAATCCAAATTGGCCGTAGGTTCATCGAGAAGCAACACGTCGGGTTGTAAGGCCAGCACGCGCAACAGTCCCAAACGCTGTTTCTCGCCGCTTGAGAGCCGGCTCACGTCCCAGTCCATCACCGAATCGTCAAAACCTAATCGCTGCAGAATGTTTTCATCATACTCTGAAAAATGCGGCCCAACCGTATCGAACCACCACTGGCTTTCGGCAGGCAGCAACGTGACCGAACAACGCCAATCCGGCGGCTTGAATTGCGACACCGAGGTTCCATTCAGTTTGATATCTCCTTCAAACGGATCGAGATCGGCCAGAGCGCGCAACAATCGGGTTTTGCCAGAGCCGGAGGGGCCCAACAATCCCAGGCATTGTTCCGCTTTTACAGACACGCTAAAAGGTTCGAGATCAAAATAGACAAAATTTTCAACAGTAAAGCGTTTCATACCCTTTAAAATTTCACCTCAAGATCAAATTTGAGCAACGTGGTAAGTGGATCCACCTGATCTTGTTTGTCATCATAGTACTCGCCACTAAGCACCAGTTTGCTTTTTTCATGTAAATGAAAAACCACACCAGAGATCACCCGAAACGTCGTGGCATCGGGATGGTCGGCATCCCAATAATCGTAACGTCCAAATAAGCTAAATGTTTGCGACGGCAATTGAATCTCACCGAATAGCGAATAGCCGGAATTTTCAATGGACTGGCCCTCGGCATCTAAAAGAGTGCCATAGGAATTTCCGAGTCCAATAAAATATTGCCCGGTGAATGTAAACAACGGCGCCTCATACGACACCATGCCCACATTTAAATTCCAAACCGGCTCTACCGGCTCGTTGCCTTTGCCATAACAGCCGCCGTGGCTAAATTGCAGTCCCGGAAGCAGCTCGGGCAAAGGCCGTATGCTCAGGCGGGTTTCGATGGTTTTGTTGTTGTTTTCTTCAATAGCATGATACCCGCCGCCATTATGAATGCCAATCGAAACACTGCCATATCTTCCGGGATACTGTTTATTGACCTGCTTTTGATATTCCTCATCCAAATGCCCGCCAAACGAGCCAAAAAAAGCAACGCCGTAATCCGCAGAATTGAATATACGCACGCGTTCCAAATACATCGTGCCTTGCACACGATAGTGATTGATGGACTGCTCAAAGCTCAACCATGGGCGATGAATGATACCGGTTTCCACATGAGGACTCGTAATAAATCCCAGCGATGGCAGTTTATAGCGCAAATAGAGATATTTAAGGCGCATTTCAATATCGCCACGACCGTCGCCCTCTTCATCAACCGAGACATCGGGGGTGATTCGCGCAAGCAAATTATCGCTGAGCTGTTTTTCAACCACCAGATAACCGCGATTCAAAATAAATCGGTTAATGTCGCCACCGCGAAATTGACCGTTTTCATACGAAATAAACCATTGCCCGCCAATTTTTAGATTTTTGACGCCTGAAAATTGTTCCAACTCTACAGAGTCTGCTTTTGCCGGCAAATGGAACATATAAACTAGTACCGCTACAACAAGCAGTATTGTTTTTCGTTGCATTAACGTCCTCATCAGTTTCTAATACATCCTATCCGCTATTCAAAAGGAGGGATTAAAAAGTACGAAAAATTCACTTTAAATAAAAGGAATTGAACACAAGGAGGAGGTATCTAATGCCGGGAGTCAAATCTGCATTAATGGCAATTCAATGAGTTCGGACAAATTTATAGCCACTGATTGGCACGGATGAAATGCGTATCAAATATTTCACACCCGAACATGGTCCAATTAATATCTATCTGCTCTGGGATGTCTGTCCCGGCAATTGCCCGTCCGGGATCAATATCCCGGACGATCGTATCAAGATCAGCAAAAATACGTGTGCATCAGTGGCCGTAAATTTGAAAAAAATGGATAGCCGATCGGTCATCCAGCGCCTAATTGTATTAAGCTTTCTAGAAAGCCACCCAATCCTTGTCCGGCTCCTGCCAAGGTTCACCAAAATCCGTCCACAGCCATTCTCCTTGCCAAGATTCCACACCATCACCGGATGATAGCCAAAGTGCGCCACAAATTCCGGATAATACAATTTTCGGCTTTCGGCAAATCGCTCGCTTTTACTTTTTCAACTTTGGTTTTGCGGCCTTTATTTTTCTGGCTTGACCGAATCGATGCAAATGGCCAAATTAATTCATCGAGCCGTTTGTTACGTAATCGTAAGAATATAGCAAATTTACCGCTGTAGGTATAGTCGTTCTTGGAATTTAAGCAAGATTTTTCTAACTTTTTTTTAAAACGGAGGTAAAGGTGAAGATTATTTCGATAGTTTTAATGCTGCTCTTTGGTTTGCCTGCTGTTGGGCAACATTTACAAGTTCATTACGATTTTGGCGAAAACCGCAACTATATCACATCCACGTTGGAAATGTTCAAACCCACTGAAGCAGGCGCCTGGTTCTGGTTTGTGGATTTTGATTACGATTCTGATCGAGGCTCTGCCAACCTGGCGTATTGGGAAATTGCTCGGTATTTTACGCTGCCGGTGTTGAATAACAAGTTATCCGCCAAGCTCGAGTACAATGACGGACTGGTGATTGGTGAAGATCGTCAAACCCAAACACTTGCCTATTGGGGCGCGCCGCTGTACCAGGTATGGCTGGGCGGTGTCAGTTATCCAATCGATTTTGGCGTGTTCAACCTGCAAACCGAGTTGCTTTATCGATATATGGATGTTTCGGATGCACCCGACGTTCAACTCACGTTGGTATGGCAAAAAGAATGGCTGGAAGGTACCTTGGTATTTGCTGGCTATTTAGATTTCTGGTCGCAAGACCTCGGTGGCGACAAAATATGGATATTGCAAAGCGAGCCGCAACTCTGGTACATGGCCACAAAGCAACTGGGCCTGGGAGGCGAAGTTGAAATAAGCCGCAATTTTTTGCCGGACTTTGGCGACAAAGTACAATTTATGCCGACGCTAGGAGTAAAGTGGATCTTTTAAACGGGAGGCGTTATGAGCGATGTTTTCAAGCTACAAGCGAACAATAGCTCTATAAAAAGTGAAGTCATTGGCGGCATCACCACGTTTTTGGCGACCATGTACATCATTGTGGTCAATCCGGCCATTATCAGCGAGACCGGGATGTCCTTTGCCGGCGTGCTCACGGCAACGGTACTGGTGAGCGCATTCAGCAGCATTGCCATGGGAATTTATGCCAACAACCCGATTGTGATTGCGCCGGGCATGGGGCTGAATGCGTTTTTCACGTATTCGGTCGTTATCGGCATGCAAGTGGACTGGCGCACGGCCCTGGGTGCGGTGTTTTGGTCCGGTGTGGTGTTTATAGTCTTGTCCGTGTTTAATGTTCGCACTGCCATTGTCAAAGCCATTCCCAAACAATTGCGTTATGCCATTGCTTGTGGCATCGGACTGTTCATTGCTACCATCGGTTTTATGAATGCGAATTTTATCGTTGCCAATCCGGCAACGATTGTTGGACTGGGGGAGATGAATCCGATTACTATCACGTTTTTAGTGGGATTGGCGATCACATCAATTTTAGTGGTGTTGCGGATTCGCGGCGCGCTCATTATCGGCATAACGATCACAACGATTTTGGCGCTCCCGATTGGCC
>CAYPZM010000138.1:6288-11842 GCA_964414825.1 uncultured Cytophagia bacterium | reverse complement strand
ATTATGCCAGCGAGCGCCTCGGTATCAAAGCGCTGGGCGAGTTTGTGGCGAAAAAATTTGAAATAGAGGCGGAATTT
This sequence comes from uncultured Cytophagia bacterium, assembly GCA_964414825.1. Taxonomy (GTDB): domain Bacteria; phylum Zhuqueibacterota; class Zhuqueibacteria; order Residuimicrobiales; family Krinioviventaceae; genus CAYPZM01. The sequence continues at coordinate 11,765 of CAYPZM010000138.1, read as the reverse complement.
ATTGATATTCCAAATCCGGTTTAGAGAACGCTTACAACGTCACAAAATCCAAGGCAGAAATCGATCGTCCGGGAAATTCATTCCGGACGAGCAATGGATTGGCACATTGGCCATTGAATGGAAATGAAAAAAGAAAACCGGCTTTAAGCGTCAAGGAACAGAATCCCTGGACGAACGGGATACGAGAGTCATAAAATACACTTGTTTTTTTAACAGGTTACTCGTACATTTACAAAAATTTACATTCTAAACATCAGGAGCTTGAATTTTCCGATTTTTGGAAAAATGGCGGGGACTGTTTAAACTTTCGCGCCCCGTAAATGTACTCATATCGAGTTTATCCATCATCGTTGCTATTGCTATTTGTGGAACATTCGAATCGTTAGAGATTGTAGGCTATGCGGTCTTGGCCGGTGCACTGATCACCGCGGCCGCCAATGCCATTAACGATGTGTATGACCTCGATATTGATCGCATCAACCGGCCCTATCGGCCGCTGCCCAAGGGTGAGGTCAAACCCCACGAGGCTATAATATTTTCGATTGTTTGTTTTGTCGTGGGTGTGGCAAGCAGTGCGTTGATTAATCGACAGGCTTTATTGATTGCGTTTATTTTTTCCGTGCTGCTTTTTCTATATAGCGCAATTTTTAAACGAATGATGCTTATCGGTAACGTTACCGTGAGCTTGGCAACCGCCTTTGCGTTTATTTTTGGCGGTGTTGCCGTGGGGCATATAGAAAATGCAATTTTTCCCGCCATCTTTGCTTTCCTGATGCACTTTGGGCGCGAAATTATTAAAGACATGGAGGATGTGGAAGGCGATCGGCTCTATCAGGCCAAAACACTGCCTATCCAATTCGGCATGCGTCCGGCAAAGGTTCTTACGACGGTGTTGTTCACCACGCTTATTGCCGTGACCATTGTGCCGTTTGTGATGCAGGTGTACGGCCGGTGGTATCTGATCATTGTAGCGTTTGGCGTTAACACAGTGCTGCTGATTTCCTTGTTCTCTCTGTGGAAAACCGAGGCGCGTTCCACATTACGTGTGTTAAGCGCCGTGCTCAAAGCGGATATGCTGGTCGGCCTGGTCGCGATTTACGCGGGCCGCTGGTAAATTTCCAAAAGATTAAAACTGCGAGCGATTCAAGATAATGCGAGCTCTGGTACAACGCGTGACCCACGGCTCGGTCACGGTGGAAAATCAGGTCATTGGCCAAATCGGAGCCGGTTTGGTGGTGCTGCTCGGCGTCAAAACCGGCGATACCGAAGCGGATGCGGAATATTTGGCAAATAAAACCATCAATTTGCGAATTTTTAGCGACAGCGATGGTAAATTCAATTTATCCGCTCTGGATGTACATGCGGAGATTTTGGCCATTTCGCAATTTACGTTGTATGCGGATACCCGCCGCGGTCGCCGTCCCGGATTTACTGATGCTGCGGCCCCGGATATTTCCAACCCGCTGTATCAAAAATATGTTGAGTTATTACGAAAAAGCGGCTTGACCGTAGCTACCGGCTCGTTTGGTGCGCACATGAATGTGGAAATTTTTAATGACGGTCCGGTTACGATTATGCTTGATAGCGAGGATAAAATTTCAAAATGAGCCAAATCCAGGAAAAAATGTTTTCGCAAAAATTGATCCTCGCCTCGCAGTCGCCGCGACGAGCACAGTTGCTCAAACTGGTCGGGTTCGAGTTTGAAACGGTTCCAAGCCATTTTGATGAGGATTCGATCAACATTCCGGAGCCAGAAAAACATGTGCTCGAATTGTCGCGCGCCAAAGCCGAGCAGGTGGCCAGCTCGGTGGAACAGGGCATTGTCATTGGCGCGGATACGATTGTGGTGTTGGATAGCCATATCATTGGCAAACCGCATAATCATCAGCAAGCGCGAGGCATGCTCAAACAACTGTCGGGCCGCATTCATCGCGTGTTTACCGGTTTTACGCTGATCGAAAAACCGGGAAATCGCACGCTGAGTGATTTTGACGTCACCAACGTACATTTTCGTCCGCTCGAAGATTGGGAAATTGAACGATATGTGCAAACAAACAGCCCCATGGACAAAGCCGGCGCTTATGGCATTCAGGATCAAAGCGCGGTGTTTGCCGATCGTATCGAAGGCTGTTTTTACAACGTGGTCGGATTTCCGTTAAGCAAATTTTATACGGCCATGAAAACGTTTGTGTCAACCTGAGGGCTAAATGCACGAGCGCGATTACATCATGCGGATGATCCAGCAGCTCTCGGTAGTTATGGCCAAGGTTCTATTTAACCAAGAGCTAAAACAGTACGATCGTGCGCATGCTGAAATCGATGCAGCATTTCGAACGTTGTTAAAGATGGAGTCCGGAGAACTTTACGAGACGCCCATTGACGAGTTGGTGGCGCGATTTGATACCCCGGAGCTCGGCTGGCAAGGTTTTATTGCGGCAGCAGAGCTGTTTTACAAGGACGCCGAAATCTCCGAGCTCAATGGTGAACCCGAGGCGTTTTTCGTCGATAGCCTGACAAAAGCATTACGTTTATACCTCGAGGGATTTGAGAGAGCCGAAATCTCGATGGTTAAAGTGTACGCGCCAAAAGTACGGCAGGCGCTGCAATATTTGTCAAAACAAAAAAGTGCCGTGCAGGTTCAAGAACTGCAAAATCGGGCGAACCAGATTCTGAACACTCTGGAAACTGAGCATTGAACAAGAAATTCTAGCAGAATACGGTGCAAGAACTGAAAAAAAAATCACGAATCTATTTTTTGGCCATCTGTGGTACCGCCATGGCGTCTCTGGCGGCCATGCTAAAAACCAAAGGTTATGAGGTGTACGGAAGCGACGAGGGTGTTTATCCACCCATGAGTCATTTTTTAACGCAACAAAACATCCCGGTGTTCGATGGCTTTGATCCGGCGCACTTAAATCCGGCGCCGGATATGGTCATTGTCGGCAATGTCATTTCGCGCGGCAATGTGGAAATTGAAGAGATTCTCGACCGGCATATTCCGTACATGTCACTGCCCGAAACCCTGCGCGATTTTCTTATTCGCGGCAAACGTTCCATTGTTGTGACCGGCACGCATGGAAAAACAACGACCACCTCACTGCTGGCCTGGATTTTCCAAAATGCCGACCGGAATCCAAATTTTATGATTGGCGGGATTCCGAAAAATTTCAACCGTGGCTTTCAAGTCAGTGATGGCGAGGATTTTATCATCGAAGGTGATGAATACGATTCCGCGTTTTTTGACAAGGCCGCCAAATTTTTGCGCTATTTGCCAGATGTTGGTATTATTAATTCCATCGAATTTGACCATGCCGATATTTACAATTCGCTGGATGACATCAAGCTGGCTTTCCAGCGTTTTGTAAATTTGGTGCCGCGTTCGGGAGTGCTGGTCATCAACGGCGATGATGCGAATGTGTTGCAGGTGACTCAACATGCCTATTGTCCGGTCGTAACCTTTGGAAAAGCAGAACATGCGGACTGGCAAGCCCAAAATGTGCAAATCAACGGATTTCGAACCGAGTTTGACATTGTGTTTAAAAACGACTTTTGGGGACACGCGAGCAGTGCTTTTCCGGGAGAGCACAATATTCGCAACACATTGGCCGCCGTTGCGGTGTCGGAATTTGTTGGAATTAACAAGCAAACCATTTTAAACGCCATTTTTTCGTTTGAAGGCGTGAAACGGCGGTTGGAACTAAAAGGTACGGTTCGTGGTATAGAACTCTATGATGACTTTGCACACCATCCTACAGCGGTGAAAGAGACGCTTGCCGCATTGCGAGCGCAGTTTCCAAAGCAACGAATTTGGGCGTTGTATGAACCGCGCTCGGCAACCAGTCGCCGAAATGTTTTTCAGCACGAGTTTGTAGACGCTTTTGGGGAAGCGGATGCTATTCTGGTAGCGCCGGTGCATCGACCAGACAAGGCGCCGCCGAATTTATTGTTTTCGAGCGAAACATTGGTTATGGATTTACGCGCCCGAGGAAAAACCAGCCATCGTTTAAATGTGTTGGACATGGTCGAGTTTTTAAAACTACATGCAACAGAAAATGATATTATCATTACGTTTAGCAATGGGCCGTTTGGGGGAATACATACGAAACTTTTAACTAGCCTATGAGAAGATTCAGTTATATAAAGTTGAAGGAAAAAAATATGGAAAAGCAACAAGAAAGACCATCGCGTGGTAAAAGACCCTATCGCTCACGTCGATCCGGGGGTGGAAATGGAAGACACCAAAGAAACGAACGAAATCCAAAGATCGAGGGTCTGATTCGTCGGATCAAGGGAGAGCTAACGGACTCGATCGACCCTATCGTTATTCCGGAACTCAACGCATTCGAACGCAAGCTGGTGCATCGCCAGTTTGATAACAATCCGGAAATTGTCACCAAAACCTATCGACTGGGAGATGAAGAATTCGAGTTGCGCGTTTACCCGGTGGGGAATTTGAAACGATACGCGCAAAAAAAGGCGGATGAGGCTGTGGAAAAACGCGAAAAGGTGGTTTTGCCACACATGAGCAATTATGAACGCTTTGTGGTTCATGATTACCTGAAAACGCTGGATACGGTCAAAACGACCAGCGTCGGGGAAGAGGATGACCGTCACATTGAAATTGAGCCGGAAATTTTTGGTCGCGGCTTGAAACGGATCATCAGAAAAATTAAGCTGTTTTAAGATAAATGGGATTGGTAAAACAATAATACCGGCGTTTGTCGATTTGAGAAACGGCTTCTAACCGCACATAACCGGGCGCCGGTAGCTCATTTATCACTTCTTTGTGAGTAAACTGAAATAAACCCAAAGATTGCAGCAGCGGTCTTTGGGTTTCTTTTTTGTCCGCTATTGATCCCATCACCAAAGTTACCGAGATTAGCTCCCCAAAAGTAGGCGTTGAGGATGCGTCAACTGAAAAAAATGCTGTTTGCGATGACATGGTTTGCCCGATCTCATACGTTTTCTCGTCTTGTCGCATTCGGAATGACACGATCGGGCCGTCCGATACCACAACGCAACCTTTTTGTAATGCCTCGATCAGCGATTTTTGCGAAAACGGTTCTCGCATAAATACGCCGGTGCGCACTTTGGCAAATACTTCTTTGTGATGTTCGCGCATGCTTATATGCGGCGTGCCGATTTGCCGAAATCGGTTAAAACTGCCATGCGCATCATTCCCGGCAACTAGCGTGAGCTGCCGGCCCTGAAGCAGCAAATCGATCCATTTCCGCAACCCGGATTTTAAAAATTGTTCCGTATCGCCATTCCAAAACTGAACACCGTGCAAACCGGATTGCCGATAATCCTGATCCTCCCAAATGCCACGACGCAATAGCAGTTTTTGGAGCCACGGCGGCTTTAGCTCCGGGTGCGCGGCAAAGCAAAGAGCATTGGCTTCCAAATTCTTTAAAATATCGGAAATTTGAAACTGCGGCTTGGTGCGCAACCACTGTTCGGCGCTGTCACCCCATCCT
>CAYPZM010000138.1:0-6278 GCA_964414825.1 uncultured Cytophagia bacterium | reverse complement strand
ATCCTGGAAAAAATTCCCTGTTGTTCAATACCAGAAAATGAACGTTTTGATTTTTGTAATTGCCTACCGAAACTTCTTCTCCGGGCAAAATGACAAACGACGAATCCAGGTCATTTAACTTTTTCGTTTCATCCCACAATATGTCCCATTTGGGCAACTTTGGATCGTTGACCAGAAAATTGTCCAGCGCATCATCCAAATCATACGAATGATCGGTGCTGGCAAAAAAATCGAGTTCCATAGCTTTCGCCATTTTGCGGCTCACCCGCCAGGGCGCGCCAAACTCGACTTGGTCATCGGATAAATGGCTGTGCGTGTGCAAATCACCAAAAAACCATCCCGGCTGGCGTGGCAACGAGTGCGGATCACAAAATAGGTCAAATGGTGCATGCGAAGTCAATTTGTAATTATCATTAACACACGACTTTCGTTTGCCGCCAAGTTCATATATCACCTGTACGTTCACCTTAAATTCGCCGCGCCAGGTTTCAGAGTCATCCCATTCAAACAGATCGAACCAAAATGGGGAATCGATTTTTTGACCGTTGTAACTTTTTTGTTTGGTCAATGTGGATTGTGAATCCGTGGCTGCCTCAACGCGAACGCTGAGCAGGTGAATGGGGAATCGATGCGCGTCTTTGATAATCAGCAGGATCGGCAGCGGATTTCCAGGGCCAATGCGGTGTGGCACATCGGCTACAATTTCGGGCTCTCGTTTGTAATATCGACTGAACAGATTAAAGATGCGGAAATGGATTTCCGCATAAAGAATAATGGGCAGGACAAATTGGAGCCAGTGCGAATCAATCGGAAAAACCATGCGTCTCCCATATTTCGTGAGCAATTTCCACAGCCGGACGCTCGTCCGGTTTTTTCTGTTCAATTCGTTTGCGCAGATTTTTATTCCACCAATAACGCGCTTTAGCCAGCAAACTCGACCAAAAATAAACATCAAGCTGATAAAAAAAAGACGGATCAAAATAACAATTTACATGACAGCCCTGGCATTCGGCGCAACGGCCTTGATGGTTGCGAAACTCTTTCCAAACACCCGTTTGACGCAAAGCAAGCAATGGGTTTTTGGCGTCGATCGCGCCGATATCAACAGCCCCGTGTCGAAAATGATAGCAGGGTAAAATTTGCTGGTTATCCGGCGAGATAACAATCGTCGAATCCACAACACGACAGCGCGGCGCAGAAATTTGGTTGCCGCCTGAACGGCGCAGTTTGTGAAACGCCGTGTTCACATAAACATAGGGAGTGGCCCGATAGGCATCCAGCGTTTTTAAAAAAGCGGGTTCGGCTTTTTCCATTTCTCCATACGCAAACACGGGATTGACGATGAGCATCAATCGCAATCGCTGCGCAAAAAGGGCCAGCGGTTTGATGTGACGAGCGGTTTGCGGCGTAACTGTAAACAGCATATCCGGAGTTTCGCCCATTTGGCGTGCTACATCTAAACTTTCCATAACGCGGTCAAACGTGGGGAGGCCACGCAGGTTATCGTGACTTGATGCGTGCAAGGCATCCAGCGAAAAATGCAAATAATCAATATTTCCCTTGAGCGCGTTTGCCTGTTTCGGATACAAAATACAGTTGGTGGTAATAGACGTGCGAAAACCGAGTTGTTTGGCTTTGAGCAGAAAATGCGGTAAATCGTTATGCAGCAGCGGCTCGCCTCCGGTAAAATCGACAAATCTCACGCCTAGTTCGTGAGCAGATTGCAGATTTTTTGCAACATCCGCCACATCAGCAAAATGGTGTTGATGCTGCGGCAGCTTCCAAATATCACAAAAACAACAGCGGCAGTTGCAGCGATAGGTGATGTAATAGTGCAGCAGCAATGGCGGCAATTTAAACATGGTGCGAGCTTTCGTGTTTCCAGACGATTCGGCGGTCAAAGAGCAACACTATTGGCAGCAAGATCGTGTAAAAGAGGTAATAAATTTTGAACGAGATTAAATCAATGATGCTGGTCTTGTAATTCAACAAAACGCTGGCCTTTTTGATGAGAAGCGCATCAATCATCGTCAAAACGAAAAAGCAGCCAAGCGCCCACGGCGGCGCCCAAAATAGCGCCAGAAAAATCAGTCCATGAGCCAAAAAGCCGTTCGCCATCAACAGCCAGCCAAACGGCCGGGCTTGAGAAATGCCGGTGGCCCAGCGCTTGCGCTGCTGATAAAGTTGCGCGATTGATTGTGCGGGAAATGTAAATACTCGCGTGTCCGGTGACGGGTAAAAAAAGCAACTCCACTCGGTTTGGCGATTAATGGCGTTGATGAGCGCAAAATCCTCCACATAACTGTCCTCTAACTTCCGATATCCGCCCACTTGGTCATAAACCGATCTTTTGAATGCCAAATTATTACCCACCCAGGTTACCGGTTTGCGCAATTGCGAAGCTGCTGAAGCCACGGACAATAAAAACAGCCAATCCACTTTTTGAATGCGGGACAACAAATTCGCAGAGTGAAAATCGATGAGCGTAAATCCGCCTACCAGGGCGGTTTGGTTTTCAAACAAACTCAATGTTGTTTTGATCCAGGAGTGTGGTACGTGACAATCCGCATCGGTGATAAAAATAATCTCGCCTCGACTCGCTTCAATACCCACCAGCAAGGCGCCGGATTTGCCGGGTTTTATCTTGTTGTTTCGATTTAATTCAATTGAGGTTAAAATCTTTGATTGGGCTGCATAGCTGCTAATAATTTGTGCCGAATTGTCCGTGGAATCGTCATCCACAACTAGTATTTCCAATTTATCGTGCGGATAGTCCAGCTTGAGCAGGGATTCCAGACAGGTCGGCAGATGCAACGCCTCATTGTGCGCGGCAACAATGACCGAGACGTGCGGCTGCCGCCTCTTCGATGCGCATGGAGGAAGCTTTAACGCTAAACGCAGCGTTAAGCCCAAAATCGAATAAAGAATGGTAAATAGTAAAAGAATGCAGACAAAGACCACGTCACTGCCCAACCGTTCGGTTCTCGAGTTTCATCTCGACCGATTCGTCCTTGGTACCAAACCGGATCAGCAGCGGCACGCGATCCGGCGGTGGCCCCAACTGAATATAAAGTGAAGCATTTTCACGAGCCAGGCGGTTGGTCAAAATATCCGTTTTCCATTTGCGCGCCACAATGGGACGAACCGGAGAAAAGGAGAACAAGATCGAAAGCTCATGGATATCAGAATTTGAAGCAGGTTTTACCACACCTTTAACTTGCCAAATTTGACTTTCCACATCCAAAATGTACGACACGGTATCGTTTGCGGCCAGTGACTTTAGGCGCAAATCATAAAGCATCCACAACACATTTTGCGATTGTCCGACTGCCGGCCACGACCATCCCTTGCCGGTTACCGCCAAAAGCGTATCCCACTGGTATGTGGTGCGCCAGTTCTGCTGAATATTTTTTTGCCGAACATCCTTGCGCGTTTCAATTAATTGTTGAGAAACGGCGTGAAATAATGTTTCGTATCGATTATCGATGTTGAATAACAGAGAATAGAGAGGCCGCGTTTTAGCGGTCCAGATAATTTTAAACGTGGACGAATCCTCGCGTTCGACCCACATGTGCGATTCAACCGAATTTAAACCTTGATAGATCATATCGTACTCGAGGCGTTCATTTAGAAAAGTGGTCCAATCGCCTGCCAACAGGGGAGAGGACACTATGAAGCAAAAAAGATAATAAAGCCCGCGCCATTTCTGAGAACATATTTTTTGTTGATCAAATTGCCGCATCATTTCACCTCGGCGCTGTGGTAGCGCTCTTTCCAGTTAAATTTGCCAAATGTTCCGGCAATCCCGACACCCACGATGTAGGGAATTTGAGACACAAACCACAACGGGAAAAATTTCAACACATCGGTGCGATTGAAATAAAAGGCGCTGCGCAGAGCAATGGCATATTCAAACAACACGCGAAGAAAAAGGCACAGCAGCATTACATTTAAATATTTGCCAACGATTAATGCCGCCGGGATGCCAACAAGCAAGGCGGCGTTAAACAGCAACACTTGCATCAAATACATGAAAAACATCGGATTTAGCTTTAACTGATAAGCGCCATTCGAGGCCCAACGTTTGCGCTGATTGATGAGCGACTCGAGTGTCGGTTGCGGCTCCGAAATGGCGAACGATGGCGCGTCCGAGGCGTATACGATGCGATAATCGGTGTATTTTCGAATCAACTGCATCAGCAGCACATCGTCTCCCGACACGCGATGCGCCACGCGAGTATAGCCGCCCACCTCTTTAAACGCACTCTTGCGATAACCCAAGTTTTGTCCGGACGCAGCCATGGGAAAGCCGAGATTGGTGGTGCCGGCGGCCACGCCCATCAGTGTAACAAAATCAAACGTTTGCAGATTTTCAATTAAAGACTGCTTTTCTCCCCTGGCGCCAAATTGCGAAAAGCCGATCACAAATCCGACTGACGGTTTGAAATATGAAGCCATTGTGGCGACCCAGTCTCGTCCGACGCGGCAATCGGCATCGGTCGCCAAAATAATGTCGCCGCGCGCCATCTGCACCGCCGTTTGGATGGCGAATTTTTTCGGGCTAAAATTTTTCGGAATGTCGCCCATATCCAACAGCCGGATGTTGTGGTGTTGGTCTGCCAGTTTCCGAACACGAGCCGCCGTATCGTCGGTCGAATGATCGTTGGCAACGATCATTTCATATCGATCTTGCGGATAATTCTGTTGAACCAAATCATTTAAAATAGAACCAATATTTTCCTGCTCGTTACGCGCCGCGATGATCACCGATACCTTTGGCTGTTCGGAGACCTCGCCAAATTGAGGAAACATCAATCCTATTAAAAATAAAATAATGGTCAGGCCATAAAGTGCCGTCAAAACAATTGTCAGTATCGCCAGGTAGGTCAACGTGTACCTTTATTTAAAATCGAACCAATCGACAATGACGCTGCCGTCATCAATCACCATTCTGAGATCATGTTTGCCGCTGGTTATAGTTATGGGATTGCTGTGATTGTAATAAAACTGCTCCTGACTGTAATTGCTGCTCAGATCAATCGGCTCACCATCAAGCTCAAAATGCATGGCCGGATTTTTTTCCAAAGCCCGAACTTTGACCATAAGTTTCAAGATTTGGTCTTTGCTGCTGTTGATTTCATATCCGAGCCACTCGCCTTCTTTTAACAGCACCGCATATTGTGAAGAATCGCGTCGGTGACTGTCACCCTCATCCGACTCTAACTTGACGATCGGCACCGGTTCATTGACGCGATAAAACTCCGGCTGCGTAGTGTTGTCGTGCACAAAAAAGGAGCGCTCGCTGCCCAAATGGCCATAATTTTCCGCCTGAATGCGTGCCGGGACGCGACGAAATATAGAGTTGACCACATCCGGGAAAAATTCGCAGTTTTGCAGTTTGATGTTTTCCAAAAATTGATTGAGAATGAGCTGTGCCTCTTCGGCATTCGGTTTGGGGCCGCCACGGCTGAATTCGGAAATTTTATCCCAATCCCGCGGCTTTTTAATCGAATAGGGTGTGTTTTCCGTATCCATTTTTTTCCAGGGCCAAAACAGCCATCCAATGTTGTGATCTTCAAACAACTGATATGCGGCCCAATACCAGGACAAATTATTTTCACCACTTTCTCCCAACCACAGCGGCACGTCGTGCGTGTTCCGAAAGGTGATGTACTGTTGAATGCTTTTCGTATCCGGCAGCGACCAATATTTGTGAAATTGATAAAATACATTGTCATCAAACGGTGGTCCAAAAATTGAAAAATCCGTTGACCAATGCGCGCCTTCCAGGGTGATCATGTGAAACTCATCCACCTGGCGAATGGCAGCGATCGTACGTTTGTACAAGGGCTCGAGCTCTTTATTATAAATATTAAATTCTTCGGGCAATGGCTCGTTCATCAAATCGTACGCGATAACAATGGGCTCATCGCGGTAACGTTTGGCCAGCTCCACCCACAAATCGACAAACCAGTCCTGATAGGTGTCGTTGGTGAACAACTCGGGGAAATCACTGGCACTGTCATCAATATTGGCGCCGGTTTGGCCGCCGGGCGCGCCGTGCATGTCAAGAATAATGTAAACCTGATGCAACTGGCACCATTCCACCAGGTTGTCGATCAGGTCAAAGCCTTCCTGTTTTAACTTTCCGCTCTGTTCATCCATAAACAAGCGCCAGTTCATAGCCGGTCGCACTGTATTAAAACCGAGCTCTTTAATGCGCGCAATATCGGCCTCGGTAATATAGTCTCGTCTAAAGGTTTGCCAAAATTCATGTG